>NZ_JBFAON010000001.1:220045-421016 GCF_040659795.1 Pseudonocardia sp. NPDC049635
TTGTTCTGGGGGGGCGGGCGGCCGGGTGCGCCCCCCGGGGCCCCGCGCCCCCACTGCCGTCACACCGGCGGCCGGGCAGCGGAGGACGGGGCCGGCCGTCGGTGCCGTCGGGGGCCGCCCGTCAGCGGCCCTCGGCGGCCGCCGCCTCCTGCTGCTCGGCGAGCACCCGGTCGTCCTTGCGGGCCGCGATCCGGGACACCTTGAACAACGCCTTGCGCCGAGCCCGGCCCAGCGGCAGCGCCAGCCGGCCGATCCGCACGTCCAGCGGCCGCACGTCGAACGCGCCGGAACCGCCCAGCTCGTCGAGCAACAGCTGCTGCTCGTCGGAGATCTGCTGCTCGGACTCGGCCGAGACCGAGCCGCGGGAGATCCGGAACGCGGCGAGGGTCTCCGGCAGGCCCAGGAAGTCGCCGTACTGCAGCAGGCGCATCCACAGGTCGAGATCCATGATGTACCGGCGGTCGCCCCGCCAGCCGCCTGCCGTGACGAACTGTTCCCGGCGGAACAGCACGTTGCCCGGCTCGCCGATCGGGTTCGCCCCGTTGCGGATCACCCGCCGGGCGACCTCGCTGCCCGAGTGCAGGCCGACCAGGCCGCCGCCCAGACCGCGCCGGGGCACCAGCACCCGGCTCTGCTCGTCGATCATGTGGCGGCGCGCGGCGACGACGGCCAGCGAGGGGTCGTCGCGCATCGGCGGGACCTGCAGCTCCAGGCAGCGCGGGTGCAGCAGGTCGTCGGCGCACACCAGCTTGATCAGAGGTGCCCGGCACAGGTGCACCGCACGGTTCCAGTTGTCACCCTGCGGCAGCGTCTCCGGGTTGTGCTCGAGCCGGATCCGCGGGTCGCGGAACGACGCGGCGATCTGCCACGTCGCGTCGGAGCTGTTGTTGTCCAGGATGACGAGCTCGAAGTCCCCCAGCGTCTGCTCCAGGATGCTGCGGATGGTCTCCGCCAGGAAGGCCTCGCCGTTGTAGACCGGGATGCAGACGGACACGCTGGGCAGGAAGCCGCCGGGCCTCATCGGGTACCTCATGGGGTCGGGAGTGACGTGCGGGCGGCACGTGACGCTACCCCTCCCCGCGCCCGGGTCCCTCGGCGGCGGCCCGGCCCGCGGCGGTCCGCGGGGACGCGGGACGAAAGTCGATCGGCGATCCTCCGTTCGTCGTGATCGGTTCGCCGCTCGTCGGAGAATCGGAGTCCGCCACCCGCTCCGGGGCTGTTCGGGCGGTCCCGCGCCCCACCGATCGGTGCACCGTCCGTAGTATTCGGGACGTGCTCGCAAGGCCCTGCGGCCCCGAGATCGGCGTCACCGGCACGGCGTTGCTCCGCTCGGGTGGTACCCGATGCGGTCGAGGTCACGTAACGCGAGCGCCGGTGCCGGAGATAAGCCGTATGCCCCCCGCTGTGGGGGCGGCAGGATCCGGCGCCGCCGTCGCCGCCGGGCACAGAGAGCAAGCTCGCCATCCGCGTGCGCCCAGTACCGATCGATTCGGGGGAGAGACCGGTGAACCAGCGCCCTGACCACGACCCACGTCGTCCGAGCGAACCGAGGGTGTCGGTGATCGTGCCGACCCGCAACGAGGCGCGGAACCTGGAGGTCGTGCTCCCGGCCGTGGCCGCGGTGCGCCCGGCCGTCCACGAGGTCATCGTCGTCGACGGCAACTCCACGGACGGCACCGTCGAGACCGCGCAGCGGGTGCTGCCCGGCGCGCGGATCGTGCGTCAGACCCGCAAGGGCAAGGGCAACGCGATGGCCTGCGGCTTCGCCGCCGCCACGGGTGACGTCCTGGTCATGTTCGACGCCGACGGTTCGGCCGACCCACAGGAGATCCCGCGGTTCGTCCGGGCGCTGGTCGAGGGGGCCGACTTCGCCAAGGGCAGCCGCTTCACCAAGGGGGGCGGCAGCGACGACATCACGTTGCTGCGCAAGAGCGGCAACGCCGGCCTGAACCTGGTCGCGAACACGCTGTTCGGCACCCGGTACACCGACCTCTGCTACGGCTACAACGCGTTCTGGGCCGACATCCTGCCGGTGCTGGAGCTGCCCGCGGTCGACCTGCCGCCGCACCCGGACGGCGGGATGTACTGGGGTGACGGTTTCGAGATCGAGACCGTCCTGAACTGCCGGGTCGCCGCTGCCGGTTTCACCATCACCGAGGTGCCCTCGGTGGAGCGGGAGCGGATGTTCGGCGAGACGAACCTGCGTACCTTCGCCGACGGCACCCGGGTGCTGCGCACGCTGGCCGCCGAGCGCCGCCGGGCCTCCCGGGAGGACCGGGCCGGCGTCCCGGGTACGGCCCCGGCCGCGGTCGTCACCCCCGCCGGGAACCCGGGCGGGTACCCGACGAACCGGACGGGCAGGATCAACCCGGCACCGCCCGTCTCCGCCAGCGGCCCGTCCACCGCTCCGGCGGAGCGCCCGCGCCCGGCTCCGCGCCCGCCGGCCGGGGACGTGCCGGCCGTTCCGCCGAACCGGCCGGCGCCCGCTCCGCAGCCGTCCGGGCGGGACCGCCGTGGTCAGGAGGTCGGCAGCGCCGGAGTCGCCGCCGGGTCCGCCCGGGCCACCGCCGCGTCCGGACCGGACGGGACCGGACGGCCCGACCAGGTCGGCGTGCGGTACGCATGGGGCGAAGAGGCGTCCTGACCGACCCACCGCGACCCTCGGGGTCGCCGAGACAACCACCGGCGCCCGTCCGATCGGACGGGCGCCGGTGATCGGAAGAAGGGGAGTGCCGCGGTGAGCGTGCCGTCCGCAGCAGAGCTGACCCGGGCGAGGACCGCGCGTCGCTACGTGGCGATCCTGCTGGTGGTGGCGGGTGTCGTCGCCTGCGTGCTGAACCTGCTCGACATCAGCGGCGGTGCACTGGGCGAGTTCCGGTTGCTCGTCACGATGGGCTTCCTGCTGCTCGGTCCGGGTTGGGCCGCCGCCGGCTTCCTGCGCCGGGCACCCGCGGCGCACGTGTGGCTGCTGACCCTCGGGGTGGGCACCGCGGTCACCCTGATCGGCGGCCAGCTGATGGTGAGCCTCGGGCTCTGGTACCCCAGCGTGGCCCTGTTCCTCGTCACCCTGATCAGCGTCCCGTTCCTGCTCCGGCACGCGGTGGTCGCACAGTGAGGCCGGTCGGGCCGGCGCGCTCCCGCCGCGAAGCGGGCGCCCCCGGTCCCGGCCAGCCCCCCGGCCCGCAGGCGCCGGACGGCGACGGGACCCGGGTGCTACCCGCCCGCCGTTCCCGTTCCGGCTACGACACCCGCGACCCCTACGCCGACCCCGCGACGGCCGCGCTGCCCCCGTCCGCCCCGGTCGGCCGGCACGCCGGGCGCGGGCCCGCGCCGGGCACGCCACCGGAACCGGATGCCGGGTCGGACGCGCCGACCCAACGGCTGGAGATCGCGCACGCCCGCGCGCGCTCCCGCCGGCTCGCCGAGCAACGCACCGAGTACCTGCCGGTGGTCGGGCTGCGGGGGCCGGGGGAGAACCCGCCCCCGCCGCCCGTCGACCGCCCCCGCAGCGGCGGTGACGACGACGACGGCGACGGTGCCGGCGGCCAGGGCCGGCACTCCCGCAACGGCGGGATCGGAGACGGGATCGCGCTGACCCTGTGCTCGGCGTTCGGCTCGGTCGCCGGCCTGCTCGGCGTGCTGATCGCGGCGCGGATCATGCCGCAGGCCGAGGTCGGCCGGGCCTCGGAGTTCGTCTCGGCGTTCCAGCTGATCGGCGGCATCGCGCAGCTCAACCTGGGCCTGGGTCTGATGCGCTGGCTCCCCGGCGCCGGGCGCAAGTCGGTCCGGCTGACGTTCGGCGCCCTGCTGCTCATCATGCCGCTGTCCGGGCTCATCGGCCTGGTCTACGGCGTCATCGTTCCGCGGATCGCGGAGACCGCCGGCGGCGGGAGCATCGGGCTCGGCCTGCTCGTTCTGGTGCTCACCTGCGCCGGCTGGGGCGTGTTCGTGGTCCACGACTTCGTGATGGTCGCGATCGGGAGACCCTGGGTCGCGGTGTGGCGCAACGGCACGTTCGCGGTCGTGCGGATCGTGCTGCTGCTCGCCTTCGGCGCCTCACTGCACTCGCAGGCGATGGTGCTGTCCTGGGCCATCCCGGTGGTGCTCTGGGTCGCCGCCGGCACCGCGATGCTCTGGTACATGACCCGGCGCTTCGCCGCGTCCGGTGGCCCGGGGGTCGTGCCCAGCCGGGCCGAGGCGATCGCGTTCCTGGCACCGACCGCGCTGGCCCAGTGCGGCAACGCGCTGCTCTACAACCAGGTCCCGCTGTTCGCGAACCTCCGGATGGGCAACGAGGTCGGTGCGGTCTTCTTCATCTGCTGGCAGGCGGTGACCGTCATCGACCTGGCGGCGACCTTCTTCACGAACTCGCTGGCCGTGCAGACCGCCCGGGAGCCGCACCGGGCCGAGGAGTTCGCCCGGTTGGCCCGCCGCCGGATGATCATCCTGTTCGTCCCGGTGCTGGCGGTCGGCGCCCTGCTCGGCTACCCGGTGCTCTCGCTGCTCGGGTCGGGTTACGCCGAGGGCGCCCCGGCGCTGGCGGTCCTGATGATCGGCCTGCTGTTCCGGCTGATCGTGGTGTTCGAGCTCGCCCGCAGGCAGGCCGACGGCGACGGCATGGGCTACGCGAAGATCCAGCTGCTGAACACCGGCATGGTCGTGGTGTTCGCCGGACTGGTCCCGCTGCCCGAACCCGGAACCACATCCGTCAGCATGATGATGCTGCCGATGGTCCTGGGATACGTCGGCGCGCAACTGCTGTGCGCCCTCGCGCTCAGATTCGTCCCGGCATGGAACCGCCGGAGCACCTCGGAGGTGAAGTCGTGACGTCGGAGACCCGCCGGACGGGCGAGCCCGACCCGTCCGCCCGGTCCCGGGCGACAGGGACCGAGACGGCCGTCGCCGCGTCGGCCCGGCCCGCCGAGGCGAGCCCGAGCGAGCGGACCCAGTACCTGCCCGCACCCGGACCCGACTCGCCGACGACGGCGGTCCGCCCCCGGCAGGGTCCGCTGCCGGGGCCCGCCGGTGACGGCCCGCCGCCACCGCCGGGGGCGCCCGGCCCCGCGGAACCGCTGTCGCCGCTGTGGATCTGGGGCGCCCCGGTGCTCGCGGTCCTCGCGGTGCTGCTGCTGCCGTTGGCCGCGGCCACCACCGACCTCTCCGACATGGACGGCTGGGGCCTCGCCGCGGTGCTCAGCCCGTTCGGCTGGCTCGCCGTCGCGCTCGCGGTGGCCTGCTGCGTGGTCGAGCTGTGGTCGCCCCGCCCGCGCATCCCGATGCTCGGCGCCGCCACCGGCGTGCTGATCCTGTGCTCGACCGGCATGCCCTCGGTCGTCCAGCCGCAGGCGCGGTTCACCACCGCCTGGCTGATCTCCGGCTTCGTCGACGCGGTCGCCGGCAACGGTGTGCCCCCGACCGGGGTGGACGCCCGGTTCTACTGGCCGGCGTTCTTCGCCCAGTGGGCCTGGTTCCGCGACGCCGCCGGAGCCGACCAGCTCGACACGATCCTCCGCTGGTACCCGCCCGCGGTCGTCGCGGTGTGGGCGATCGGGGTCTACGCGCTGGCCCGCTCCATGCTGGGTGGCACCCGCGCGCCGTGGGTGGCGGCGTGGCTGTTCGTCGGCCTGAACTGGATCGAGCAGGACTACTTCTCGCCGCAGGCCACCGCGATCGTGCTGCTGCTGACCGTGCTGACCTTCGCGCTCGGCCCGCTCGCGACCCGCCGGGTCGACAACGCCGGGGTGCCGGGCTGGCCGCGCCCGCACCGGGGAGCCCCGCCGCTGCCCCGCTGGCGACGCTGGCTGATCAGCGCGATGACCCCGCCGAACGTGCCGACCCTGCCGGCCAGGCAGCTGCTGCTGATCTACTTCTGCGCGTCGCTGTGCCTGATCGCGCTGGCACCGACGCACCAGCTGACCCCGTTCGCGATCATCGGGCAGCTGGTGGTGCTCGCCGTCGTGGGCCGGTTCCGCGGCCGCGGGCTGGTGATCGTCGCGACCTTCGCGGTGATCGTGTTCATCCTGATCTCCGCCCGGGACTTCTGGCTCACCCAGATCACGATGATCACCGGTGCCTCCGGTGACGCAGGCGCCATCGAGGCGGGTTTCTTCGAGCGGTTGCAGGGCGACCAGGGCCAGCTGGCGGTGAAGCTGCTGCGGGCGGTCATGCCGGTCCTGACCTGGCTGCTGGCGATCGCCGGTGCCTGGGTGTACTGGAAGCGGCGTCGCGACCTGGTGCCGATCGCACTGGCCGGTATCCCGATGGCGATGGCGGTCGTCCAGAGCTACGGCGGCGAGCTGCTGTTCCGCGTCATCCTCTACGGCCTGCCGATCCTGACGATCCTGGCGGTGGACGCGCTGCGCGCGTTCGCCCGGGTGGACCGCAAGCGGGAGTACCTGCTGGCCGGCGGCATGCTGGTGTTGTTCCCGATGCTGATCCTCATCCGCGGCGGCAACGACGCCTACCTCGACGTGACCACCGAGGACGTCCAGATGACCCGGCAGGCCTACGCCGAAGCGGCGCCCGGCTCCACGGTGCAGCCGTTGGCGACGGTCGGCCCCTACGCGGTCGAAGGTGTGGGGGAGCACAACAACATGGCCTCGGGTGGTGAGGGCTGCGCGATCCTGGCCGCCGACCCGTTCCGGTGCATCGACCTGGTCCAGCCGGACACGCTGCTGTTCTACCAGTCGATCGAGAAGCAGGGCACCGTGCTGAACGGTGAGCCCGAGGGCTGGACGCTCGCGATCCGGGAGCAGCTGATCGCGTCCGGCCAGTACCGGGCGACCTACGAGAACGGCTTCAACGCGATCCTGGTCCGCAACGAGCCGGCCCCCGGCGCGCCGGCGCCGGCGCCCGCGCCGGGCGGGGAGGAGGTGCCCGCACCGTGAACGGATTCGTCCTGACCTGGATCGTCTTCGGCGTGATGCTGGCCCTGTTCGCGGCCCGTGCCTGGGTGGTCGAGACCAATCGTGGCCGGCTGAACACGGCCGGGTCCGCCCAGCGCGGGTTGACCGCGGCGGTGGCCGGGTCGATCGTCGTGCTGGTCGTGCTGCTGACCCTCAACGGCGGTGCGACGCTGGTCGACCTGCTGCTGAACGGTCAGACCGAGCTGACCACCCCGGCCGACGCCGCCACCGGTGGAGCCGGGCCGGGGGAGCCCCCGGCCGACCCGTTGGCGCCCGCCCCGGCCGACCCGCCGCCCGCACCCTGACCGGCCGGACCGACGACGACGGGGGCCCGGTGCCGTTCGGCACCGGGCCCCGTGCACGTCCCGTCGGGCCGTCAGCCGCTGTAACCGATCGCGACGTACTTGGTCTCCAGGAACTCGTCGATCCCGATGCGGCCGCCCTCCCGACCCAGGCCGGACTCCTTCACCCCGCCGAACGGGGCGGCCGGGTTCGACACCAGTCCGGTGTTGAGGCCGATCATGCCGCTCTCCAGGTTCTCGGCGATCCGCAGCGCTCGGTTCAGGTCCCGGGTGTACACGTAGTTGACCAGGCCGAACTCGGTGGCGTTGGCCGCGTCGAGCGCCGCGGACTCGGAGTCGACGACGGTGATCGGCGCGACCGGGCCGAAGATCTCCTCGTGGTTGAGCCGGGAGTTCGCAGGCACGTCGGTGAGCACGGTGGGCGGGTAGAAGTAGCCCGGCCCGTCGTGCGCGGTGCCGCCGAGCGCGACGCTCGCGCCGTTCGCGACGGCGTCGGCGACCAGGTCGGTGACCTTGTCCCGGCTCTTCGCGTCGATCAGCGGACCGACGTGGACGCCGTCCTCGGTGCCCCGGCCGACCTTCAGCGCCCCCATCCGCTCGGCCAGCTTGGAGGTGAACTCCTCGACCACGCCGCGCTGCACGTAGAAGCGGTTCGCCGCGGTGCACGCCTCGCCCATGTTCCGCATCTTGGCGACCATCGCGCCCTCGACCGCCGCGTCCACGTCGGCGTCGTCGAGCACGATGAACGACGCGTTCCCACCGAGCTCCAGCGAGGTGCGCAGCACCTTGTCCGCGGCCTGCTCCAGGAGCTTCTTGCCGACCGGCGTGGAACCGGTGAAGGAGATCTTGCGGGCCCGCCCGTCCCGGATGATCGGCTCGATCACCGCACCGGCGTCGGTCGCGTTGATCACGTTCAGCGCCCCGTCGGGCAGCCCGGCGTCGGCGAGGACCTGGGCGAACGCCAGCATCGTCAACGGCGTCTGCGGCGCGGGCTTGATCAGCGACGCGCAACCGGCGGCGACCGCCGGGGCGATCTTGCGGGTACCCATCGCGAGCGGGAAGTTCCACGGCGTCACGAACACGCAAACGCCGACCGGCTGGCGGATCGTCAGGAAGCGGGTCAGGCCGTTCGGCGCGACCTGGTAGCCGCCCTCGATCCGGACGGCCTCCTCGGCGAACCAGCGCAGGAACTCCGAGGCGTAGACGACCTCGCCCTTCGCCTCGGCCAGCGGCTTGCCCATCTCCAGCGTCATCAGCAGGGCCAGGTCGTCGGCCCGCTCGTGCAACAGCTGGTAGGCGCGGTAGAGGATCTCGCTGCGCTGCCGCGGCGGGAGCGCAGCGATCCCGGGCTGCGCGGCGTGTGCCGCGGCGAGCGCGTCCATCCCGTCGGCCGGGGAGGCGTCGGCGACCTCGGTCAGCACCGCGCCGGTGGCCGGGTCCTCGACCGGTGTGGTCGCCCCGTTCTCCGCCGGTCGCCACGTCCCGCCGATGAACAGTCCGGTCGGGACGGCCTCCAGGACCTTGCGCTCGTCAGCATTGGTGGTCATGGGCGAAACGTACCCCGGTGAGCCGCACCATAGACAGGCGCAGCGGTGGTGGCCACACGCCATGATGACGCCGTGGCAGGTACATCGACGACGCTGACCCGGCTCCCCGAGCTGGTCCCCGATCCGCTCGAGCTGCCCGGGAGCCTGGCCGGGTTGCGGGCGGAGGTCCGGGACTTCCTGGCTGCCGAGCGGGCCACCGGGGCGTGGACCCCGCGGGTCGACGTGTGGCTCTCCGGCTGGGACGAGGGGTTCTCCAGGCGGCTGGCCGAGCGCGGCTGGCTGGGGATGACCATCCCACCGGAGTACGGCGGGCACGGGCGCAGCGCGCTGGAGCGCTACGTCGTCACCGAGGAGCTGCTGGCCGCCGGCGCGCCGGTGGCCGCGCACTGGATCGCCGACCGGCAGATCGGGCCGTCGCTGCTGCGGTACGGCACCGAGGAGCAGCGGCAGGCCTTCCTGCCGGGGATCGCCCGCGGCGAGATCTACTTCGGCATCGGCATGTCCGAGCCCGACTCCGGCTCGGACCTGGCGTCGGTGCGCACCCGGGCCACCCGGGTGGACGGCGGCTGGGAGCTGTCCGGGACGAAGGTGTGGACCTCCGGCGCGCACCACGCGCACGCGTTCTTCGCGCTGGTCCGGACCGCGCCGCGGGACGAGAAGAACCGGCACGCCGGGCTCTCCCAGTTCCTGGTCGAGCTGGACCGGCCGGGCGTGCAGATCCGGCCGATCCCGCTGCTCACCGGAGCGCACCACTTCAACGAGGTCGTCTTCGACAAGGTCTTCATCCCCGACTCGCGGGTGTTCGGCGAGCTGGGCAACGGCTGGGCCCAGGTGACCGGTGAGCTCGCGTTCGAGCGCTCCGGCCCGGAGCGGTTCCTGTCGACCTATCCGTTGCTCGCCGCGCTGGTCGGGGAGCTGACCGCGGGGGAGGCGGCGGACGCGGGTACCCGGCGCCGGATCGGCTCGCTCGTGTCGCGGGTGTGGACGCTGCGCGGCATGTCGCTGGCCGTCGCCGGGGCGCTGGAGTCCGGTGCGGCACCGGAGCTGGCCGCCGCGCTCGTCAAGGACCTCGGCACCCGCTACGAGAACGAGATCGTCGACGCGGCCCGGCTGCTGGTGGACACACCGCCCGACCCGGGCGCCGAGGGCGGGTTCGCCCGGCTGCTCGCCGACGCCGTGCTGCACGCCCCCGGTTTCACCCTGCGCGGCGGCACCAACGAGGTTCTGCGCGGCATCGTCGCGCGGGGGATGGGACTGCGCTGATGGCCCGCAACGCCGAGCTCGCCGAACTCGCCGAGTCGATCTTCGCGGCGTCCTACGACACGGACGCGACCGGTCTGGACACCGCCGCCTGGAAGGCCTGCGCCGAGTCCGGTCTGACCACCCTCACCGATCCCGAGGTGGGCGGGACCCTCGAGGACTCGGCCGTGCTGCTGGAGGCGGCGGGCGCCTGGGCGGCCCGGGTTCCGCTCGCCGAGACCGACCTGCTCGGCGGCTGGCTCGCCGGTGCGGCCGGGCTGACGGTGCCCGACGGACCGTCGGTCGCGGTGACCGGATCGGCCACCGGGGACGGCACCGACACCGTCTCCGTGCGGTTGCACCGGGTGCCGTGGGGTCGCGCGCTGGTCGCGGTCGTCGTCCTCGACGGTGACCGGGTGCTGGTGCTGGACACCGAGGACGCCACCGTGAGCGAGGGGACCAACGTCGCCGAGGAGCCCCGGGACACCCTCACCTTCACCGGCGTCACGCCGGTGGCCGCCGGTGCCGCACCGTCCGGTGCGGCCGCCGAGCTGGAGCTGCGGGCCGCGCTCGCCCGCTCGCTGCTGCTGGCCGGGGCGGCCCGCGGCGCGCTCGCCCGGTCCATCGGCTACGCGGGGGAGCGGCAACAGTTCGGCCGCCCGATAGCCCGTTTCCAGGCCGTCCAGCAGATGCTCGCCGAAGCCGGGGCGGAGGTCGCCGCGGCCACCGCGTCGTCCGGCGCCGCGGCCCGGTCCGCGGCCACCGCGGGATTCGCCGACCCGGCGACGGCGTTCGCGGTCGCGGCAGCGAAGTCCCGCTGCGGGGAGGCGGCCACCGCCGTCGCCCGGATCGCCCACCAGGTGCACGGTGCGATCGGCTTCACCCGCGAGCACGACCTGCGGCTGGTGACCACCCGGCTGTGGGCCTGGCGCGACGAGGACGGCAACGAGGCCCACTGGAACGACCGGGTCGGCGAGCTGGCCCTGCGAGCGGGCGCCGACGGGCTCTGGCCGCTGGTGACCGGCAGGCCGTGAGCCGGGTCAGCCCTTCCCGAGCTTCCGGAAGTCCCAGCTGGTGATCTTCTCGGGGCGCAGCCGGAGCCAGGCGTGCCGGCCGTCGATCACGATCTGGCCGCCGGTGTAGCGGTCGGCGAAGGCCTGCTCGACCCGTTCCAGCTCGGGATGCGGCTCGCCCGTGCGCGGCACCTCGCCGACGACCTCGACCGATCCGCGCAGTTCCACCCCGCGCAGCTCGCCGTAGTCGTGCCCGGCGTCGACGACGGCGGCGATCCGCGGATCGGCCATCAGATCGGTCCAGCGCTGGGAACGGGACAGCGAGGTGAGCCACAACGCCTCGCCGTCCCACAGGTACCACAGCGGTGTCGCATGCGGCCCGTTCGTGCCGTTGGTCGCCACCCGGCAGGTCCGCTGCTCCTGCAGGAACGCGGTGACCTCCTGCTCGGTCATGGCGATCTTCCGGGCGCGGCGCTGCTGCTTCGGTGCGGTCACGGGCCCCAACCTACGGTGCGGCACCATCACGGCGTGCTCTCACCCGGACTGGAGAAGGTGCTCGCGCAGGACCGGCCGACGCCCTACCTCGCACTGGATCCCGAGGTCGTGCGAGGACGGCATCGCACGCTCCGTACGGCGTTCGCCGGGGCCGGGATCCTCTACGCGGTCAAGGCCTGCCCGGAGCCCGCCGTGCTGCGGGCGCTGGTGGCCGAGGGGGCCGGTTTCGACGTCGCCTCGCAGCAGGAGATCGAGCTGTGCCTGGGAGCCGGGGCCGACCCGGCGACGCTGCAGCACGGCAACCCGGTCCGTGGGCCGGGTGCGGCCGCCCGGGCGGCCGCCGACGGGGTCCGGCGGTTCGTCACCGACAGCGCCGAGGACGTCGACGTGCTCGCGGCCGAGGTGCCCGGTGCGCGGGTGCAGGTCCGGCTGGTGGTGGACGACAGCGGCTCGGCGACGCCGTTCCACGGCAAGTTCGGCGCGCTCCCCGGCGAGGCCGTGTCGCTGCTGCACCGGATCCGCGAGCGTGGGCTGGTGCCGGCGGGGGTCACCTTCCACGCCGGGTCCCAGCAGACCCGTCCGCAGACCTACGCGCACGCGGTCGGGACCGCGCTGAGCGTCGCCGGACGGGCCGGGCTGCGTCGACCGGAGCTGGACCTGGGCGGCGGCTGGCCGGTCGCCTACCGAACCGAGGTCCCCGGGCCGGAGGTGTTCGCCGCGGCGGTGCGCGAGGCGGTGGCCGCCGCGACGGCCACCGGCCGGTTCGACGACGTGACCCTGATGCTGGAACCCGGCCGCGCGTTGGCCGCGCCGGCCGGGGTGCTGCGGACGACGGTGCTGCGGGTCTCCCGGCGCCCGGGGGTGGACCACCGGCGGTGGGTCTATCTCGACGTCGGTCGCTACCAGGGACTCGCCGAGACCGAGGGTGAGGCGGTCGGGTACCCGATCCGGGTGCCGGGCCGGTCCGGCCCGCCGGGGCCGGCGGTACTGGCCGGACCCACCTGCGACGGCGACGACGTGATCTACCGGCGGACCCCGGTCGCGCTGCCGCGCGACCTCGCCGCGGGCGACGTGCTGGACCTGCTCGGCACCGGCGCGTACACCTCCAGCTACGCCTCGGTCGGCTTCAACGGCTTCGGCCCGCTGCAGGTGGTGGTCGCCGAACGGACATGAGGCGTGCCACCACCCGCCGCGCGGAGGGGGCGCCGGGCCCGGATGGCGGTTAGCGTGTCCGGACGTGTCGTTCTCCACCTCGCTGACCCCGCCCCTGCCGTCCGCCGCGGCCGGGGAGCTCCATCCGAGCACCGTTCTCGACGGCACCGGCGATCCCGCGCTGCCGAGCACGTCCTCCCCGGTGGGCAGACACGTGCTCGCCGAGCTGGGTGGGATCGCCCCGGCCGTCCTCGACGACGTCGACCGGCTCCGCGGTGACCTGGCCGCCGCGCTGACCGAGTCCGGTGCGCAGGTCCGCCAGATCGTCACCGAGCGGTTCGAACCGCAGGGCGCGACCGTGGTCGCGGTGCTGGCCGAGTCGCACGCCTCGATCCACACCTGGCCGGAACACGGTGGCATGCACGTCGACGTGTTCACCTGCGGTGAGAGTGCCGACCCGGTGGCCGCGGTACAGCGGCTCGCCGAGAAGGTCGGGGCCGCGGACACGGCGCTGCAGGTCGTCGACCGCGGCGGGGCGCCGCACACGATCACCGAGCCGATCGCCGAGGGCCTCACCCGCCGCTGGGAGCTCGGCGCGGTGCACCACGTCGCGCACACCGGCTTCCAGAAGGTCGTCGTCGCGGACACCGCACAGGGCGTCACCCTGTTCTGCGACGACGAGCGGCAGTCCACTGAGCACACCCAGCTCACCTACCACGAGGCGCTGTTCTGGCCGGGTGCGCTGCTGGCCCGAAAGCTGGAGCGGGTGCTGATCGTCGGCTCGTCCGAGGGGGTCGCGTCCGAGCTCGCGGTGAGCGCCGGCGCCACCCGCGTCGACCACGTCGACATCGACACCGAGGCCGTCCGGATCTGCGCCGAGCACCTGCCCTACGGTTACACGCCGGAGTCGCTGGCCGCCGCCGAGCGCGGCGACGGCCCGGTGCACCTCACCTACCGCGACGGCCGGCGGTTCGTCCTCGACTCCACCGAGCAGTGGGACCTGATCCTGGTCGACCTGCCCGACGAGCGGCCCGACGAGCCCGAGGCGCAGATCAACCGGCTCTACGAGGAGTCGTTCGTGCAGGCCTGTGCCGACCGGCTCACCGAGGGCGGGGTGCTGGTGTTCCAGGCGGGCAGCCCGGCGGTGTGGCGGGACGCGACCCTGCGCTCGGCCTGGCAGCGCTTCCAGGCGGTCTTCGGGGCGACCGGTGGCCGCGGGATCTACATCGGCTGCGAGGAACACGAGTGGGCGTTCCTGGCCGGTGTCCGGGAGCCGATGGCCGACCCGGGTGAGGTCGCCGCGGGCCAGCTGGCCCAGCTGCCGGCCCGTCCCGAGCTGTGGGACGAGGTCTCGTTGCGGCATCGGCTCGTCGCGCCGCTCGCCCTGCGCCGGGCGACCGGCTGAACCGTCGGTGACGGTGCGTGACGGGCGGTGGGTTCCCACCACCCGTCACGCACCGCCGATCGGGTCGTAACCGCCGGTGGTCGGGGTCGTTGGTCGGAGCAGGGCCGGTGACCGTCACCGGTCGCCGCTCGACCGGAGGTCCCAGAGCCCGTGCGCCGTCCCCGCCCCGCCCGGTGGCTCGCCGTCGCGAGCATGACCCTGCTGACCACGGCGGGCATGGGCGCCCTCGCGCCGGCCCAGGCCGAAGCCCCGACGACCTTCGCCGAGACGACGCTGTCCGCGCGCAACATCGACAGCGCCCCGATCGGCCGCTACGTCGCGCTGGGCGACTCCTACGCGGCCGGTCCGCTGGTACCGGTGCAGACCGGGCAGCCGGCCGGTTGCCTGCGCTCCAGCCGCAACTACCCGTCGGTGCTGGCCCGCTCGGCCGGTTTCACCGACTTCACCGACGTCACCTGCAGCGGTGCGACGACCGAGGACATGACCGAGCCGCAGGCGGTCAAGCTCGGTCCGAACCCGCCGCAGCTCGACGCGCTGGACGGCACCGAGTCGCTGGTGACGCTGACCATCGGCGGCAACGACATCGGGTTCGCCTCGATCATCTCCGAGTGCAGCACCCGGTCGTCGGCGAACCTGCTCGGCGCCGCCTGCAAGGACTTCTTCACCGCGGACGGCGACGACGAGCTGGCCGAACGGATCGACGACGCCGCAGGTGACGTCGCGGACGTGCTCGCCGCGATCCGGGAGCGGTCCCCGGCCGCGCGGGTCGCGCTCGTCGGGTACCCGTCGATCCTCCCGGACACCGGCCCGGGCTGCTACCCGGTCGCCCCGTTCAGCGCCGGTGACACCGCGTACCTGCGGGACACCCAGAAGCGGTTGAACGCGATGCTGGCCGAGCAGGCGGCCGACGCGGGTGTCGACTACGTCGACACCTACACCCCGACCATCGGGCACGACATCTGCCAGCTGCCGGGAGTGAAGTGGGTGGAGGGTCTGGTCCCGACCTCGCCCGCCGCGCCGGTGCACCCGAACGCGCAGGGCATGCGGGCGATGGCGGCGGCGACCGGCGACGTGATCGGCGTGCCGGTGGCCCCGCCGGTCGCCGAGCCGGTGCCTGCGGAAGCCGCCTCGGTGTCCACCGACGGGTGATCGTGTCACCCCTGCCCCACGCCGGTGCCAGACTCGCCGCGTGAGGCGCTGGTGGGGTGAGCTGAGGTCCTGGGCGGCGGCCGTCGACCCGGGCCGGACCCGGCTGCACATGGCGGCGGTCGCGACCGCCGCGATGATCGTGGCCGCGCTGGCCGCCGAGGGGGTGCGCACGCTCACCGGTCGCCCCGTGACGACCCTGCTGTTCGCGGTGGTGCTGGCGATGGTCAGCAACCTGGCCGTCAACGAGCCGACACTGTCCCGGCGCCGGGTCACCACCGCGCTGATGGCCCTGCCCGCCGCCGGATCGGCGACGCTGGCCGTGCTGCTCAGCCCGTACCCGATCCCCTCCGACGTCGTGTTCGTGCTGGTGATGGCCGGCGCCGTCGCGGTCCGCCGGTTCGGGCCGCGCGGTGCCGCGCTCGGCATGGCCGCGTTCATGCCGTACTTCTTCGTGCTGTTCCTGCAGGCGGTCCCGGCCGATCTGCCGTTCCTCCTGACCGGTGTGGTGATCGGGATCGGGAGTACGTTCCTGCTCCGCTGCGTGGTGTTCACCCGCCGCGTGGAGAACGTGATCGACGCCCTGGTGCGCGCGTTCGAGGCCCGGTTGCACGCGCTGCTGCTCGCCGCGGGCGAGGTGCTCCGGGCCCCACCGGGGGGCGCCGACCTGGGCGCTCTGCTGCGGGCCCAGACCCGGTTGAACGAGACCGCGCTGCTGGTCGCCGACCGGCTGGACGAGGCGGACGACGACCCGGCCGCGTACCGCCCCGGGCGGCTGCCCGGGGGCGCCCGGCCCGGTGGCCCGGAGGGCGCCGAGAGCGAGCTGGCCGGGCTCCGGCAGTGGATCGTGGACTCGGAGCTCGCGGCCGAACGGGTCGCGATGTCGGTGCGCCGCTCGGTCGAGCACCGCGATCCCGTCCCGGACGACGACCGGGAGGCACTCGTCGCCGGTATCGGCGGACTGGCCGCCGCGACGGCCGTCGGCACCCCCCGCCCGATGGAGGCGAGCCTGTACCGGTCCGCCCGCGACTCGGTCGCCGGGATCGCGGAGCGGGCGGCCGGCAGCGGCGGCGCCGCCCGTGAGCAGCGGATCGCGTTCGCGGTCGGCCGGCTCGCGGACGCGATGCAGACGACCGTGGAGCAGACCCGGCGCCGTATCGGTGAGCGCCGCGACGACGACGCGCCCGACCCGTCCGGGACCGACGGCGGGGCCGCCCGTCCCGACGCCGGGCTCGGCCTGCACACCCGGCAGGCACTGCAGGTCGGCGTGGCGACCAGCCTCGCGATCGTGGTCGGTGAGGCGATCTCGCCGGACCGCTGGTACTGGGCGGTGATCGCCGCCTTCATCGTCTACGTCGGGGCGGTCAGCCGCGGTGACGTGCTCAGCCGTGGCTGGGCCCGCGCCGTCGGGACCACCGGTGGCGTGGTCGCCGGGATGCTGCTGGCGGTGCTGGTCGGCGGCAACGTCGTACTCAGCCTGGTCCTGCTGTTCGTCTGTGTCTTCCTCGCGCTGTACCTGGTCCGGGTCTCCCAGGTGATGATGGCGTTCTGGCTCACCACGGTGCTCGCCCTGCTCTACGGCGTGATCGGCCAGTTCAGCGTGGAGACGATGGTGCTGCGGGTCGAGGAGACCGTGGTCGGGGGTGCGCTCGGGATGCTCGCCGCCTACCTGGTGTTGCCGACGCGGTCGAGGACGGCGTTCGCCGGGGCCCTCGACGTCGCACTGACCGCCGTGGCGGAATCGTTGCGGGTGTCGGTGGACCGGGCACTGGGCCGCCCCGGTGCCGGGGACCCGCTGGAGAAGGCCCGCGCGGTGGACGCCGCGGTGGCCGACGTCCGGGAACGGGCCCGGCCGCTGGAGCATCCGATCTCCCGCCGCCCGTTGCGCCGCGGGGTGCACCACACGGTGCGGGTGATCGGCGCGCTGGACCACTACGTCCGGTTGCTCGCCGCCCAGGCGGCCACCGCCCACGTGCCGGAGTGGGCCTCCACGCTGGAGCCCGCGACCGCGCGGGTGCTGGAGAACCTCGACGGGCTGCGCAGGCTGCTGAACGACGGATGGGGCCCGCCGGGCCGCCGGGAACTCGGGCCGGGCGCCGGACCCGCCGAGTACGGCGTGGTCTCGGCGGAGGACCTGATCGACGCCGCGGAGGCCGACGCCGCGTCGTCCGGCGGCACTGCGCTGCCCGAGCTCGGCGACGCGGTGGACACCGCCGGTTGGGACGCCGACGGTGCCCCGCCGGGGGACCGGCGGCGTCGGCTCGCCGCGGCCCGGCTGCTGCGCCGCATCGACCAGCTCGCCGTCGGGCTGGCCCGGGAGCTGTGCGGCGGTGAGTGGACCGAGCCCGGGCCGGCCCGGGTTAGGCTCCGGAAGTGATCACCGTGAACACCGCCGACGGCGTCGGACTGATCGAGCTGCACCGGCCCGAACGTCGCAACGCCCTGGACATCGCGACGTGCCGGCAGCTGGTGGAGGCGACCGAGCAGGTACGCGCGGACGGCGCCCGCGCGGTCGTCGTCGCGGGGGAGGGGCCGGCGTTCTGCTCGGGAGCCGACTTCGGCGAGGTCTACGGCGACGAGTTCCTGCAGGCGCTCTACTCCGCCCTGCACGCGGTCGCCGACCTGCCGGTACCGGTGGTCGCCGCGGTCACCGGACCCGCCATCGGTGCGGGCCTGCAGCTCGCACTGGCCTGTGACCTGCGGGTCGCCGCGCCCGAGGCGGTGTTCGCCCTCCCGACGGCGCGGCTCGGGCTGGCCGTCGATCCCTGGACGATCGAGCGGCTGGTGCAGATCGCCGGCGGTGGCACCGCGCGCAGCCTGCTGCTGGGCTGCGTGACCGTGGACGCGACGACGGCGCACGCCCGCGGCCTGGCCGACACCCTCGGGGACCGGGACGCCGCGTTCGCGCTGGCCGCCGACATCGCGACGATGGCCCCGCTGACGCTGGCGTACAACAAGCGGGCCGTGAACGCGTTCGGTCGCGGCGGGCAGACCGCAGGCGAGGTGGTGGCGGACCTGCAGGCCCGGTTCGAGGCGTGCTGGTCGGCGGAGGACATCTCCGAGGGCCGGGCGGCGCGGGCGGAGAAGCGGGCCCCGGTGTTCCGGGGGCGCTGACCCGACGGGCCGGGTGTGATCGTGTGCCCGGAGCCGTTCTACACACGGTAGAAAGGCTCGCGTAAGATGGTCGTCGTGACGAGTCTGGGGGAGCTGGAGCGGGCGGTCATGAACGTCCTGTGGGCTGCGGACAGGGACATGACGGCCCGTGAGGTGCAGGATCAGCTCGCGGATCGCGATCTGGCGACCACCACGGTGCTGACCGTGCTGGGGCGACTCGAGCGCAAGCAGCTCGTGCACCGGATACGGGACGGCCGGGCGCACCACTACCGTCCCGTCGCCAGCCGCGAGGACCACGTGGCGGAGCTGATGAGCGACGCGCTCGACGACGCCTCCGATCGCGGGGCGGCACTCGCCCGTTTCCTCGGTTCGATGTCCGAGGAGGAGCGGGCCCGGCTCAGAGACCTGCTGGACTGAGTGCGGCAGGGGCGTGACCTCGCGAAACGGGGGGCCCGTTCAGCGGGATCACGGTCTCTCGGCCACGATGTGACGCGATGGAGCTGACCGCCCTGGCACTCGGCCTGCTCGGCCTGGCGCTCGCCGAGCCGGTCAGTCGCCTGCTCGCGAGCGCCCGCTGGCCCGCCCGGGACCCGGTGGGGGCGCTGCTGCTGTGGCAGGCGGTCGGCCTCGGCGGCGGGATCTCGCTGTTCGGCGCCGGGCTCGCCTACGGCCTCTCCCCGCTCGGCGACAGCCTGCCCGCGGCGGGATCGGTGCTGATGGGCGCGGTCGCCGCGGGGGAGTTCCCGGCGGCGCTCGATCCGTTGCACTTCGGTGCCCTGATCCTCGCACTCGGCCTGCTGGTCCGGTTGCTGTCCGTGCTGCTGATCACCACCGCTCGCACCCTGCGGGCCCGGCGCAGGCACCGCGACCTGCTCGACGTGCTCGCGACACCGTGGCCGTTCGCGTCCGGTACGCGGGTGCTCGACCACCCCGTCCCGGTCGCGTACTGCCTGCCCGGGCGCA
This sequence comes from Pseudonocardia sp. NPDC049635, assembly GCF_040659795.1. Taxonomy (NCBI): domain Bacteria; kingdom Bacillati; phylum Actinomycetota; class Actinomycetes; order Pseudonocardiales; family Pseudonocardiaceae; genus Pseudonocardia; species Pseudonocardia sp. NPDC049635. The sequence continues at coordinate 239,327 of NZ_JBFAON010000001.1, forward strand.
GTTCCCGGCTGGTCGTCTCGGCAGGGGTGCTGGACGCCCTGGACACCGCCGGCGTGGTCGCCGTCCTCGCACACGAGCGGGCGCACCTGCGGGAGCGGCACGATCTGGTGGTGCTCCCGTTCGTCGCCTGGGGTGCGACCGCACCGTTCGTGCGGGGGATGGTGGCCGCCCAGCTCGCCGTGGCGCGCCTGATCGAGATGCGGGCCGACGACGTCGCGCGCAAGCTGTGCGACCCGACCGAGCTGGCCACCGCCCTGAAGGCGGTCGGCGGATCCGCCCCGGCCGCCGCGCTGTCGTCGTTCACCGATGCGTTGGATGCGCGGATCGAGCGGATCACCGCGCCCCCCGCGGCGCTGCCCGTGACCGTGCACTGGCTGGTCCGCGTGGTCGCCGTCGCGCTCGTCGCGCTCCCGCTGTGGGCCCTGCTCATTCCCTGACGGCGGCCCGCCCCCGGCCGTAGGCTGACCCACCATGTACACGGTGGACACGTCGGACACGGTCGGCGCGCGGGGTGTGCCGGTCACCACGCCCCGCGACGTGGACGCCGCGTCCGCCGGGACCAGGACCGTCGGTGACGAGCCGGTCGCCGGCCGGCCCGGGTGCTGACGGCGACGATGGCGTTCGTCCCGTTCACCGGTGTCGATTCACTGCTCGCCGAGCACGCCGCCGCGCTGCCCCAGCCCGACCAGCTCTGCGGGCCGTTCGCGGCCCGGCTAGCCGTCGTGGGGCTGACCGGCCGGTACCGCCGCGCCGGCCCGGTGCCGGACGTCGCCGCGTTCGCCCGCGTCGCCGGCTCGGCGGTGTGGCCGCACGACGTGCCCGGTGCCCGGCCGCCGGGGGCGCCGCCGCGAACCGGGCAGTGGCCCGGTCTCGACCTGGCGACCGGCGGACGGACGGCCGGGACGTCGGCGGACGGCGCCGGACGGGCCGTCGAACAACTGTCCGGCGGGATGCTCGCGGCGGTCCCGGCGAGCGGGAGCTGGACGCCCGACCGGCTCCGTGGGCTGCTCAACGGCCTCACCGGCGTCCCGGTGCTGCCGGTGGCGAACCTCGACACCGCCTGGCTCGTCTCCTCGCACGCCTCGCCGGAGTCCCTCGACGCCTATCTCGCCACCGGTGACGACAGTGCGCTGCCGGCAGCGGAGTGGTCGGTCGGCCATTTCGTGGTGGTCTACGGCCGGGAGGACGGTCCCGGTGGGACGCTGCTGGCCCTGGCCGACAGCTATCCGCAGCTCGGCGAGGCCGGCCGGCACCGGCAGCCGTTGCCCCGGGTCGCGGCGGCGCTGGCTCGGGACCGCCGCCGCACCGGTGGGTTGCTGCTGGTGACGGCGGCCGGGCACCGGGAGACCGCCGGCGTCGCCGTGCGGGCGGCCGGCCTGGAGATCGAATGGTGGGACAACGGCACCCGTGCGCGATGACCACGCCGGGGCCTCCGCGGTCTACCGGGACGGCCGTTCGGGTGCGTGCCGCGGGCCGGGTTCGCCCCGGTAGCTCTGGAACAGGGCCGGGCCGATCTGGTCGTCGGCGAGCAGGGCCCTGGTGGCCGCGACGTTGCGCCGCCGACTGTCCTCGAGGGCAGCGGGTCTGCGGCGCAGCCGCTCCCGCCGGAACCGGACGACCCGTGAGCCGGCTCCGACCGCCACCTCCAGCAGCCGGGACCGGCGCAGCCCGAGGGCGTCGGCCACCTGCGGCCCGTGGAAGCGGCGGGCCAGCACCTCCAGCAGCAGCCGTCCGACCGGACGCGGGAGGCGCAGCGAACCGACGAGCAGTGCGGCGATGGCGTCGACGGTGGCCCCGGCGAGCACCCTGGCCTGCGGAGCGAGCGGCCCGGTGACCGCGGTCACCAGGTCGTCGAGCCGGGCGGCCGCCCGGTGACCGGTGACGCCCGCGGTGAGTTCGGCATCGATGCCGAGCAGGTGCCCCAGCAGCTGCCAGTAGGTGTAGACCTCCGCGATCTCGGCATCGGTGAGGCCGAAACCGATGGTCTCCTCGGCCCGCAACGAGACCAGGGTGAAGTCCAGCCAGGTGCGGGCGAGGTCGATCTGGTTGATCGGGGTCCCGTGGGCCCGCTCGTCGTAGCCGCGGGTGCGGGCGAGCTCGCGCATGTGTGCGTGCAGTATCCGGACCTGCAGGGTCATCACGTAACCCGGCTCACCGGGGCGCAGCGCACCGGGCAGCGTCGCCGAGAGCAGCCAGCGGCCGGTCTCGGTGAGCCGTCGTTCGGCGCCGTCGACCAGCCTGCCGGTGGTGTCGAGCAGTACCGCGATCGACGGCGATCCGTAGGTGCGCAGCAGCGCCCCGGCGGACAGCGACAGCGTGTGCACCGGCGGTGGCGAGGTGAACACCGGGCGGGCGCCGGCCTCGACGACGGCCGGGGTGATCCCGGCGGGCAGTGACTCCGCCGAGCTGAGCAGTGCCGCCACGGCCGGTGGTGGGTCCTGCAGCGAGGCGAGCCCGTGCCGGATACCGCGATCGAACTGCTCGCGCACGGCTCGCCCACGGGCGCGGATCTCGTCGACCACGGCGTCGGCGAGCGGATCACCGGTGCGCAGGGCACGCCCGACCAGGTCGGCCCGGGCCTCGCCGAAGCGGGCCACGAGCTCGGCCCTGGGGGAGCGGCCGGTGGGCCAGGATGCGGTCACGGTCGCCCTCCGTCGATCTCGGCGCTGCCCGCCCCGGCCGGGGCGGCGCTGCTGCTGTCGGCGCTGCTGCTGTCGGTACTGCGGTGGTCGGTACTGCTCTTGTCGTTACGGCGGTCGGTACCGAGCAGGTCGTGTCCGGCGAGCAGCCGGGCCATGTGTGCGCGGATCCGCGCCGGATCGGCCGGCGCAGGATCGAGCGCGCCGGTCGTCGCCAGCCCGGTGACCGCGGAGAAGAGCTCGCGGGCCCGCTCGCGGTCACCGGTGTAACCGGCGATCAGGTCGAGGACCACCGCGTCCGCGCGACCGGATGCGGCGACCCGGCCCGGGTCGCGCACGGCCCGGATCCGCAGTTCGAGCATCGTCAGGTAGGCCTGCCTGCCCGGGCCGAGCAGGTCGACCAGGTAGGTCGTGCAGGCGTCGAGCAGGGTCACCTCGCCCGCCCGGCTGCGCCGGGTGAGCTCCGCGAGCCGCTCGGCGCTCCGGTTCTCGAGCTCGTCCACCACCGCACCGAGCAGTTCGGCGACGGTGCCGAAGTGGTAGGTGGCCGACGCGGGGGAGACCCCGGCCCGGCCGGCGGCCTCGCGCAGGGTCAGACGGTCGAGACCACCGGTGACGACGACATCGGTGGCGGCGTCGACGAGCGCCCGCCGGGTGTCCGCACCGCGTTGCCTGCGCCCGTCCGTCATGGCACTCCCCGACAAACTATTTGTACACACAGATAGTAAGTCGGGAGCGCCGCGCCGCACGGTGACGCCCGTCACTGTGGGCGCGGCCGGTGGCGCGCCACGGGTGACGACCGGGCGTAGCGTGGAAGCCGTGCCCGTCACACCATCTGACCTTCCTCGCACCGTCGGGGCGCTGCGTGCGTCCGGGCACGAGCTGCGAGGCGTGAAGCAAGAGATCCGAGACAACCTCCTGGCGGCCCTGCGCGAGGGCCGCGACCCCTGGCCGGGGATCGTCGGCTTCGGTGCGACCGTCGTCCCGCAGCTCGAACGGGCGCTGATCGCCGGCCACGACGTCGTCCTGCTCGGTGAGCGCGGCCAGGGCAAGACCCGCGTGCTGCGCTCCCTGGTGAACCTGCTCGACGAGTGGAGCCCGGTCATCGCCGGGTCCGACATCGGCGAGCACCCCTACCAGCCGATCACCCCGGCCTCGCTGCGCCGGGCCGGGGAGCTGGGTGACGACCTGCCGGTCGACTGGGTGCACCGCACGCTGCGCTACACCGAGAAGCTCGCCACCCCGGACACCGCGGTCGCCGACCTGATCGGTGACGTCGACCCGGTGAAGGTCGCCGAGGGCCGCTCGCTGGGCGACCCCGAGACCATCCACTTCGGGCTCGTCCCGCGGGCGCACCGCGGGATCGTCGCGATCAACGAGCTGCCCGACCTGGCCGAGCGCATCCAGGTGGCGTTGCTCAACGTGATGGAGGAGCGCGACATCCAGGTCCGGGGTTACACCCTCCGGCTGCCGCTGGACGTGCTGCTCGTCGCGAGCGCGAACCCGGAGGACTACACCAACCGCGGCCGGATCATCACCCCGCTCAAGGACCGCTTCGGCGCCGAGGTCCGCACGCACTACCCGCTGGAGCTCGCCCCCGAGGTGGAACTGGTCGCGCAGGAGGCCGATCTGGCCGCCGAGGTGCCGCGCCACCTGCTGGAGATCGTCGCCCGGTTCACCCGTCACCTGCGCGACTCCTCCGCCATCGACCAGGGCTCCGGCGTCTCCGCCCGGTTCTCCGTGGCCGCCGCCGAGACCGTCGCCGCCGCAGCGCTGCGCCGCGCCGCGCTGACCGGCGAGGACACCGCGTGCGCGCGGCCGGTCGATCTCGAGTCGGTCCCGGCAGTGCTCCGCGGCAAGATCGAGTTCGCGTCCGGCGAGGAGGGCCGCGAGGACGAGGTGCTCGAGCACCTGCTGCGCCGGGCGACCGCCGACACCGCCCGGTTCGCGCTGCGCGGCGTCGATCTCGACGAGCTGGCCGCGCAGGTGTCCACCCGCCCGGTCCGCACCGGTGAGCAGGTCCCGGCGCGCGACGTCGTGGCCGCGCTGCCGCAGGTGGCCGCCCTCACCGAGATCGCGGCCAAGCTCGGCGCCGCCGGCACCGAGGACCCGGGCCCGATGGCCTCGGCCGCGGAGCTGGCGCTGGAGTACCTGTTCCTGACGCGCAAGCTGGCCAAGGACTCCTCCGACGACGGCGACACGGTGTCGTATGGCTGACGGGCGGGCGGGACGACGGCACGGCCGACGACTGCGTTACGCCTACGGCCCCTACACCGGCGGGCCCGACCCGCTGGCGCCGCCGTACGACATCCGCTCGGCGATGGACCAGATCGGCCGCGACGTCATGGAGGGCTCCTCGCCGCGCCAGGCGCTGCAGGAGCTGATGCGCCGCGGGCTCGACGGGCGCCGCGGACTCGACGACCTGACCCGCCGGGTGTGGGAGCGGCGGCGCGACCTGCAGCGCGACAACCGGGTCGACGGCACCCTGCAGGAGGTCCGCGAACTGCTGGCGCGGGCCCTGGACGCGGAGCGCGGGTCGCTGGGCAACGAGGACTCCGACGACGCCCGGTTCCGGGAAATGCAACTCGACGCGCTGCCCCCGGACACCGGTGGCTCGGTCCGCGAGCTGAACGACTACGACTGGCGGTCCGCCGACGCCCGCGAGGCCTACGACGAGATCCGTGACCTGCTCGGCCGGGAACTGCTCGACCAGCGCTTCGAGGGCATGAAGCAGGCACTGGAATCGATGGGACCCGACGCCACCCCTGAGGGCCGCGCTGCTCGCGAGCGGATCGGCCGGATGCTCGACGACCTCAACGAGCTGCTCGAGCAGCACGCCCGCGGCGAGGACACGACCGAGCGGTTCGCCGAGTTCATGCGTGAGCACGGCGAGCACTTCCCGGAGAACCCGCAGAGCACCGAGGAGCTCGTCGACGCGCTCGCCGCCCGGGCCGCGGCGGCCCAGCGCATGATGAACTCGATGTCCGCCGAGCAGCGGGCCGAGCTGGCCGAGCTGTCCCGCCAGGCTTTCGGCGACCCGCGGTTGTCCGAGTCGCTGGCCCGGCTCGACGCCCAGCTGCAGGGCCTGCGCCCCGGTGAGGACTGGACCGGGCGTGGGAACTTCCGCGGCGACAACCCGATGGGCATGGGCGAGGCGACCAGGGCGCTGGAGGAGCTCGGCCGGCTCGACGCGCTCGCCGAGCAGCTCTCGCAGAGCTACCCCGGCGCGCGCATGGAGGACATCGACCTCGACGCGCTCACCGAGATGCTCGGCCCGGAGGCCGCCGCCGACGCGCGCACCCTGGCCGAGCTGGAGCGGGAGCTGCACCGGCAGGACCTGTTCCGGCGCGCCGCCGACGGGACGCTGACCCTGTCGCCCAAGGCCCTGCGCACGCTCGGGCAGTCCGTGCTGCGCGACGTCGCCGACCGGGTCGGTGGGCGGACCGGAGCCAGGGAGACCCGTCGGTCCGGTGCCGCGGGGGAGGCGACCGGCGCGACCCGGGCCTGGGAGTTCGGCGACACGCAGGCCTGGTCGGTGCCGCGCACGATGCTGAACGCGCAGCTGCGGCGGGCGGCCGGAGACGACCGGGTGCTCGACGTGTCCGACGTCGAGATCGTCGAGACCGAGCAGCGCACCCGCGCCGCGGTGGCGCTACTGGTGGACACCTCGTGGTCGATGGTCGCCGAGGGCCGGTGGGTGCCGATGAAACGCACCGCGCTGGCCCTGCACCAGCTGATCTCCACCCGGTTCCGGGGGGACGACCTCTCGCTGATCACGTTCGGCCGGCACGCGCGGACCGTCGAGCTGGGCGAGCTCGTCGGGCTGGAGGGTGCCTACCAGCAGGGCACGAACCTGCACCATGCATTGCTCCTGGCCCGCGAACGGCTGGCCCGCCTGCCCGACGCCACCCCGGTCGTGCTGGTGGTGACCGACGGGGAGCCCACCGCGCACCTGGAACGCGACGGGGAGGCGTTCTTCGACTACCCGCCGCACCCACGCACGCTGCGTGCCACCGTCGACGGTCTCGACCGGCTGATCGGGATGGAGGCCCGGTTCACCTTCTTCGTCCTCGGGGACGATCCCGGGCTCGCCGCCTTCACCGACCGGCTCGCCCGGCGCACCGGGGGCCGGGTGGTGAACCCCGATCTCGACGGTCTGGGCGCCGAGGTCGTGTCGGACTACCTCCGCCGACGCCGGGGCTGAGCCCGGGGGATCACCGCTGCAGGTGCTCGGCGATCCACGACCGCACGGTGGTCGGGGTGGTGCTCACGGCGCTCCGGGGTTGCTCGGCGACGAAACCGCCGCTCAGGCCCTCGGCCATGCCGGCGATCGCGTCCACCTCGGCGGCGCCGAGCCCGGCCTCCCGCAGCATCGCCCGGAACTCGGCGGACGGCACGTGCACCGCCTCCACGCGGTGGCCGAGCTGCTCCGCCAGCAGCTCCGCCACCTGCGTGAACGTGAGATCGGCCGGTCCGTGCACCGCCTGCACGACCCGGCCGGTCCAGCCCGGGCCGAGCAGGCGGGCGGCGGCGACCTCGCCGATGTCGCGCGGATCCACCCACGCCAGCGGGTGGTCCACCGGCCACGGCGTCGACAACGAGCCGGCGGCCACCTCCTGCGCCGAGGCCAGCAGGTTGGTGATGAAGTACCCGCAGCGCAGATGCAGCACCGGCGAGCCCGTCGCGTCCAGCGCCAGCTCGGTCGCGGCGAGCCCGTCGATGTCGCCCGCCCCCCGCCGCAGTTCGGCGCCGACGCTGCTCTGGAACACGGTGGCGCCGATCTCGTGTTCGCGGACCGCGCGGGCGACCACCTCGGCACAGACCGCATGGTGTGCGAGCGGATCCGCACCCGGCGGGGCGGGCGGGTTCACCCAGTACAGCCGATCGGCGCCCGCGGTGGCCCGCAGCACCGCCTCGGTGTCGGTCTGGTCGGCCCGGACCGGTTCGACCAGACCGTGCAGATCGGACGGGAGCCGGCCCGGGTCCCGGAGCAGGGCCACCGGCCGGACCCCGGCCTGCACCAGCAGCCGGAGCACCCGGGAACCGACATTTCCAGTAGGTGTCGTCACCACGATGCGCATGTCACCGACGATCGCACGCACCCCTGACAGTCCGGCCTTGCTCTTATCGATAAACGATATTACTGTTTGTCGATAAGTCGAGGAGGTGCGTCGTGACGGAACTCCGACGAGCCGAGCGGTGGCTTCTGCAGGTCGTCCGCCTGGTGCTGGTGCTCACCGTGTTCGTACTGGTGATCACCGTGCCGATCACGGTGTTCGCCACGTTCTGGGGACACGGCACTGGCTACCCCGGTGCACTGACGACCGGCCTGCAGACGCCGGTGCGGGTCGTCGCCGAGCTGCCTCCGGGATCCGGTGCGGATGCTGCAGGCGGTCCGGTCCCGGTGACGAGCTCGGTCCCGCTCGCGTCGCTGCCGCTACCGGTGGTCGTCGGCGGCGTGGTCCTCACCGCCGTGGCGCTGCTGTTCGCGGCGTCGGCGGCGTACCGGTTGCTTCTGCTCACCGCGGCGCTGACCGGGTCGTCGAGGATCGGGGCCGGCGACGCGCAACGGTTCCGGAGCCTCGCCCGGTGGGTGCTCGCCGCGGGCGTGACCTACTCGGTCGCCACCACCTCGTCGTCGTGGTTCGCAGCCCGGTCCCTCCCCGGCGTCCTCCCGGTCGCCGATCTCGGCTGGCTGTGGGCCGGTGCCGGGCTCGCCGCCCTGCTGCTCGTCGTGTCCGTCGCGGTGCGCACCGCCACGGTGCTGCAGGACGAGAACGACCTGACGGTCTGAGGGACCTGTGCCCGTCGTCGTGACGCTCGACAAGATCCTGGCCGACCGAGGTATGACACTCACCGAGCTTTCCGGTCGCGTCGGCGTGACCCTGCCGAACCTCTCGGTGCTCAAGAGCGGTCGGGCGCGGGCGATCCGGTTCAGCACCCTGGAGGCGTTGTGCCGGGAGCTCGACTGCACCCCCGGGGACCTGCTCGCCTACCGCCCGGACTGAGCCGACCGGTCACCTGCCCCGGCCGGCGGACCGGCGATCGCCGGGGTGTTCGTCCGAGCCCACCTCGACGAGGACGCCCCGGCCGGGGCACCATCGCGGGGGTGAGCACCGCGACGCCGTCCTGCCGGATCTGCGGGGGCCCTCGCCCCGCCGAGGCCGGAGCGGCGGCGATGGCGGGATGGGCCTGCGACCGCGACGAGCACGGCCGGGAGGGCTGGCTCTGCCCGGCCTGCGCCCGCCGGCACGTCCGCGACATCGAGTCCAAGCTCGACGTCGAGTGGTGGTGACCCACCTCCCGGAGCGGACCACCGGTCCGGCACCCCTCCCCGGGCCGGCCGGAATCCGCGGACGACCCCGCGCGTTCGGCAGCATGAGTGCACCCGAGCAGCTAGGTAGGTTTGACCGCATGGACACCTGGGCCCCGACCGACGTGCCGGCACTGCAGGGCAGCGGGCCACCGCTGCGGCTGCACGACACCGCGACCGGCCGGGTCCGGCCCACGGCCCCCGGTGCGGTCGCCACCATGTACGTCTGCGGGATCACCCCGTACGACGCCACCCACCTCGGGCACGCCGCGACGTACCTGGCGTTCGACCTGGTCAACCGGTTGTGGCGGGACCTGGGCCACGACGTGCACTACGTCCAGAACGTCACCGACATCGACGAGCCGCTGCTCGAGCGGGCCGAGCGTGACCAGGACGACTGGGTGGTGCTCGGCCTGCGCGAGACGGCGCTGTTCCGCGAGGACATGGAGGCGTTGCGGGTGCTGCCGCCACGCCAGTTCGTCGGCGCGGTGGAGGCCGTCCCGGAGATCGCCGAGCTGGTCGCGAAGCTCCTCGCCTCCGGCGCGGCGTACCGGATCGAGGACCCGGAGCACCCCGACGTCTACCACGACGTGTCCTCGACCGGCCGGTTCGGCTACGAGTCGAACTACGACCAGGACACGATGCTGCGCTTCTCCCGCGAGCGTGGCGGCGACCCGGACCGGCCGGGCAAGCGCAACCCGCTGGACCCGCTGTTGTGGCGGATGGAGCGCCCGGGGGAGCCGGCCTGGGACTCCCCGGACCTGGGGCGCGGGCGGCCCGGCTGGCACGTCGAGTGCGCGGCGATCGGGCTCAACCGGCTCGGCCCCCAGATCGATCTCAACGGCGGCGGTTCCGACCTGATCTTCCCGCACCACGAGTGCGGCGCCCTGCACGCCGAGTCGATCACCGGTCAGCATCCGTTCGCCCGGCACTACGCCCACACCGGCATGATCGGGCTGGACGGCGAGAAGATGTCGAAGTCCAAGGGCAACCTGGTCTTCGTCTCGAAGCTGCGCAACTCCGGGGTCGACCCGAACGTGATCCGGGTGGCGCTGCTCGACGGGCACTACCGCACCGACCGCTCCTGGACCGACGAGGTGCACGCGCTCGGCGAGCGTCGGGTGGCGCGGTGGCGGGAGGCCGTGCGGCTCGACGCCGGCCCGGACGCCGCCGAGCTGGTCGCCAAGCTGCGCACGCACCTCGCCGACGACCTGGACACCCCCGGAGCGCTCGCCGCTGTCGACGCGTGGGCCGACGAGGCGCTCACCCGCCGGGGATCGGACGTGGGCGCCCCCGGGACCGTCCGCACCGCGCTGGACGCGCTGCTGGGGGTCCGGCTCTGAGCGTTCCGGGACAGCGCCGTGCGGGCGGTCACCAGCTCGTGGTGACGGTGATCCCGCGTGCCCGGGGCTCGCAGGGCCCGAGGTCGGGCGCCGGCCCGAGTGCGGTGCCGTACGAGGTGTAGCGGCCGCCCTGTGCGACCAGCCAGGCGGCGGCCCGACCCACCAAGCCCCCGGCGCCGTCGAACACGACCGCGGGGCCGCGCGGGAGCAGCTCGTGCACCTGGGTCACCCATCCCCGGTTGCCGTGGTCGACGACGTGCACCGCCCCGAGCTCGCGGGCCAGCCGCATCGCGTGCGCACCGTGCGCCGCTGCGACGACCCGGGCCCCGGCGTCGGTGACGAGCCGGACGAGCAGTGCGCCCGGCCCGTCCGCGGCCGGCACGACCAGGACGTCCTCGCCGGCGCGGACCGGGGTCCCGGCGAGTACCCGCAGGGCGGTCGCGGCGTCGTCGACCAGGGCCGCGGCCTGTCCCGGGCCGAGCGCCTCCGGCAGGACGGCCGACGCCGCGACCACGACCCGCACCGCCGGTCGTCCGGGGCGCGACCGTGTCACGACCGGACGTCCGCGCAGGCCCGGATCGACACCGGGCCCCACCGCGGTCACGGTCCCGACGAGCCCGTGGCCCGGCCCGGGGAAGCGGAGCCCGACATCCACCAGCACCTCGTCCGGCCCCGGTTCCCCGTCCATCACCCGCTCCCTCCACGTTCGGCCACCGAGCGTCCTGCATGAACCCGGCTTCAGGTCCAGTGCGTGGTGGCGCGGTTCACGGACCGAGCCCGGCCGAGCGGGCCCTGTCGGCGGCGTCGGCCCGGTCGGCCACCCCGAGCTTCGCGAGCACCGCCGACACCAGATTGCGGACCGTCTTCTCGCTCAGCCCCAGCCTGCTCGCGATGCGCGGGTTGGTCAGGCCCGCGGCCAAGCCGGTCAGCACCTCCCGCTCGCGGGCGCTGAGCTGGGGGAACGGCGGCGGCGCCGGGGTGGCCGGGGCGAGCAGCGCGGGCAGCCGTCCGGCCACCGAGGGACCGAGGATGGCCTCGCCACCGGCGACCGTGCGGACCGCCCGCAGGATCTCCGTCCTGGCGGCGCCCTTCAGCAGGTAGCCGCGGGCACCCGCCCGCAGGGCGGCGAGCACCGACTCGTCGTCGCCGGACATGCTCAGCACGAGGACCCGGGCGTGCGGGACGGCGGTCACGATCCGCTCGGTGGCGGTGATCCCACCCATCCCGGGCATCGTGAGATCGAGCAGCACAACGTCGGGATGGTGCGCGACGACCGCGGCCAGCGCCTCCTCGCCGGTCGCGGCCTCTCCGCACACCTCGACGTCCTGCGCCGTGCCGAGCAGGGTCCGCAGCCCGGCCCGGAACGGGGCGTGGTCATCGACGATCAACGTCCGGATCCGGTCCATGCGCCCCTCCCGCTCCGCTGCCGTGACCGGCCGGGAGCACGGCGTGCACCCGGGTCCCGCCGCCGTCGGCCGGGCCGACCGTAGCGCGCCCGCCCAGCTCGGCGGCCCGCTCGGCCATCGACCGCAGCCCGACCCCGGCCCCGGGGCCGTCCGGCGGGCCGGTCCCGTCGTCGGTGACGGTGACGTGCAGGTCGTCGCCGCGCATCCGCAGCGACACCGCGACCCGGGACGCGCGGGCGTGCCGGTCGGCGTTGGCGACGGCCTCGGTGACGATCCGCAACGCAGCCACCTCGGTGGCCGCGGGCAGCGGCGGCAGCGGGGCGGCCACGTCGAGCACCGTGTCCGGCACGCCGCGCGGCCTGCCCTGCAGCTGCGCCCGGATCGTGCCGGCGAGTCCGAGCGTGTCGAGCGCGGGTGGCCGCAGACCGTCCACGAGCCGCCGGACGTCCTCGAGCGCGGTCCTGGCCTGCACCGCGATCTCGGCGAGCTCGTCGGGCCCGCCACCGGTCTCCCGGGCGGCGTCGGCCCGCATGACCAGTCCGGCGAGGGTGGGTCCGAGGCCGTCGTGCAGGTCGCGGCGCATCCGTCTGCGTTCCTCCTCGCGGGCCCGCACGAGATGCTCCCGGGACCGTTGCAGGTCCTCGGCGAGGAGCCTGGCGCGCCCGGTCGCCCGCACGGCGCGCACGGTGCTCGCGATCGGGCCGGACAGGTCACGCAGCAACCTGCGGTCGCGGGCGGACAGGCTCCGCTCGCCGGGTCGCGGCCCCAGCACGAGCCGTCCGACGTGCTCCGCGCCCGCCGTCAGCTCGACGACCTCCTCGGTGCCCGGGGCCGGGTCCTGGCCCGCGCGGGCGTCGAGCGCGGTGTCCCCGTCGACCTCGATGCGCACCGAGGACAGCTGCAGCGCCTCCCGGACCGTACCGGCGACCGCGGGCAGCGACGAGGGGTCCGCGACCGCCTCCAGCCGACGGCCGAGGCCGGCGAGCACGGCATAGGGGTCGCCGCGTTCCCCGTAGAGGAACCGGTCCACGCGGCGCTGCAGCCGGCTCCGCAGCGGCGCGAACAGCACCGCGGCCACCGCCACGCCGACCAGCGCCGCCGGCAGGTCACCGCGCGCGCCGAGCAGCGGCTCCAGCAGCCGCCCGCCGATCGCGACGGCGGCGAGATAGCTGCCGACGACGACGGCCGACAGCGTCACCAGCACGACGGTCCGCCCGATCACCAGCTCGATGTCGAGGAGCCGGTGCCGGGCCACCGCGATCCCGATGGAGACCGGCACGAGCAACGCGGCGGCCGAGCCCAGCAGCTCCCAGAACGGGACCGACGACGGCCACGGCCCGGGCTCGTCATCGGTGAGCCCGGCGACGAGCCGGGCGAGCACCACCAGTGCCGCCACCCCGAGCGCCCAGACCGGCCAGGCCAGCCTGCGGCGGTCGGTGCTGCCCGGTGCCGACCGGCGGAACCGGACGCCGAGCGCCACCACACCGGCGACCAGGACCAGTCCGCAGGCCAGCGAGAACAGCGCCGTGACCGGGCCGGCGAGCCCCGCCAGCGCAGGGACGCCGAGCGGGTTGGGCCTGCTGCCGACGCCGAGCTGGGAGTCCGGGCCGGGGCTGGTCGCGGACAGCACCGCCGCCGGTACGGCGAGCCCGCCCAGCGCGATGAGCACCGGCCGGGCGCGGCGGGACACCCTGCCGTCCGGGAACAGCAGCGGCACCAGCGCCAGCAGCAGGTTCGCCGGCACCCACAGCCAGGTCTGCGGCCAGCCCAGTGCCGCCGCGGCGAACGACCCCTCCGGCAGCCGCAGGGCCAGCCGACCGGCGGCCTCGGGCAGCGCGAAACAGGCCGCGGAGCCGAGGAGCAGCAGACCCACCCGGTGACCCGGCCGGTGTTCGAGCACCAGACCGCCGGTGACCGCGCAGGCCGCGACGAACACCAGCACCCACAACTGGGTGAGCGGCTCACCGGTGTCCACCGCGAGCGCCGCGGCGACCGCGCAGAGCAGGAGCACGATCGCCGCGGCGCCGGAACGGGAGGTCACCGGGTCAGTCTGCCGCCACCCGGGACCGGACGCGGGCGAGCAGCGGTCCGGACACGATCAGCCACAGTGCCCCGGGCACCAGCGCGATGTACTGCACCGGAGCCGCCTGGGTGGCGAACAGCAGCACGGCCGCGGCCGCGCTGACGAGTGCGAGCCCGCGGCCCACCGAGCGGTGGGCGAACCCGCCGTAGGCGACGGCGGCGGCGCTGAGACCGAGACCGCCCCACAGCCACGGCACCGCCCCGTAGTGGATCACCATCGAGCCGACGGTGTCCGGGTCGGCGATCGCGCCCGCACCGACCGACCACCAGAGCTCGGTGTCCAGGCCGGCGCCGAGGAACACCGCGACAGCGGTCAGCCCCACCCCGGCCGCGGCCACGGCGGGGACCAGGCTGCCCGGCGGTTCACGCCGGGCCAGGTGCCGGTACAGACCGGCGGCGAAGACCACCAGCAGGGTGACGACCAACCCGGACAGGGCCTGGTGCGCCCAGACGAGCGTGCTGTGCTCGGCCACCGACGCGGCCATCCGGCTGTTGTCGCCGGCGTCCCAGGCGTCCTGGGTGTAGATGCCCGCGGTGCCGAGCAGCCCCAGCAGGCCGGTCGCCCCGGCCACGGTGCCGGACCAGGCCCAGCCGGTGCCGGGCGGGCCGGCGGCGAGCCGGGTGGGGGCGGTGCGGGGGAGGGGTGGCGGGACGGCGTGCACGGCGGGTTCCTTCCGGACGGGTGTCGGGTCGGGACCACCGTGTCCCCGCCGACGTCCCGGGCAGCAGGGTCGGTTCGTCCCGCACCGGCGGGACGTCCCGGGCACCCACCGGGTCAGTCCCGGCGCCGGTCCAGCGCGAGAACCGCAGGCACCGCGCAGCCCAGCACCCCGGCCGGCACGAGGAACGCGGCCAACGGGTCCGCGTGATAGAGCGGGGTGAGCACCATCGGCGACGCGGCCGTCCCGCCGAACCGCCCCGCCTGCACCACCGACACCGCTCCGCCGCTGCCGGGCCCGGACGAGCGCAGCGCGAGGGCGTTCACCCCGACCAGCACGAACTGGCCGCACACGCCGACCAGCGCCCACAGGACGACGACGACGCCCAGCAGCGGTGCGGTGCCGATCCCGGCCACGAGCAGCGCCCCGCCGACCGCGCCGGCCGCCACGCAGCGGCGGGCCCCGAGCCGGTCGATCGCTCCGCCGACCGCGCGGGCGGACAGGATCCCGGCGACACCGAGTGCGGTCAGCCCCAGCCCGCGCTCTGCGGCGCCGAGCCCGAACACCTCCTCCAGGCGCAACGCGAGCAGGAAGTTCAACCCGGCCAGCAGGCCCCAGCCCAGACCGGCGACCAGGCCGAGCCGCAGGACCGGTCCGGTCCACGCCGAACGCAGCCGCGGCCGCGGCACCGACGCCGGGGACACCGGGGCGGATCCCGCGGGCAGGCCGACCAGGCCGAGCAGCAGTGCCACCGCGGCGGCTGCGCCGAATGCCGAACGCCAGTCGAGTTCGGCGGCCAGGCCGCCGACGAACGGTGCGAACGTCTGGCCCGCGGCCTGCATCGAGCCGAACCAGCCGAGCGCCCGGCCGAGCCGACCGGGTTCGACCGACCCGGCCACCGCGGCCAGCAGCAGCAGCGGCGTGGTGAACGCGTTCGCGACCCCCTGCAGCGCACGGGTGGCCAGGAACACCGTCCAGGACGCGGCGAGCGCGCAGGCCAGCGACGCCACGGCGTACAGGAGGTACGCGGCGACCACGCTGCGCGAGCGGCCCCACCGCTCGCCGAGCGTCCCGGAGACGAGCATCGCGGCGGCGAACGGCAACAGGTACGCGGTGATCGACGTCGAGGCGACCGCGGTCGACACGCCGAAGTCGGCACCGAGCTCCGGCAGGATCGCGACGGTGAGCCCGCCGCCGAACGGGCCCAGGAAGGCGCCGGCGAACAGCGCCGCCCGCCGCATCACACCGGCCTCCCGGCGGCCCGTCCGTTCAGGAGTTCGGGCCGCGGCGGCGCAGGTAGCGCTCGAAGTCGGCGGCGATCGCGTCGCCGGAGGTCTCCCGCATCTCGGTGCGCGCCTCCTCCTCGTCCGACTCGTTGGCCTGCTCCTCGAGCTGGCGGACGTACTCGCGGACCTCGTCGTCGGCGTCGGCCATCTCCGAGACCGTCCGCTCCCACTCCTCGGCCTTCTCCGGCAGCGACCCGAGCGGAACCTCGACGTCGAGCGCCTCCTCGATCCGGTGCAGCAGCGCCACGGCGGCCTTCGGCACCTGGGCCTGCGACACGTAGTGCGGCACCTCGGCCCAGTAGGACACGGCCGGGATCCCGGCCTGCACGCAGGCCTGCTGGAACACCGCGACGATGCCGGTCGGCCCCTCGTAGTTCGACGGCTCGGTGCCCATCTCCCGGAGCGAGTCCACGTCCCACGACGTCCCGTTCACCGGGGTGGGGCGGGTGTGCGGGACCTCGGTGAGCAGTGCCCCCAATGTGATGACCTTCGTCACTCCCAGCCGCTCGGCCTGGCCGATGAGCTCCGCGCAGAACGACCGCCAACGCAGGTTCGGCTCGATCCCGTTCACCAGCACGACGTGCCGCCCGGTGCCGGGAAGGGTCGCCCAGGACAGCCGGGTGGTCTGCCACTCGATCCGCCGGGTCACCCCGCCGGCGAGCTTCACGTGCGGGCGCGTGACCTGGAAGTCGTAGTACTCCTCGGGATCGATCGAGGTCAGCGGCTCGGCATCCCAGCTGAGCTCCAGGTGCTCCAGAGCGGTGCTCGCGGCCTCCCCGGCGTCGTTCCAGCCCTCGAACGCGGCGATGAGGACCGGCTCGACCAGGTCGGGGGTCTCTCCGCCACCCGTGGCGCTCGGCTCTCGGTCGGTCATCGGACCAGCCTACGACCCTGCTCGCGCAGAACCCGGGTGAGACCCGGCCGCCGGGTAGCCTGACTGATCGTGTCATCTACGACGGGAGCGGATCACTCGGTGAGCAACTCTTCGGGCGGCGAGAACACGGCAACACAACCGGACCCCGACCGCGTCCGGCAGGTGCAGCAGAAGACCCGGCAGCTCAGGGATCTCCTGAGCCGGCGGATCGGAGTCATCGACGGTGCGTGGGGCACCGTCATCCAGGGGCTGGGGTTGTCCCCCGAGGACTACACGGCGGACTTCCTCGAGGGGCATCCGAAGGACACCAACGGCGATCCCGACCTGCTGAACCTGACCCGGCCGGACGTCATCCTCGACGTCCACCGGCGGTACTTCGCCTCCGGGGCGGACCTGACCACCACCAACACCTTCACCGCGACCACGATCGGCCAGGCCGACTACGCGTTGGAGGGCTACGCGGACCGGATGAACACCGAGGCCGCACGGCTGGCCCGCCAGGCCGCCGACGAGGCCGAGCAGGCCTCCGGCGAGCCGAAGTGGGTGGCCGGTTCGATCGGCCCGCTCAACGTGACCCTGTCGCTGTCACCGAAGGTCGAGGACCCGGCCTACCGTGCCGTCAGCTACCAGCAGGTCTACGACGCCTACGCGGCGCAGATCGCCGCGCTCGACGCCGGCGGCGTGGACATCCTGCTGATCGAGACCATCTTCGACACGCTCAACGCCAAGGCCGCGTTGCAGGCCGCCCACGACACCGCGCCGCATCTGCCGGTGTGGATCTCGGTGACGATCGTCGACCGCTCGGGCCGGACGCTGTCCGGGCAGACGGTGGACGCGTTCTGGACCTCCGTGCGGCACGCCCGGCCACTGGTCGTCGGCCTCAACTGCGCCCTGGGCGCCGAGGAGATGCGCCCGCACGTGGTGGCGCTCGCGGAGATCGCCGACGCCTTCATCGCGACCTACCCGAACGCCGGCCTGCCGAACGCGTTCGGCGGTTACGACGAGACCCCGGAGCAGACCGCCGCCCTGCTCAAGGAGTTCGGCGAGGCCGGACTGGTGAACATCGTCGGCGGCTGCTGCGGCACCGGGCACGAGCACATCCGGGCGATCGCCGAGGCGGTCAAGGACCTGCCTCCGCGGGTCCCGGCGCAGGCGCCGACGCGGACCCGGTTCTCCGGCCTGGAGCGCTTCGAGATCGGCCCGGACACCGGTTTCGTGATGATCGGCGAGCGGACCAACGTCACCGGGTCCAAGCGGTTCCGCAGGCTGATCGAGTCGAAGGACTACACCGGCGCACTGGACGTGGCGCTGGACATGGTCCGCGGCGGCGCGAACATGCTGGACGTCAACATGGACGCCGACCTCCTCGAGTCCGAGGAGGAGATGACCACCTTCCTCAACCTGCTGGCCACCGAGCCGGAGATCGCCCGGTTGCCGATCATGATCGACAGCTCCCGGTGGGGGGTGATCGAGGCCGGGCTGCGGTGCGTGCAGGGCAAGGGCGTGGTCAACTCGATCAGCCTGAAGGAGGGCGAGGAGCGGTTCCTCGAGCAGGCGCGGATCGTCCGCTCCTTCGGCGCGGGCGTCGTGGTGATGGCGTTCGACGAGACCGGCCAGGCCGACACCGCCGACCGCAAGGTCGAGATCTGCGGGCGGGCCTACGACCTGCTGGTCGAGCAGGCCGGGTTCCCGCCCGAGGACATCATCTTCGACCCGAACATCCTCGCCGTGGCCACCGGCATGGAGGAGCACAACGACTACGCGCGCAACTTCATCGAAGCCCTGCCCCGGATCAAGCAGCGCTGCCCGGGCTCGCACATCTCCGGCGGCGTGTCGAACCTGTCGTTCGCCTTCCGGGGCAATAGCGTGGTCCGCGAGGCCATGGACTCCGCGTTCCTGTTCCACGCCATCAAGGCCGGGCTGGACATGGGGATCGTCAACGCCGGCCAGCTCGCCGTCTACCAGGACATCCCGGCCGATCTGCTGGAGATGGTCGAGGACGTCCTGTTCAACCGGCGGCCCGACGCCACCGACCGTCTGGTGGAGGCGGCCGACCGGTTCAAGGGTGAGGGCACCCAGCGCAAGGTCGACCTGAGCTGGCGGGAGAACGACGTCCGCGACCGGCTCTCGCACGCGCTGGTGCACGGCATCGTCGACTACGTCGAGGAGGACACCGAGGAGGCGCGCGCACAGGCCGCCCGGCCGCTCGACGTCATCGAGGGCCCGCTGATGGACGGCATGAAGATCGTCGGCGACCTGTTCGGCGACGGGAAGATGTTCCTCCCCCAGGTGGTGAAGAGCGCGCGGGTGATGAAGCGCGCCGTGGCCTACCTGGAGCCCTTCATGGAGAAGGAGAAGGAGGAGGCCAGGGCCCGCGGGGAGATCCAGTCCGACCGGGGCAACGGCAAGGTCGTCATGGCCACCGTCAAGGGCGACGTGCACGACATCGGCAAGAACATCGTCGGTGTCGTGCTGGGTTGCAACAGCTACGAGGTGATCGACCTCGGAGTGATGGTCCCCGCCCAGACGATCCTGGACACCGCCGTCGCCGAGGGCGCCGACGTCGTGGGGCTGTCCGGGCTGATCACCCCGTCGCTGGACGAGATGGTCGGCGTGGCCGCCGAGATGGAGCGGCGCGGGCTGAAGCTGCCGCTGCTGATCGGGGGCGCGACCACCTCGAAACAGCACACCGCGGTCAAGATCGCTCCCGCCTACCAGGGCGACGTGCTGCACGTGCTCGACGCCTCCCGGGTCGTCGGCGTCGTGTCCGACCTGCTCGACGACGATCGTTCCGAGACGCTGTCGAAGCGCAACGCCGAGGACCAGGAGCGGTTGCGCGAGCAGCACGCCGGGCGCGAGCAGACGCCGTTGCTCGGGATCGAGGAGGCCCGCGCCAACCCGGAGAAGGTCGACTTCGACGACCTGCCGGTGCCGGCGTTCACCGGGACCCGGGAGTGCGCCCCGGCGATCGCCGAGCTGCGCGAGCTGATCGACTGGCAGTTCCTGTTCCTGGCCTGGGAGATGCGGGGCAAGTTCCCGCAGATCCTGGAGGAGCCGGTCGCGAGGGAGCTCTACGACGACGCCAACGCGATGCTCGACGACATCATCGCGAACGACCGGTTCGCCGCGAAGGGCGTCTACGGCTTCTGGCCGGCGCACGCGGAGGGCGACGACATCGTCATCCACCCGGACTCCGGGGCGATGCGGATCCCGATGCTGCGCCAGCAGACGAAGAAGCCGCTGGGCCGGGCGAACCGCTGTCTGTCCGACTACGTCGCACCCGAGGGTGACCACCTGGGCGCGTTCGCGGTGTCCATCCAGGGCGCCGAGGTGATGGCACAGGAGTTCGAGGACGCCCTCGACGACTACCGGTCGATCATGGTGAAGGCGCTCGCCGACCGGCTCGCCGAGGCGTTCGCGGAGTACGTGCACCGGCAGGCCCGCCGCGAGTGGTTCGAACCGGACGCCGACCAGCCGATAGAGGAGCTGCTCGCGGAGAAGTTCCGCGGTATCCGGCCGGCCTTCGGGTACCCGGCCTGCCCGGACCACACCCAGAAGCGTCCGCTGTTCGACCTGCTCGGGGCGGAGGACATCGGGATCGGGCTGACCGAGTCGTACGCGATGACCCCGGCTGCCGCGGTGAGCGGGATGATCTTCCAGAACCCGGGCTCCCGGTACTTCACCGTCGGGCGGGTCGGCAGGGACCAGATCGCCGACTACGCGCAGCGGCTCGGCACCGACGTCGCCGAGGTCGAGAAGTGGCTCCGTCCGAACCTGGGATACAGCACCGATGCCTGACCCGATGCCTGACCCGAGGCCTGACCCGAGGCACGCACGTGAGCTCGGGGGCGTCCTGTTCGACATGGACGGCACGCTGATCGACTCCGAGAAGGTGTGGGAGGTCGCGCTCAACGACCTCATGAAGCACCTCGGGGCCGAACCGCTGCCCGTCCCGGCCCGGCGGGAGACGGTCGGCGGGTCGCTGGACTCCTCGTTGCGGATCTGTTTCCGCGAGGCCGGGCGGGACCCGGACACGGTGCCCGCCCACGAGTACCGGGAGACCGGTGAGTGGCTCTACGACCGGACGGGGGAGCTGTTCGCCCACGGCGTGCCGTGGCGCCCCGGTGCCCGGGAGCTGCTGGGTGCACTGCACGCCGAGGGGATACCGGTCGCGCTGGTCACCAACACCATCCGGGTGCTGGTGACCCGCGCGCTGGACACCCTCGGGCGCGAACACTTCGCCGCGATCGTGCCCGGTGACGAGGTGGCGGCCCCCAAACCGGCGCCCGATCCCTATCTGCGCGCAGCGGAGCTGCTCGGGCTGGACCCGGCGGACTGCGTCGCGGTCGAGGACTCGCCGACCGGTGCGCGCTCGGCCGAGCGGGCCGGCTGCGCGGTCCTGGTGGTGCCCTGCGAGCTGGACGTGCCGGCGGGCGAGCGACGGGTGCAGCGCCGGACCCTGGCCGGCATGACCCCGGCCGACCTGGACGGTGTGCTCCGCGAGGTCCGCGCCCGGACCTGAACGCGGGCGGCGGGTGCTGCGCCGGATCGGCGCCCGTCGCTCGCGAGCGGTTGCCCTCCGTCGCCGAACGGCCCGTTCTGCGCCGACGGGTCACACCGGGTGAACCACCCGGCGCGGTGTGTTGTCCGCATGGCTCCGGAACCCGGGTGGCCGCCGGTTCCGCCGGGCACACCCTTCACACTGGTGCCGAAAGGGGTCGATGCACGTGAAGACATTCGACGGGCTGTTCGCCGAGCTGCAGACGAAGGCCCGGGAACGGCCGCCCGGTTCGGGCACCGTCGCCGCACTCGACGCCGGGGTGCACGCTCAGGGCAAGAAGGTCCTCGAGGAGGCGGGCGAGGTGTGGCTCGCGGCCGAGTACCAGGGCGACGACCAGCTGGCCGAGGAGATCTCACAGCTGCTCTACCGGCTGCAGGTGATCATGATCCAGCGCGGGATCGCCCTCGAGGACGTCTACAAGCACCTCTAGGGCGCCCTCCCCGTACGACCGCACGTTACGACGATTCCAGGAGAGCGTCATGCTCCGCGTGGCACTGCCCAACAAGGGGACGCTGGCCGAGCCCGCCGCCACGATGATGCGTGAGGCCGGGTACCGCCAGCGGACCGACTCGCGCGATCTCAGCGTGGTCGACGAGGAGAACGAGATCGAGTTCTTCTACCTCCGGCCCAAGGACATCGCGACCTACGTCGGCAAGGGCGACCTGCACCTGGGCGTCACCGGTTTCGACCTGATGGAGGAGTCCGGCAGCCAGACCCAGGAGCTGCTCGCGCTGGGCTTCGGGCGCTCCCGATTCCACTTCGCCGCCCCCGCCGACAGCAACTGGAAGCTCGAGGACCTCGACGGCCGCAAGATCGCCACCTCGTACCCGCGGCTGGTCCGGTCGTTCCTGTCCGGCAAGCGGATCGGCGCCGAGATCGTGAAGCTCGACGGCGCCGTGGAGATCTCCATACAGCTCGGCCTGGCCGACGCGATCGCCGACGTCGTCTCCTCCGGGCGCACCCTGCGCCAGCACGGATTGCAGGTCATCGGAGAGCCGATCGCGACCTCGCAGGCCACCCTGATCGAGCGCGAGAAGCGCCCGGACCGGGTCGAGAACAGCGAGACCACCACCGTCAAGCGGGTGTTCGCCGACCGCCTGCAGGGCGTCGTGCTGGCCCGCGAGTACCTGATGATGGACTTCGACTGCCCCGAGTCGCTGCTGCCCGACGTCGAGAAGGTGGCCCCCGGGTTGCAGGCACCGACCGTGTCCCCCCTGCGCAAGGCCGGCTGGGTCGCCGTCCGCACGATGGTCCCGGCCAAGGACACCAACCGGGTCATGGACACCCTCGCCCGGATCGGCGCGACCGCGATCCTGACCTCGGAGATCCGCAGCTGCCGCGCCATGTCGGTGAACGGGCACGGCACCGGCTGACCCCGCACCGGGCCGGTCGGCCCGCGCCCGGTGGGCCGCCGGCCTCGTCCCGGCCGGGTCAGCGTGCGCGGACCGTGAGCGCCTGCGCGATCCGGCCCACGTGCCCGTGCACGTCGAACAGGGTGGCCGAGCAGGTGCCGAGCCCGTCCGGCCCGACGACGGTCGCGGCGTCGGCGCCGAACCACTCGCCCTCCGGCGCACGGTGCAGGTGCACGGTCAGCTCGGTGTTGACGAACAGCCATTCCCGCACGTCCAGCGGAGCAGCCAGGCCGTTGGCGCAGTCCGCGGCGACCATCAGCCGCTCCAACGGGTCCGGCTCCTCGCCGTCGACGAGCGGCACCCGCATCCGGATCCAGCCGCGGCCCGGCCCGCGGCTGTCGAGGGCGCCGCCGTCCAGCCACGACCATTCGACGGCGTCCAGGAAGCCGGGTAGCCAGCCCTCGGGCCGGTCGAGCCCGATCGTCCCGGAGCCGGGACCGGGCATCGGATCGGCCACCCCCTGCGTGACCGCGGAGGTGTCCCCGGCCGCGAGCCGCCACGCCCTGGCGCGCAGGACGTCGCGGTCACCGGCCCGCATCGTCGCCGACAGCAGCTCGATCGTGCGCCCGGGCCGCTCGACCTGTGCGGTCACCGTGATCGGGCCGGCGGGCACCGCGCCGAGCACCTCGACGGTGACCCGGGCCAGCCGGCGGGGTGCACCGTCGCGTGCGGGCAGCCGGCGCATCGCGCGGGTGAGCAGGGCCGACGGCGGGCCCATGTGCTGGGCGTCGGCGAACCAGGGCCCGGTGGTCGAGGACGTGGCATCGAAGCGGGACTCGAAGTCGGCCGCGCCGGCCCGCTCGTCGCACGGACGGTAGAAGGGGTCCACGACGTGATCATGCCTCGCCGGCGGGTACGGCCGGGCCGGCGGGCCACCCCGGGTAGGGGGGTGGGGCACCGCCCCGGGCGGGACAGCCGGTCCACCGCGCGGAAGCGGTACAGCAGCGGGCAGCGCCGGAAGTCCGCCGCGCGCGACGGCGAGGGCGCCGGGGCCCGGCGGAGCATCCCCGGCCCGCCCGGCGGCGCCGCACCGTCCGGCGGCGGGAGGTCGCTCGCTGCGGCGGTCACGGGCGGAGGTCGACCCGGCCACCCGACACACCCGGTGATCCGCCCCGACCCCGGCTCCCGGTCCGCGCGTCGGCGTGGATAGCGTCGTCGCCCGTGCCCGATCCCGTTCCGACCGACAGCGCAGCCACCAGCACCGCCGAGGGCCCCGACGTCACGGCCGGCCCCGCCGACCAGGAGGGCCCGGACAGCACGCCGGAGCCCCGCCGCCGGGGCGGCCCCTTCGTCGCGGGCGACCGGGTCCAGCTGACCGACCCGAAGGGCCGGCACTACACGGTGGTGCTGGAGAAGGGCGGCGCCTACCACACGCACCGCGGACAGATCTCCCACGACGACCTGATCGGTGCCCCCGAGGGCAGCCTGGTCCGTTCCGCGGCGAACACCCCCTACCTGGCGCTGCGACCACGGCTGGC
Source organism: Pseudonocardia sp. NPDC049635 (assembly GCF_040659795.1). Classification (NCBI taxonomy): domain Bacteria; kingdom Bacillati; phylum Actinomycetota; class Actinomycetes; order Pseudonocardiales; family Pseudonocardiaceae; genus Pseudonocardia; species Pseudonocardia sp. NPDC049635. The sequence goes on from NZ_JBFAON010000001.1 coordinate 263,380, forward strand.
CGACTACGTGCTGTCGATGCCGCGCGGGGCCCAGGTGATCTACCCGAAGGACTCCGCGCAGATCCTCATGTGGGGCGACGTGTTCCCCGGTGCGCGGGTGCTGGAGGCCGGCGCCGGTTCCGGTGCGCTCACCTGCTCGCTGCTGCAGGCGGTCGGCCCGACCGGCCGGGTGATCTCCTACGAGGTGCGCGAGGACCACGCCCCGCACGCCGTGCAGAACGTCGAGACGTTCTTCGGGCACCGCCCCCCGCACTGGGACCTCACTGTCGGTGACGTCCGCGAGCACCGGGGCGAGGTGGACCGCGTCGTGCTGGACATGCTCTCCCCGTGGGAGGTGCTCGACACGGTCCGCGACAGCCTGGTCCCCGGTGGCGTCCTGGTCGGGTACGTGGCGACCACCACGCAGCTCTCCGTCCTGACGGAACACTTGCGCGACATGCAGTGCTGGACCGAGCCGGAGGCGTGGGAGGCGATGGTCCGGCCGTGGCACGTGGTCGGCCTGGCGGTCCGTCCGGAGCACCGGATGATCGCCCACACCGCCTTCCTGGTGACCTCGCGGCGGCTGGCGGACGGGGTCACCCCACCTCGACAGCAGCGCCGTCCGACGGGACGCTGACACAGCCGTACGGTCCTTGCTGTTGGACCGTACGGGTGTACCGCCGAGGGGCGGCGCGCCCGGCGTGGAACAAGAACTTCACAAAGTCCCATCCGTGTGGACGTGGCGGTGACGAGCGGGAAGCCGCAGAGTGACGTCATGGTGCCGATCGGCTGAGGCCCGGATCACCGGTTCGACGCACCGCCGCGGTGTCCCCGCCCGGGGTACCGTGGTTGAACGGAACACGGAGGGAGGCTGCCGTGAACCACCCCTACGACGACGGTCCCGGCAGGCATGATGTCCAGGCCGGTCGTGACCACGGTCCGGCTGAGGCCGCAGAGCACATCCGGTATCTCGAGAACGAGATCGCGACGCTGCGTCAGCGGCTGACCGAGACCCCCAGGCACGCCCGGGTGCTGGAACAGCGTCTGGCCGAGACCACCAGCAGACTCTCCGCACTGAACGCCCGCAACGAGAAGCTCACCGAGACCCTCAAGGAGGCTCGGGGGCAGCTCGTGGCGCTCCGCGAGGAGGTCGACCGGCTGGCCCAGCCACCGTCCGGCTACGGCGTCTTCCTGGCCCGCTACGACGACGACACGGTGGACGTGTTCACCTCCGGTCGCCGGATGCGGGTCCCGGTGTCGCCCGCGGTCGAGGCGAGCGAGCTGCGCAGCGGCCAGTCGGTGCGGCTCAACGAGGCGCTCACCGTGGTCGAGGCGATGGGCTTCGAGCAGGTCGGCGACCTCTACTCGTTGCGCGAGATCGTCTCCAAGCCCGGTGCCGACGGTTCGGCCGGCCGTGGCCTGGTGATCGGGCACTCGGACGAGGAGCGGGTGGTCTGGCTCGCCGCGCCGCTGTTCGACCTCGGCCAGGAGGAGGGCACCAGCCCGCTCAAGGCCGGGGACCACCTGATGGTCGACACGCGGGCGGGCTACGCCTACGAGCGGGTCGCCAAGGCCGAGGTCGAGGACCTCGTCCTGGAGGAGGTCCCGGACATCTCCTACTCCGACATCGGTGGCCTGTCCCGGCAGATCGAGCAGATCCAGGACGCGGTGGAGCTGCCGTTCCTGCACACCGAGCTGTTCACCGAGTACGAGCTGCGCCCGCCGAAGGGGGTGCTGCTCTACGGCCCGCCCGGCTGCGGCAAGACGCTGATCGCCAAGGCGGTCGCCAACTCGCTGGCGAAGAAGATCGCCAAGCAGCGCGGTGACGACCCGGACGAGGGGCGGGCGTTCTTCCTCAACATCAAGGGCCCGGAGCTGCTCAACAAGTTCGTCGGCGAGACCGAGCGGCACATCCGGCTGATCTTCCAGCGGGCGCGGGAGAAGGCCAGCGCCGGCACCCCGGTGATCGTGTTCTTCGACGAGATGGACTCGATCTTCCGCACCCGCGGCTCGGGTGTCTCCTCCGACGTCGAGACGACGATCGTCCCCCAGCTCCTCGCCGAGATCGACGGCGTCGAGGGCCTGGAGAACGTGATCGTGATCGGCGCCTCGAACCGCGAGGACATGATCGACCCGGCGATCCTGCGGCCGGGCCGGCTCGACGTCAAGATCAAGATCGAGCGTCCGGACGCCGAGGGCGCACGGGACATCTTCTCCAAGTACCTCACCGAGACGCTGCCCATCCACGCCGACGACGTCGCCGAGTTCGGCGGCAGCCGCAAGGCCTGCGTGGACGGGATGATCCAGCGGATCACCGAGCGGATGTACGACGAGTCCGAGGAGAACCGGTTCCTAGAGGTCACCTACGCCAACGGTGACAAGGAGACCCTCTACTTCAAGGACTTCAACTCCGGCGCGATGATCCAGAACATCGTCGACCGGGCGAAGAAGTCCGCGATCAAGTCGGTGCTCGAGTCCGGCCAGCCGGGCCTGCGGGTCCAGCACCTGCTGGACGCGATCGTCGACGAGTTCGCCGAGAACGAGGACCTCCCCAACACCACGAACCCGGACGACTGGGCCCGGATCTCGGGCAAGAAGGGCGAGCGGATCGTCTACATCCGCACGCTGGTCACCGGGAAGAACGAGGCCACCGGCCGCGCGATCGACACCGCGTCGAACACCGGCCAGTACCTGTAGCACGCTCGTCGAGGGGGCCCCGCCGCGCACGCCGCGACGGGGCCCCCTCGACGTGTGCCGGGGTCGCCCGAGGAGCTGTCCGATCCGTTCACGACCGCCGGGGCCCGCGCCCCCTAGCCTGCGCCGTGTGACTGACGAGACGATCGGCGCCGAGCCGGACATGATCGGGATCCTGGTGACGGACATGGCCCGCTCGGTGGCCTTCTACCGGTTGCTGGGGCTGTCGTTCCCCGAGGGGGCCGAGTCCGCCCCGCACGTGGAGACGACCCTGCGCGGCGGCCTGCGGCTCGCGCTGGACCTGCAGTCGATGGTCGAGCAGTTCCACCCCGGTGCCGCCCCGGGCGGGGAGGGCCGGATGACCCTGGCGTTCCGGCTGCCGTCGGCCGCCGCGGTCGACCAGGCGTGGACGCGGCTGACCGATGCCGGGCACGGGAGCGTGCTGGAGCCCTTCGACGCGCCATGGGGTCAGCGCTACGCCACGATCCGCGACCCCGACGGCACGCCGCTGGATCTGTTCGCCTGGACCGAGGGCCGGGGCTGACTCCGCCGGCCCCGGCGGTGCGCACGGGTCCCGCCGCGTGCCACGGCCTGCGCGGGCCGGCAGCGGCCGTCCGGTCAGCGCTGCACGGTCGTGGCCGGTCGTACGGCCATCTCGCCGGGGGTGATCCCGGCCAGGGAGCGGACCTCCCGGGACAGATGTGGTTGGTCGGCGTACCCGGTGCGGGCGGCCACCTCGGCCGGGGACACCCCGTCGAACAGCAGCGCGCCGGCCGCGCGGAAGCGCAGCACCCGGCGGGCGACGGAGGGTCCGTACCCCAGCGTCGCGACGCAGCGCCGGTGCAGGGTCCGGGAGGTCACGCCGAGGCGGTCGGCGAGCTCGGCGACCGGCATCCCACGCCCGAGCGCCCGCACGGCGGCCGCCGGCAGCGGATGCAGCGGAAGCCGTCGAGCACCCAGCTCCGGCCAGGCGACCGCGGGTGGTGCGGGGACGCCGAGCAGGGCGTCCTGGACGGTCCGCAGGTACCGCTCCACGAGCCCGGCGTCGGGGCCGCGGGGGAGGAGGTCGGTGAGGGGTACTCGTCGGTCCCGCAGCGCGTCGGCCGGGACGCCCAGGAGCGGGGGGAGCGCACCGGGGCGGAAGCGCAGGCCGGTGGTGGTCGTGCCCGCTGCCGAGCGGGCGAGGTGTGCGGCCGTGTCCGGCCCGGCGACGACGACCCGGTCGTCGAGCAGGATCAGGTCCATGCAGCCGTCGGGCAGCACCCGCTGCTCGTGCGGGACGTCGGTGTGTGCCTGCCAGGCGCACTCCAGCGCGCCCGCGAGCGGCCCCGCGGCGGCGGCTTCCCGGTATCCCACGGGATCGAGCCTACGACGCACCGGAGCCCCGGTCCGCGAGGCGCGGACCGGGGCTCCCGGGTGCGGGGGGACTCAGGCGGCCCGCAGGACGGCCTGGATCTCCAGCTCGACGTTCACCTTCTCGCTCACCACGACGCCGCCGCCGTCCATCGGCATCGCGATGTCGACGCCGAAGTCGGAACGGTTGATGGTGGTGGTGGCGGTGAAGCCGGCGCGGGTGCCGCCGTAGGCGTCCGGGCCGAACCCGTTCACCTCGAGCGCCAGCTCGACCGGCTTCGTGACACCCTTGATGGTGAGGTCACCCTTCAGCACCAGGTCGTCGCCCTTGGCGACGACGCCGGTGGAGGTGAAGGTCCACGTCGGGTACTTCTCCACCTCGAAGAAGTCGGCCGACTTGATGTGGCCGTCGCGCTGCTCGTTGCCGGTGTTGATGGAGGTGGCGTCGATGGTCGCGGTGACGCTCGAGTCCTCGATCGACTCTCCGGTGACGATCTCGCCGGACACCTTCTCGAACCGGCCGCGGACCTTGCTGACCATCATGTGCCGGACGATGAACGACACGTCACTGTGCACCGGGTCGATGTCCCACGTGCCGGCCACGTAATTGGGAATGCTGGTCATGGGGAACGCCTCCAGTGGTTCGGGACTGACGGATACCGAGATACTGCTTGAACTCTCAGTTGTTGAGAGCGATACTAGGGTTAACAAGATGAGCGCTCAACCATTCCGGAGGGTGACGTGGAGCACACGCGCTGGCTCGACGAGGACGAGCAGCGGACCTGGCGGGCCTTCCTGGTGGCGCAGCGCCTCGTGCTGGACCGCATCGAGCGCCGCCTGCAGTCCAACGCAGGGATGCCGCAGGCGTACTACGAGATCCTGGCGCGGCTCTCCGAGGCACCCGGCCGAACCCTGCGGATGAGCGTGCTCGCGGAGTCGTCGTGGTCCTCGCGCAGCCGCCTGTCGCACGCGGTGGCCCGGATGGAGGAGACCGGCTGGATCGTCCGACGGTCCTGTCCTACCGACCGCCGGGGCCAGCTGGCCGAGCTGACCGAGGAGGGATTCGCGGCGCTGCGCGCCGCGGCGCCCGACCACGTGGAGAGCGTGCGGGAGACGATTTTCGACGGGCTCTCGCCGGCCCAGCAGGCCGGGCTGCGCGAGGCCTGCGAGAAGCTGGTGGAGCACCTGTCGGGAACCGGCCGGTGGCCGGTGATCCGCGACTCAGGACCGGACGGCCCCGGCGCGGCACGCGCGTCCTAGGCTGGGCGCATGCCTCATTTCGACGTCGTCGTGCTCGGAGCCGGACCCGGCGGATACGTGGCGGCCATTCGTGCCGCCCAGCTCGGCCGCAGTGTGGCGGTGATCGAGGAGAAGTACTGGGGCGGGGTGTGCCTGAACGTCGGCTGCATCCCGTCGAAGGCGCTGCTGCGCAACGCCGAGATCGCGCACATCGTCACCAAGGAGCAGAAGACCTTCGGGCTCTCCGGTGACGTGACGCTCGACTTCGGCGCCGCCTTCGACCGCAGCCGGACCGTCGCGGACGGCCGGGTCAAGGGCGTGCACTTCCTGATGAAGAAGAACAAGATCACTGAGATCGACGGGTTCGGCCGCTTCACCAAGCCGGGCGAGATCGAGGTCGACCTGTCGAAGGGCGGTTCGGAGACCGTCACCTACGACGACGTGATCATCGCGTCCGGCTCCACGGTCAAGCTCCTGCCGGGCACCGAGCTGTCCGAGCGGGTCGTGACCTACGAGGAGCAGATCCTCACCCGCGAGCTGCCGGGCAGCGTCGTCATCGCCGGCGCCGGTGCGATCGGCGTCGAGTTCGCCTACGTGCTGGCCAACTACGGCGTCGACGTCACCGTCGTCGAGTACCTGGACCGGCTGCTCCCGCTGGAGGACGCCGACGTGTCCAAGGAGCTGCTCAAGCGCTACAAGAAGCTGGGCGTGACCGTCCGCACCTCCACCAAGGTGGAGTCGATCTCCGACGACGGCACGGGCGTCACCGTCACGGTCTCCGATGCCAAGGGCACCGAGGAGCTGCGCGCCGACAAGGTCGTCCAGGCCATCGGCTTCGCCCCCCGGGTGGACGGCTTCGGCCTCGACAAGCTGGGCGTCGAGCTGACCGAGCGGGGCGCCATCGCGATCGACGACCGGATGCGGACCAACGTCGAGCACGTCTACGCGATCGGCGACGTCACCGCGAAGCTGATGCTCGCGCACGTGGCCGAGGCCCAGGGAGTCGTGGCCGCGGAGACCCTCGCCGGTGCCGAGACCCAGGAGCTCGACTACAAGATGATGCCGCGCGCGACGTTCTGCTCGCCGCAGGTCGCCAGCTTCGGGTACACGCAGGCCGAGGCCGAGCAGCTCGCCGACGAGAAGGGCTGGAAGGTCAAGGTCGCCCAGTTCCCGTACACGGCGAACGGCAAGGCGCAGGGCATGGCCGAGCCGAACGGCTTCGTCAAGCTGATCTCCGACGACACCCACGGCGAGCTGCTGGGCGGGCACATCATCGGCGCCGAGGCCACCGAGCTGCTGCCCGAGCTGACGCTGGCCCAGAAGTGGGACCTGACCGTCCACGAGATGGCCCGCAACGTGCACGCCCACCCGACCCTGTCGGAGGGCCTGCAGGAGGCGATCCACGGCCTGGCCGGCCACATGATCAACCTCTGATCCCGTCACGTCCCCGGGCCCGCCCCCGTCGGGGTGCGGGCCCGGACGCGTTCCGGGCAGCCGTCGCCGGCGCCGCTCGGGGAGTCGTCGAGCCGCTCCGCGGGTGGTGGTCGGCCCTACCGCTCCGTGGGGGCGGCGGTCGCGAGACCGCTCAGCCGTGGTGGTGTCCCGTCGGTCGCTCAGCGGCCGCGTTCCGGCTCGCGGCCCGCGCTGTGCTCACGCCGGCTCGCCGGCCGGTCGGCATTGCGCTTCTCGTGGCGGTCGGCGACCAGCGCGGCCTCCACCGCGGCCTGCACCGCCGCGGTGTTGACGTCGGGATCGATCAGCCGGGCGGCGGCGAGGGACCGGGCCGAGACCGAGATGCTGACCATGCGGAACTCCAGAGTGCTGCGTGGGTGTGGTGGTCGGTCGGGGAGGCCCCACGCTGGGCCCTCCCCGTCGTGTCGTCGCGCGACCCGCCGGGTGTTAACCGATCCAGGAACCCGTGTGGGTGATCTGGGTTACGTCCTGATGAACGCGCAGGCCGCGGAACCCTAACCGACGTCCCCGTCGAGCCAGCGGCGGGTGATCCAGAGCCCGTCGGGCACCCAGGGGTACTCCGGTGAGCCGAGCCGGGCCCGCAGCTCGTCGAAGCTCCACCAGCCGCCCTCGGCGACCTCGGAGGGCTGGTGGGCCACCGGGCCGTCCCAGAACGCCCGGTACAGATGAACGTGTGCGCGCAGACCGGCCGGTCCGGTGCCGGGGCCGGTGTCGATGCCCAGCGCCCGGGCGTCGAACCGGAGCACGCCCAGCGGTGCCAGGGGCACCCCGCTCACCCCCAGCTCCTCGGCCAGTTCGCGGGCCGCTCCCGCGTCGGGCTGCTCGCCCGCGCCCAGCACGCCACCGGCGAAGGCGTCCCACCGGCCCGGCATGACCAGCTTGGTGTCGGTGCGCCGATGCACGTACACCCGCTCGCCGTCGCCGCTGAGCAGGGCGACCGCGGTGCTGGCGTGCCACCACGACCTCGCGTAGACGGTGCCCCGCGCGGCGACACCGGTCGGGCGGCCCGTGGCGTCGAACACGGTGATCTGTTCCAGTGCGGGATCGGTCACGTCCCCGATCGTCGCGGGAGCGGTGACCCGCCGCGCGGCGGGGTCGCGCGGCGCCCGAAGGCGGTTAGGCTCGGGTGATGCAGTCTCGTGCAGGGAGCGGGTCGTGACGGCGCGGCGGATCATGGGCACCGAGGTCGAGTACGGCATCGCTGTGCCGGGTGACCCGACGGCCAACCCGGTGGTGACCTCGACCCAGGTGGTGCTGGCCTACGCGGCCGCGGCGGACGTGCCGCGCAACCGGCGGGCCCGCTGGGACTACGAGGTCGAGTCCCCGCTGCGCGACGCCCGTGGCTTCGACCTCTCCTCGCCCTCGCTGGCACCCCAGCTCGACACCGACCTCGACGACCTCGGTGCGGCCAACGTCATCCTGACCAACGGCGCGCGGTTCTACGTCGACCATGCGCACCCTGAGTTCTCCACGCCGGAGGTGCTGACCCCGCGCGACGTGGTGATCTGGGACAAGGCCGGCGAGCGGATCATGCTGGAGGCGGCGAACCGCGCGGCGACCGTGCCCGGCGCGCCCCGGATGCAGCTCTACAAGAACAACGTCGACGGCAAGGGCGCCAGTTACGGTTCGCACGAGAACTACCTGATGTCGCGGTCGACGACGTTCCCGTCGATCGTCACCGGGCTGACCCCGTTCTTCGTGTCCCGCCAGGTGGTGTGCGGCTCCGGGCGGGTCGGGCTGGGCCAGCAGGGCGACGAGCCCGGTTACCAGCTGGCCCAGCGCTCGGACTACATCGAGGTCGAGGTCGGCCTGGAGACCACGCTCAAGCGCGGGATCATCAACACCCGCGACGAGCCGCACGCCGACGCCGACAAGTACCGCAGGCTGCACGTCATCATCGGCGACGCGAACCTGTCCGAGGTCGCGACCCTGCTGAAGGTCGGCACCACCGCGCTGGTGCTCGACATGATCGAGCACGGCCGCTCGTTCGAGGACCTGCGCCTGGCCGAGCCGGTGAAGTCGGTCTCCCGGATCAGCCACGACCCGACCCTGCGCCAGACGGTCCCGCTGGCCGACGGCCGTCAGCTGACCGGTCTCGACCTGCAGGAGGAGTACCTCACGCGGGTGGTCGCCCACCTGGAGGAGACCGTCGGGAGCCGGCGCGAGGACTGGGACCCCGACACCCGGGAGGTCGTCGACGAGTGGGAGTCAGTGCTCACCGACCTGTCCCGCGACCCGATGCTCACCGCGGACCGCCTGGACTGGACGGCGAAGCTCAAGCTGCTCGAGGCCTACCGCGAGCGGGACGGCCTGACCTGGGCGTCCGGCCGGCTCGGCATGGTCGACCTGCAGTACTCCGACGTCCGGCTGGCCAAGGGCCTCTACAACCGCCTGGTGACCAGGGGATCGATGCGCAGGCTGGTGTCGGAGGAGCAGGTCATGGCGGCGATGACCGAGCCGCCGGAGGACACCCGGGCCTACTTCCGAGGCACCTGCATGAGCCGCTACCCGGTGGAGGTGGCCGCCGCCTCCTGGGACTCGGTGATCTTCGACCTGGGGCGCGAGTCGCTGGTGCGGATCCCGACACTGGAGCCGCTGCGGGGGACGCGCAAGCACGTCGGCGAGCTGTTCGAGTCGGTCTCCAGCGCGGCGGAGCTGGTGGACAAGCTCACGGCGCACTGACACGCACCGCGGTGCAACAGGCGATTTTGTCGGGGCCGGTCGGTAGGGTGAGCGGGTACCGGATGCCCTCCGGCGCACACCGCCGGTGGTCGAGGCGGTGGCGGCGGCCGGGCCCGGTGGGTCTCGAACGACTCAGCGCGAGGAGGAGACGTCATGTCGCAGGAGCAGACGAAGCGCCAGGGCGGTGGCGACGGCGACGACGAGTCGGCGGAGGGCGCCTCCGGATCGGGGCAGGAGCGCCGCGAGAAGCTCGGCGAGGACGTGGACACGATCCTCGACGAGATCGACGACGTCCTCGAGGAGAACGCGGAGGACTTCGTCCGGTCCTACGTCCAGAAGGGCGGCGAGTGATCCGACCGCGCCGTGCCGGCTGACCGGCGCGCGTGGGCGCCCCGCCCGCACCCGTACCACCGTCCCGGCCGGGTCCGCACCTGCGGGCCCGGCCGTACCGGACCTCCCGCCGCTCGGCGGGTCGTCCGGCGCACGCAGTTCGAACGAGAGGCACGTACCCGAAGATGGAGTTCCGGCCGTCGGTCGCACCCGGGATCGTCCCCGGGCACCACACAGGTCAGCTCGGCACCTTCCTCACCGGATCGGAGCCGTTCGCCGATTTCGTCGGGGCCTCGGCGCCGCACCTGCTTCCGGGGGCCGGGATCGCCGCGGCGCCCGCACACGGTGCGCACGCCGCCGACACGCTCGGCGTGCCGCACGGCACCACGATCATCGCCCTGACCTACGCCGAGGGCGTGGTCATCGCCGGTGACCGGCGGGCCACGTCGGGCAACGTGATCGCCCAGCGCGACATCGAGAAGGTCTTCGTCACCGACGAGCACTCGGCCGTCGGGATCGCCGGTTCGGCCGGGATCGCCCTCGAGATGGTCCGGCTGTTCAGCGTCGACCTGGAGAACTACGAGAAGCTCGAGGGCGTGCCGCTCTCGCTCGACGGCAAGGCGAACCGGTTGGCCGGGATGGTCCGGCAGAACCTGGGCGCGGCGATGCAGGGCTTCGTCGTGGTCCCGCTGTTCGCCGGGTACGACACCGACGTCGCCGACCCGGCGAAGGCCGGCCGCATCGTCACCTTCGACCCCACCGGCGGGCGCTACGACGAGAACCTCGGCTACCACGCGGTCGGTTCCGGCTCGATCTTCGCCAAGTCGTCGCTGAAGAAGCTGCACGACCCGGGCGCGGACCTCGCCGGTGCGGTGCGGACGGCGATCGAGGCGCTCTACGACGCGGCCGACGACGACACCGCCACCGGCGGGCCGGACACCGTCCGCCGCATCTACCCGGTGGTCGTCGGGATCGACGCCGCGGGAGCGACGCGCCGCGGCGAGGACGAGATCGCTGACGTCGTCGAGCAGGTCATCGCCGGGCGCACCGAGCGCCCGGGCGGTCCCGCCCGCTGATCCGCGTCCCCCGCCGCCCGCACCGTACGAGCCACTGGAGCGCTCCCCATGACGATGCCGTTCTACTCCTCCGTCGACCAGCTGCTGCGCGACCGCTCGGAGCTCGCCCGCAAGGGCATCGCCCGCGGTCGCAGCGTGGTCGTGCTGACCTATGCCGGCGGCGTGCTGTTCGTCGCCGAGAACCGCGGCACCTCGCTGCGGAAGGTCTCCGAGATCTACGACCGGATCGGCTTCGCCGCGGTCGGCCGGTACAACGAGTTCGAGAACCTGCGTACCGGTGGCATCCGGATGGCGGACTTCCGCGGCTTCACCTACGACCGGCGCGACGTGACCGGCCGGATGCTGGCCAACGCCTACGCACAGGCACTGGGCACGGCGTTCGTCGAGCAGCAGAAGCCGTTCGAGGTGGAACTGTGCGTCGCCGAGGTCGGCGAGCGGCCGGATGGCGACCGGCTCTACCGGATCACCTACGACGGTTCGATCACCGACGAGCCGCGGTTCGTGGTGATGGGCGGCCAGACCGAGCCCATCTCGACGAAGCTGAGCGAGACCTACGAGTCCGGCCTGGAGCTGGAGGCGGCGATCGCCGTCGCGCTCGGCGGCCTGCAGGTGCCCGGTGCCGATCCGGCCTCGGGCGGCAACGGCGGTAACGCCCAGCCCCGGATACTCGGCGCGGACGCACTGGAGGTCGCGGTCCTCGACCGGACCCGTGCGCGCCGCACCTTCCGCCGCATCGAGCGCGACGCGCTGGTCGGGTTGCTCCCCGCCGCGAACCGCGGCACCGCGGAGCCGGAGCCGGGGGTCGCCGGTGGGGACGACGCCGCGGCCGCCGAGGGCGCCCTGGACGAGGGTGGCGACTCCTGACCCGCTTCTCCGCCACCACCGAGTCGGACGCGGTCGTCACCGCGGACCGGATGGCCGTGTGGCGGGTGCTGACCGACCCGCGGCTGTTGCCCACGCTCACGCCGCTGCTCAGCCGGATCGATGCGACCGAGGACGACGACGGCATCCGGTGGCGCTGGCACCTCGTGCAGCTCGCCGTCCTCGGGATCGGGATCAAGCCGGTCTTCACCGAACGGATGACCTTCACCGAGGGCAAGCGGATCGAGTTCACCCATGCCCCGCCCCCGGGTGTCTCCGAATGGGCCGGTGCCGAGGGCCACTACGCGCTCGCCGACGCCGAGCCGGAGGCCGACGGCACGCCCGCCACACACCTGGAGATCATGCTCACCCTGGATGTCGACCTGCCGCTGTCGCGGCTGGCCGCGCCGGTGGTGACCCGCACGATGCGGACGACCATGGACATGACCGGCGACCGGTTCTCGGCGAACCTGCTGCGCCACCTGCACGCCACGGAGCGGTGAGCCCGCGGGTTCAGCGTTCCGCGAGCGGGCGCGAGCCGGGATCGACCAGGAACTGGACGCGTTCCATCAGCGCGTTGCGCTTCGTGTTCTGGAACGAGGCGATCCGCCACTGCCCGTCGTCGTCGACCACGGTGTAGGTCTGCACCTTGTCGGGGGTCTGCGGCGAGCTGTCGACGGAATGATTGAGCCATCAACGACGTTGGACGGGACATGAGCGAGATCGAGTTCGGGCTGGACACGTTCGGCGACGTCCCGACGGACGACGACGGCACGCTGTTGTCGCATCCGCGGGCGATCCGGCAGGTGGTCGACGAGGTGGTGCTGGCCGACCAGGCCGGTGTCGACGTCGTCGCGCTCGGGGAGCACCACCGGCCCGAGTACTCGATCTCCAGCCCGGAGACGGTGCTCGCCGGGATCGCGACCCGGACCTCCCGGATCCGGCTGTCCTCGGGCGTCACCGTGCTCAGCTCGGACGATCCGGTGCGGGTGTACCAGCGGTTCGCCACCCTGGACGCGCTCTCCGAGGGCCGGGCCGAGGTGATCGTCGGCCGCGGGTCGTTCACCGAGTCGTTCCCGCTGTTCGGCTACGACATGAGCGACTACGAGGTGCTGTTCGAGGAGAAGCTCGACCTGTTCGTCCGACTGCTCGACGAGAAGCCGGTCACCTGGAGCGGCCATACCCGGGCCGCGCTGAACGGCGCCGAGGTCTACCCGACCACCGGCCGCCGGATCCCGGTGTGGGTCGGGGTCGGCGGCTCCCCGGAATCGGTGGTCCGCACGGCCCGGTACGACCTCGGTCTGATGCTGGCGATCATCGGCGGCCCGCCCGGCCGGTTCGCCCCGTACGTGGACCTCTACCACCGCGCCGTCGAGCAGTTCGGGAACCCGGCCCGCCCGGTCGGCATGCACGCTCCCGGCTTCGTCGCCGAGACCGACGAGGAGGCCCGCGCGGTCTTCTACGGGCCGTACAAGACCCAGATGGACCGCATCGGCGCCCTGCGTGGCTGGCCGCCGCTGGCCAGGGAGCGGTTCGACGCCGAGATCGAGCAGGGGGCGCTGCACGTCGGGTCCCCGGAGACGGTCGCCCGCAAGATCGCGGACTCGGTGCGTGCCGTCGGCGCGCAGCGCTTCGACCTGATCTACACGGTGGGGCCGCAGCCGGTGTCGGCCAGGCTCAAGGCGGTCGAGCTCTACGGAACGCGGGTCATCCCGATGGTGCGCGAGCTGCTGGCCTGATCCCGGGTCCCGATCCCGGGTCCGGGGCGGCGGCGATCGCCCGCCCGGTGGCGACGCGCAGGGCCGCGGCGAGCGCGCGCAACGCCGGCAGGGCGGCATCCTGTTCCCGGGTCGCAAGCACCAGCGACCGTCCGATGGCGGGGGCGCAGGACAGGAACCGCACGCCCTCGGGCGGCGGGGTCACGGCGACCCCGGGCACCACCGCCACGGCCAACCCGGCCCGGACCAGTGCGAGCTGGGTGGCGAAGTCCGCGAACAGGTACCGGATCTCGGGTTCGACGTCGTTCGCCCGCAGCAGCTGGACCAACGCCTCGTAGGGCTCGGTCCCGGCCGGGCTGGAGGCCCACACCTCACCGGCCAGCTCTCCCAGCGGCGCCGGGTCCCGGTCGGCGACCCGGTGCCCCTGCGGCACCGCGAGCAGCACCGGTTCGGTGACCAGGGTCGTCACCCGCACCCCCGGGGGGAGCCGGGCGGGGCGGTGCGTCCAGCTCTCCAGCAGCACCGCGTCGAGGTCGCGCGCGCGCAGTGCGGGCAGCAGGTCGACGACCTCGCCGTCGTGCACGGTCGGGACCAGCCGCGGATGCTCGACCGCCAGCGCACCCAGCACCTCGGGGAACAACGCCCGCAGCGCCGAGGCCACGGAGCCGATCCGCAGCGGGCCGGCCACCTCGTCGTGCAGCGCGGCCAGGTCGCGCTCGGCGTCGGCCACCGCTGCGGCGATCGTGGCGGCGTACCCGGCGAGGACGTGTCCGGCAGCGGTCAGCCGGATGCCCCGGCCGTCCGGCTCGACCAGACGGACACCCGCCTCGCGTTCGAGCCGGCGAAGCTGCTGCGTGACGGCCGGGCCGGTGACGTGCAGCGCCGCCGCGGCCCCACCGACCGAACCGTGTTCGGCGACCACGGCGAACACCCGCAGCCGGTCCCACTCGATCACATGGCGATTCTAATCAGTTCATCTCAAGAACAGTCATTAGATCTTTGTGAATGTGCTGGGGACGCTGGACGGGTGACCGCTCCCGCCGCTCCCCGCCCCGTCTCACCCCGGCTCACCGACCCGCGTGCGGCGGCATCGCTGCTCGCCGGGGCGTCGGTGCTCGCATGGACCGGGATCCTGGTCTCGCTGACCGGCACCGACCCGGCGACCGCGTCGTTCTGGCGGTGCGTGCTCGCGCTGGCCGTGCTGGTGCCGTGGGCGCTCGCCGAGTACCGCCGTCACGGCCCGGTGTCCGCGGCCGCGGCCGGCTGGGCGCTGCTGTCCGGGGTGCTCCTCGGCGCCGACTTCCTGCTCTGGACCCGCTCCGTGCTCGACGCCGGATCCGGCATCGCCAACGTCGTGCTGAACATCCAGGTGCTGGCGCTGCCGCTGATCGCCTTCCTGGTCGCGGGGGAGCGGATGTCGCGCACCCAGCTGCTCGCCGCGCCGGTGCTGCTTCTCGGGATCCTGCTCGCCGGCGGTGTGCTCGGTGCAGGCGTCGGCGGCCCGGCCCCGGTCCGTGGCGCCGTGCTCGGCACGCTCGCCGGTATCGCCTACGCCGGGTTCCTCCACCTGAACCGCCAGGTGTCCCGTCGCAGTCCTCGGCACCTGGTCACCCCGGTCGCGCTGGCGACCGGGGGCGCGGCGGTGACCTGCGGGCTCGTCGGCGTCGGCGGTGGCGGGATCGCGTTCGACCTGCCCGCCGCGAGCTGGGCCTGGCTGATCCTGCTGGCCCTGGCCGGGCAGGTGGTGGCCTGGGTGCTCATCGGGCGCGGGACCGCCGGGATGGCGCCGGGCACGGCCGGCGCGCTGCTCCTGGTGCACCCGATCCTGTCGGTGCTGCTGGGCATGCTGGTGCTCGACGAGCGGCCGACGGCCTGGCAGCTCGCGGGCTGCGCGCTGGTCGTCGTGACGGTCGCGGCGGTGGCCCGCCGGGCCGGGGACCCGGTGCTCCGGCGACCGGACGCGCCGATCACAACACGATGCGCTCGGCCCCGGTGTAGACGTTGCCCGTCTGCCCCCGCAGGAACCCGACCAGGGTGATACCGGCCTCGTCCGCCAGCTCGACGGCCAGCGAGGACGGCGCGGACACCGCGGCCAGCGCGGGCACCCCGGCCATCACCGCCTTCTGCACCAACTCGAACGACGCCCGTCCGGACACCATCAGGACCGTGCCGGCGGCGGGCACCCGGCCGTCCATCAGCATCCGGCCGAGCACCTTGTCGACGGCGTTGTGCCTGCCGACGTCCTCCCGGGCCACCAGGAGCTCACCGGTGGCGTCGAACAGTGCGGCGGCGTGCAGTCCGCCGGTGGAGCCGAACACCTTCTGCCGCTCGCGCAGCCGGTCCGGCAGCTCCAGGAGCACCGTGCGGGGCAGCCGCAGCGGGTCACCGGCGGGGGAGTAGCGGGTCTTGAGCTTCACCGCGTCCAGCGACGCCTTCCCGCACACCCCGCACGACGACGTCGTGTAGAAGTTCCGTTCGAGCGAGACGTCCGGGGGCTCGACGCCGGCGGCGAGGCCGACGTCGAGCACGTTGTAGGTGTTGCGGCCCTGCTCGTCGAGGGAGTCGCAGTAGCGCGCGGTCGACAGGTCGTCGCCGGACCCGATCACACCCTCGGTGAGCAGGAAGCCGTGCGCGAGCTCGACGTCGTGGCCGGGGGTCCGCATGGTGACGGTCAGCGGCGCACCGTCCACCCGGATCTCCAGCGGTTCCTCGGCCACGAGCGTGTCCGGACGCTGCCGGGTGCTGCCGTCGGCGTTGAGCCGCAGTACCGGGCGGCGGACCGTCAACCGTCCCATCTCGTCCTCTCCCTCCGGCGGCGACGGTCGGTCGGTCGGGTCGCAGCCGGACCTCCAGGGTAGGAGCCCGCTCGTAGGATCGCCCGCGTGCGTGGCTACGGAGTACGCCGCAGGGCGGCCGGAATCGTCCTGGCCGGCGGCCGGTCGTCCCGGATGGGCGTGCCGAAGGCCGATCTCGACTGGCACGGCGCCGCGCTGCTGACCCGGACCGTCGCGGCGCTCGCCCGGGCGGTCGACGGCCCGCTGATGGTGGTCCGCGCGGCGGGCCAGCCGCTGCCCGAGCTGCCCGCAGGCACCGAGGTGCTCGACGACCCGGTCCCCGGCCTGGGCCCGCTCCCGGCGATCGGGGTCGGGCTGGCCGCGGTGGCGGACCGGACGCCCGTCGCGTTCGTCGCCTCGACCGACCTGCCGCTGCTGCATCCGGCGTTCGCCGCACGCGTGGTGGATCTGCTGGGCAGCCACGACGTCGCGCTGCCGGTGGCGCACGGCCACCACCAGCCCCTGGCGGCCGCCTACCGGGCCGCACTGTCCCCGGTGATCGCGGAGCTGACCGCCGCCGGGGAGGGACGGCCGCCCTCGCTGTTCGACCGGGTCGACGTGCGACGCATCGACGAGCAGGCGCTGCGCTCCGATCCGCTGCTCGCCCGGCTCGATCCGGCCCTGGACTCCCTGGTCAACGTGAACACGCCCGAGGAGTACGCGGCCGCGCTGCGCCGTCCGCACCCGGCGGTGAAGCTGCATCGTGACGGTCGCACGACGACGGCACGGGCCTCGACGGTGGGCATGCTGGCCGGGCCCCTCGTCGCGGCGGGGGAGACGGTCGCCCCCGACGGACCGCTCCCGGCCTGGTTCCCGCTGGTCACCGGGGACGAGCTCCGGGCGGGGTGAGAGACACGGGCGACGCGGAGTCCCGATCCGGGCCCGCCGGTCGGGCTGGATCCACCGGTGCCGGGTCGGTGGTGGCCGCAGGCAGCTCCAACACGGCCGTCAGGAACCCGGTGAGCGCCCGCCCGACGTGGTCGACCACCGCCTCCTGCGGATCGAAGCCCCACCACAGGAGCGTCCCCTGCCAGTAGGTCGCCACGATCTCCCCGATGCCCGGGGGAGCCCCCGGGGCCCCGGCCAGGCAGCGGTCCAGCTCCGTGGTGAGCAGGCCGCGCCACGCCGCGCCCCGCTTGCGGACCTCGGGATCGAGCAGGTCCTCGCGCAGCACCAGCAGGGCCTCGGCGTAGCTGTCGATCCCGCCGTACTGCTCGGAGAGCCCGGACAGGAAGGCGACCGCGCCCGCGGGGGTCGGCTCGGCCGCGGCGCCGAGCTCGCGGGTGCGTCGCTCGAGCCGGTCCCAGGCGTGCAGCAACGCGCTGCGCAGCAGGTCCGCCTTGGTGCCGAAACGTTGCACCAGGGTCGCCGGGGCGAGCCCGCTCGCCGCCGCCAGTGCGGCGAAGGTGAGTGCTTGCGGTCCGCGCGCATGCATCAGGGCCAGCGCGTGGTCCAGCACCTCGGAATCGGGCAACAGCTTGTGGCGGGGCACCGCGGTACCGTATATAAACGAGCATTCAGTTATCAAGGTGGGCGCCGAGGAGGACCGATGACACTCACCGGGCGGATCGCGCTGGTCGCCGGGGCCACCCGCGGAGCGGGCCGTGGCATCGCCGTCGAGCTGGGTGCGCTGGGGGCGACCGTGTACTGCACCGGCCGGACCACCAGTGACCACCGCTCCGAGTACGGCCGCCCGGAGACGATCGAGGACACCGCCGATCGCGTCACCGCGGCCGGCGGCACCGGCATCGCGGCCCCCACCGACCATCTGGACCCGGACGCGGTCGCCGCGCTGGTGGGCCGGATCGAAGCCGAACACGGTCGGCTCGACATCCTGGTCAACGACATCTGGGGCGGCGAGCTGATGGTCGAGTGGGACGTCCCGGTCTGGCAGCACGACCTGGCGAACGGGCTGCACACCCTGCGGCTGGCGATCGACACCCACCTGATCACCGCACACCATGCGCTGCGGCTCCTCTCGCGCACCCCGGGCGGGCTGGTCGTCGAGGTGACCGACGGCACGGCGGACTACAACGCCGCGAACTACCGGCTCAACGTGTACTACGACCTGGCCAAGGTCACCCCGATCCGGCTCGCCCGCTCCTGGGCGCACGAGCTGCGCGACTACGGCGGCACCGCCGTCGCCGTCACCCCGGGCTGGCTACGGTCGGAGATCATGCTGGAGCACTTCGGCGTCACCGAGGAGACCTGGCGGGACGCCCTGGACCGGATCCCGCACTTCGCGATCTCGGAGACGCCGCGGTTCGTTGGCCGGGGCATCGCCGCGCTGGCCGCCGATCCCGACCGGCACCGGTGGAACGCTCGCTCCACCTCCTCCGGCGAGCTGGGGCGCGAGTACCGGGTGGACGACCTCGACGGGTCCCGCCCGGACGCATGGCGTTACGTGGTGGAGGTGCAGGACGCGGGCCGGCCTGCCGACACGACCGGGTACCGCTGACATCTCCGACTGATACCTCCGGCCGGCACCCGAGGTTGCCGGCCCCGCTGCGCGCGGGCCCCGCTGCACGCAGGCCGCGGGGCCGGGGTGCGGCCGCATGGTGCCGTGCTGCTCAGAACGGCGCCTCCGCGGTGTTCGTCGCGAGCCGGGTGGCGAGCCCCGGATCACGCATCAACTCCAGCACGCCCGGCCCCCGGCGGCCCTGTGCGTTCGTCGGGCGGACCGGACCGACCGGGGACGGCCCGGCGACGTGGACGTGCCCGGACGGGGTGCTCCACTCGACGCCCCCGTCCGCTCGCAGGACGACCTTCCACCCCGGCGAGTGTTTGAGCCGGTGATGGCTCCGGCACAGCGGTCGCAGGTTCCCGGCGCTGGTCGGCCCGGTCCCGGACGTGGCGTCGAACGGGACGACGTGGTCGAGGTCGCAGCGGTGGGCAGGCATCCGGCATCCGGGGTGTACACACGTTCCGTGCTCGGAGCGGACGAGCTCGGTCAGGGCGGCCCCCGGGCGGTATGCGGTGGTGCTGCGCTCGACGACCCGCCCGGTCGCCGGATCGGTCAGCAGCCGGAACCACACGCTGCCCGGCAGGAACGCGAGTGCCCGCGCGTCCGCGATCGGGATCGGACCGTGTCCGGCCAGCTCGGCGGTGGCACCGGCCTCGCCGCCGGCCCCGGTGTCCCCGACGCCGAGCAGGGAGTCCGCCGGGACCGTCACGTTGATCCGCACCGAGACCGAGTTGCGGGTGAAGGGGCTGCCGCCGGGAGGGGCGGGAGCCACACCGGGGACGGCCGGCCGGTCGGTGCGGGCGGCCCCGGCATCACCGTTGCCGGCCGCGCCGGACTCGGTCGCCACCACGGTGCCCTCGCTCGCCAGGCAGGTGCCGTGCAGGACCAGGTCGGTGAGCGCGTCGCCCGCCGCTGGTCCATCGTGCGGACGTCGCTGCGCGGGCACTGACGGGCATGCTCGTCGACGACCGCGAGGATCCCGGTGGCAGCCGCAGCCGGTAGGAACGCCCGCAGGGTCGCCATACCGTCCGGTTCCGCCTGGACCACCACCGCTCGGGTGCGGGCCGCCCGGCCCCGGCGCCGGACGGGCACCTCCCGGTCCTCGAGCCCCACGAGGAACCGCTGGATCGCGGCACCGAGCTGAGCGGTGGTCTGGGTGGGCGCCTGCGGCAGCACCGCCCGCTGCAGGCCGCTCACCTGCTCCGGGGTCAGCCCGGACGTGCCGTCCAGAATTTTCCTGATCTTGGGGACGGTGAGCTGCCCGGTACGGGCGAGTGTGGCGGTCGGGACCATCTGCGGATCGTCGTGCAGCAGTCGGGCCCGTTCGAGCCTGGTGAGCATTCCGGCACCGGTCAGGTGCAGCATGAGCTGGATCTCGGCCGCCGCGGCCCGGCCGGCGTGACCGACGGTGTCGAAGACCCCGGGCGGGCCCGACCGCGGGTCGTGATCGGCCAGCCGGGCCGCCATCGCGGCCTCGGCACCGGTCACGAAGGCGGCGATCTCGGCCTCCTGCAGGACCTGCAGCCGGTTGATGATCCGCTCGAACGCGCCGATCCGCTCGACCCGACCGGCGCCGCCCGCACCGGGGTCGGGAGGCTGCTCCAGGGCCGCCATCAGCGAGCTGTCGGGTTCGTGCTCGGACCACCGTATCGATACCGGACCACCGGTCACCCCCGCAGCAGGATCTGCGTCGGGCCCGGTCACCGCATCACGTTCGAACATGTGGTCGATGATGACGGAGGGGGCCGACAGTTCGGGGAGCGATCTGGCCCCCTGTGGACAACTCTCCGGAGGACCACCCGGTCGGACCAGCCGCGGGTGGTGGCGCGGTGGCCTGGCCGGGTCGGTGACCGAGGTACCCGGGCCGGTGGGAGAGCACGGCACCGTCCCCGGACAGTGCCGTGGGGCGACGGTGTGTTCACGGACGGCGGTGTGCCCCTGGGCCGGCGGTGTCCACGGGCTGTGCTGGTCAGGGCCGGCGCCGGTCGAGGTGGTGCCGATCGGGGGTGGCACCGGTCAGGGCGGTGCCGGTCGGGGTGGTGCTGATCAGGGACAGTGCCGATCAGGGGCGGTGCCGATCAGGGGCGGCGGCGGAGCACGTGCAGATCCACCCCGTCCGGCAGCGGCCGGGTCCGCACGGTCCACCGGTCCCTGTTCCCGGCCAGCCAGCGTGGTGTCTCCGGGCGACCCGGATCGGTCAGCCACACCGCGGCCCGCCTGCTGGTCACCCGGGGCAGCAACGCGGTGAGGGCGTCGGCCGCGGCCACGCCGTAGAGCACGTCCGAGGCGAGCACCAGGTCCCAGCGCGCTGCGTCGAGCAGCGGGTCCCGCCCGTCGAACGAGGCCGCGATCGCCTCGACCCGCAATCCGCAGCGTCGCGCGTTCGCCGCGGCCCACGCGACCGCGGACGGGGACCGGTCGGTCGCGACCACCGGCGCCGCCCCGGCCCGGGCGGCGGTCAGCGACGGCAGCCCCAGCCCGCAGCCCAGCTCCAACACCCGGCGTCCGGCCAGCCGGGCCGGGCCGGCCCGGTCGACGACGGCGGCAAGGGCCCGGCCGGAGGGCCACAGCCGGGCCCAGTGCGGCGGGCACAGCTCCTCGACGCCCTCGGCGAGGGTGAGCGACTCGAAGGCGACCGCGTCCGGGTCGGCGGGGCGCAGGATCGTCAGCGGACCCCGCGGCAGCTCGATCCGTTCCAGCACCGCGGGGCCGGTCGGCCCACGCGGACCGTCGTGGGAGCGGGACACTCCCTCGGCACCCGGCCCGTCCTCCGAGTCCGGCCCGTTGTCCGAGTCCGGCCCGCTGGCGGAATCCGGCACGGTCAGATCCCCGACCGGTGCGTCCACCGGCCCCCTACGAGCGTGCCGGCGACTGGCATCGCACGAAGCGTCGACGGGTCGCACGACGTCGGGTCCGCGTCGGCGAGCACCAGGTCACCGCGGGCGCCCTCGGCGACGGCCGCGACCGAACCGGGCACCACACCGAACGACGCGCCCAGTGCGGTCGCCCGGCCGATCTCCTGCTCGGGATGCCAGCGCTCCCGCTCGTCGGCCGACCGGTGCACCGCCGCAGCCAGCGCGACCCACGGGTCGAGCGGGGCGACCGGGGCGTCCGATCCGAGGGCGAGCCGGGCACCGGCCCGGTGCAGCGAGGCGAACGCGAACGCCCGCCCGGTACGGCCGGCCCACAACCGGTCGGCGACGTCCCGGTCGTCCAGCGCGTGCTCGGGCTGCACGCTCGCGACCAGGCCGAGCGCGGCGAAGCGGGGCACGTCGTCACCGGTGAGCAGCTGCGCGTGCTCGACCCGGCCGCGGGCGCCGGTGCCGGCGAACGCATCCAGCACCAGCGTGTTCGCGTGGTCGCCGATGGCGTGCAGGGCCGCGGTGAGACCCGCCGCGTGCGCCCTGCTGAGCAGCGGGTGCAACTGTTCGGGCGGCACCACCAGCAGGCCGCAGGGATGGTCGGGGACGACGCCCGACGGCGCGGGATAGGGGTCGTAGCAGTAGGCGGTGCGGGTGTTCAGCGAGCCGTCGGTGATCACCTTCAGCGGGCCGGCGGTCAGCAACCCACCCGAGCCGTCGACCACGTCACCGGAGCGCAGCCCGGTCGCGATCATCTCCTCCAGCCGGTCCGGCCACACCGACGCCTCGATACGCAGCCCGGTCGTCCCGGCGTCGATCCGGCGCCGCCAGTCCGGCAGCGACCACGGGGCCTCGAAGTCGACGATCCCGACCACCCCGCGGGCGGACGCGGCCCGTGCGGCCTCGGCGACGAACCCGTCGAGCACGTCGGCCGGGACGTCCTGCAGGGCGACCGCGACCGCGAAGAACTCCGACTCCCGGATCCGCCCGGTCGGGTGCCCCGGGTGCCCGAACCGGGCCGCCGCGGCCCCGTTGAGCCATCCCTGGTGCAGGTCGCCGGAGATCAGCACCACCGGGACGTCACCGGTCGCGGACACCGACACCGCATCGAGCAGCGAGCGGTGTGCCTGGTCGGGCCACAGGGCGTCCCGGAACCCGAAACCGACCAGCACCTCGCCGGGTGCCGGCGGCGCCTCGGCGATCCGCTGCGCGACGAGCGCGGCGCAGCCCGCCGCCGACCGGGCCGCGGACAGGTCGAGCCTGCGCCGGGCGAGCGACCACTGGGCCATGTGCACGTGGTGGTCCCACAGCCCGGGCAGCAGCGCGCGGCCGGCGCACTCGACGACCTCCGCCGGGGCCCCGTCACCGGACGGGTCGAGTCCGTGGCCGATCGCGGCGATCCGGTGCCCGGACAGCAGCACGTCCACCGGTTCGCCGAGCGCGTCGCAGCACGGCCGCAGCGGGCGGACCGAGCGCAGCAGCACCTCCGTCACCCCTGGTAGGGCCGGACGCGACCGGTCCAGCGGTCCTCGTCGCGCCGGTAGACCGGGATCGGCCGCTCGGCGACCCGGAAGGTGTAGCGGCCGGCCTCCTCGACCACCTCGCCGTCGGTCGCCAGCATGCTCGGCTCCAGCAGCTCCACGTCGAGCCGCGGCACCTCACGCTGGTGGTACACGCGGCTGTGCCCGAGCGCGCCGAGGATCAGCGCCAGCACCACCCGCAGCCGGGAGAACCGCACGTCGGCCCGCAACCAGCGGATGTCCAGCAGACCCGAGTCGAGCGTCGGCCGCCAGGCCGGCACCGCTCCGCGCGGGTGGTAGGGGCCGTTGCCGACGAACAGGAACCACACCTTGTACCAGCGGTCCTCGATCTTGACACTGATCTTCTCGGAGCGCCGCAGCACCGTGATCAGCGCGGCCGCGAACGCCGGCCACTTCCCGTAGCGCGGCTGCCACTGCTCGCGCAGCCGCACCAGCTCCGGGTACGAGCCGATCGACGCGGTGTTGATGAAGTACCGGGTACGGGTGACCGAGATGTCCTCCGGGTCGTCGAGGCGGCCCGGGTGCGCCTCCACCAGCGCCAGGTCGACGGCGACGGCCTCACCGGCCTGGGTCGCGTCCACCGCCTCCTGGGTGTCGTAGACACCGACGTCGCGGGCGAAGTGGTTCAGCGTGCCGCCGGGCACCACGACCAGCGGCAGCCCGTGCCGGTCGGCGACGGCTGCCGCGGTCGCCACGGTGCCGTCGCCGCCGGCCACACCGACCGCGCGCACCCACTGCCCGCGCTGGGCGATCGCGTCCTCCAGCATGTCCTCGACCTTGATCCCGTCGCCGACGACGAGATGGTGTGCGGCCGGCAGCCGCTCCCGCACCTCGTCGGAGACGTCGTGGTCGGGCGGCCCGGAGAACGGGTTCGACACGATGACCAGACCGTCGCCGTTGGGCAGCACCGGCACCGAGTCGATCGGGCGGGCCCTGGCCTCGTCGCTCGGCCGGACCGGCCACCAGCGCCGGGTCAGGTGCGCGAGGCCCGTCCCGACCGCGGCGCCGACGAGCACGTCCGAGGTCCAGTGCACGCCCACATGCACCCGCGACCAGCCCACCAGCACGGCCAGCGGCACCACCACCGGTGCGGCCCGGCGGTGCTCCAGCACGACGGCGGTGGCGAACGCGGCGGCCGACGCCGCGTGCCCGGAGGGGAACGACGACGACGACGGCGGGTCGCTCACCGTCCGGAACGCCGGGAGCTCGGCGGCCGCCGGGCGACGCCGGGGCAGCAGCGGTTTGAGGATCGCGTTCGCCGTCAGGCTGGTGAGCGCGATCGAGGCGACCCCGCGCATGGCGGCCTTGCGGCTCGCGCCCCGCCGCGCGGCGAGGAGTCCGGCGACCGCGAACCAGAGCAGGCTGTGGTCGGCCGAGCGGGTGAGTCCGCGCAGTGTCGCGTCCACCCGGCTCGGCGGTCGGGTCGAGATGAAATCGGTGATGGCCCGGTCGACCTGCGAGACGGTCGTGACGCCGTCGTCCACCCGACGGGACCGGCGTGCGACGCGCTCGAACCATCCGCTCACAGCACTGACAGTAGAGGGGGTCCGGCGCATACCCTGAAGGGCATGCAGCGTCGGATCTTCGGGATCGAGACGGAGTTCGGTGTCACGTGCACCTTCCACGGGCAGCGTCGCCTGTCCCCGGACGAGGTGGCCCGCTACCTGTTCCGGCGGGTGGTGTCGTGGGGCCGTTCCTCCAACGTCTTCCTCCGCAACGGTGCCCGTCTCTACCTCGACGTCGGTTCCCATCCCGAGTACGCCACCGCCGAGTGCGACTCGCTGACCCAGCTCGTCGCGCACGACAAGGCCGGCGAACGCATCCTCGAGGACCTCCTGGTCGACGCCGAGCGGCGGCTGGTCGACGAGGGCATCGGCGGTGACATCTACCTGTTCAAGAACAACACCGACTCCGCGGGCAACTCCTACGGCTGCCACGAGAACTACCTGGTCGCCCGGCAGGGCGAGTTCTCCCGGATCGCCGACGTGCTGCTGCCGTTCCTGGTCACCCGCCAGCTGATCTGCGGCGCCGGCAAGGTGCTGCAGACCCCGCGCGGTGCGGTGTACTGCCTGTCGCAGCGGGCCGAGCACATCTGGGAGGGCGTCTCCTCGGCGACCACCCGGTCCCGGCCGATCATCAACACCCGCGACGAGCCGCACGCCGACGCCGAGCGCTACCGCAGGCTGCACGTCATCGTCGGCGACTCGAACATGTCCGAGGTGACGACCCTGCTCAAGGTGGGATCGGCGACCCTGGTACTGGAGATGATCGAGGCGGGCGTCCAGTTCCGGGACTTCACGCTGGACAACCCGATCCGCGCCATCCGGGAGATCAGCCACGACCTCACCGGCCGGCGCCCGGTCCGGATGGCGGGCGGGCGGGAGGCCAGCGCGCTGGACATCCAGCGCGAGTACCACGCCCGCGCCGTCGAGTACCTGCAGACCCGCGGGCACGAGGACGCGGTGATGGACCGGGTCGTCGAGCTGTGGGGCCGCACGCTCGACGCCGTCGAGCGGCAGGACCTCACGCTGATCGACCGGGAGATCGACTGGGCGATCAAGCACCGGCTCGTCGAGCGGTACCGGGACAAGCACGGCCTGGAGCTGTCCAGCGCCCGGATCGCCCAGCTCGACCTGGCCTACCACGACGTCCGGCGGGGGCGCGGGATCTTCGACATGCTCCAGCGCAAGGACCTGGTGGACCGGGTGACCGACGACGGTGAGATCGAGGCCGCCAAGGACACCCCGCCGGAGTCCACGCGGGCCAAGCTGCGCGGTGACTTCATCGCCGCCGCCCAGGCCGCCGGCCGCGACTTCACCGTCGACTGGGTGCACCTGAAGCTGAACGACCAGGCCCAGCGGACCGTGCTGTGCAAGGACCCGTTCCGCGCCGTCGACGAGCGGGTGGACCGGCTGATCGCCTCGTTGTAGCCCGCGGTGGGTCGGGACCGCACGGGGCCCGACCCACCGGCGCTCAGGACTGCAGTGCGTCCGGCTGCGCGACCCGCCCGAAGCGGGACTCCGAGGGGTCGGCGAACACGTGCAGGCCGAACCTGCGGGACAGCTCCCGGCAGACGGCGACCCCGCGCACCGAGTTGCCGTGCCGGTCCAGGCCGGGGGAGTACACGCCGAGGCCGAAGTACTTGGGCAGTACCCCCATGATGCCGCCGGACACCCCGCTCTTCGCCGGGATCCCCACGTCGTGCGCCCATTCACCGGCGGCGTCGTACATGCCGCACATGCTCATCACGCTGATCACCGTGCGCAGGTGCTCGCGGGGCAGCGCCGTCTCCCCGGTCAGCGGGTTGACACCGCCGTTGGCCAGGGTCGCCGCCATCACCGACAGTTCCGGCGTGGTGACCGTGATGGAGCAGGCGGAGAGGTAGACGAACAGGTTGTCGTCGATGTCGCCGTGCAGCATCCCCAGGCTGCGCATGAGGTAGGACAGGCCGAGGTTGCGGTCGTTGGAGACCAGCTGCTGGTCGAGGATCTCCTGGTCGACGACCAGATCCGGGTTGCCCGTGTAGGCGCGGTAGCGCTGCAGGAGCCGGTCGACCCGCTCCTCCTTGGACGAGCCGTGCACGAGATTCGCCGCGACCAGCGCGCCTGCGTTGATCATGGGGTTGAACGGGCGGTTGTGCACGTCGTCGAAGGTGATCGAGTTGAACGGGTCACCGGAGGGCTCCACCCCGACCGCCTCCAGGGTGGCGTCCAGCCCGTTGTCCTCCAGGGCCAGGCCGTAGGTGAACACCTTCGAGATCGAGTGCAGCGGGAACCGGACGTCGCAGTCGCCGACCTGCCACTGGGTGCCGTCGATGTTGGTCCCGGCGAGCCCGAACTCGTCCGCTCGCGCCTCCATCTCCGCGGGGTAGTAGCTGACCACCTCCTCACCGGGCAGCAGGATCCCCCGGCCCGCGGTGCAGGTGTTGCGCAGGTCCTCGAGCTGTTCCTGGACGAGCTCGCGTTCCTTCTGGGCGACCATGTCGTCCCTCCCCGTCGACGATGTGGACCATCGCAACGTAGAGGTGCGCCCGCCGGCGCGCCCTACAGACCCTCCGGCAGCCAGCCGTCCCCGGAGGGGTACATCTCGGTGGCGTCCTCGCGCCGGGCGGGGCGCACGATCCGCCCCAGCCGGGACTCCGACGGATCGGCGAACACGTGCAGCCCGAAGCGGTCCGACAGCGCCCGGCAGACCGCGACCCCGCGGGCGGAGTTGCCGTGCCGGTCCAGGCCGGGGGAGTGCACACCGACCCCGATCGCGTCCGGGATGACGGCCAGGATCGCGCCGGACACGCTGGACTTGGCCGGGATGCCGACGTCGTAGTGCCACTGCCCGGCGGCGTCGTACATTCCGCACATGCTCATCACGCTGAGCACGTCGCGGGTGTAGGTCCTGGGCAGGGCCGGGACGCCGGTGAACGGGTTCGCGCCGCCGCGGGCGATCGTGGCGGCCATCGTCGAGAGCTCGACGCTGGTGACGCACACCGAGCAGGCCGCCAGGTAGACGAAGAGGTTGTCCTCGATGTTGCCGTGCAGCATGCCGAGGCTGCGCATCAGGTAGGACAGCGCGACGTTGCGGTCGTTGGACACGAGCTGCTCGGCGAGGACGTCCTCGTCGACGGTCAGGTCGGGGTTGCCGGCGTAGATCCGCAACCGGGTGAGCAGCCGCTCGACCTTCTCCTCCTTGGACGAGCCGTGCACGAGGTTCACCGCGACCAGCGCTCCCGCGTTGATCATGGGGTTGAACGGCCGGTTGTTGACCTCGTCGAAGCTGATCGAGTTGAACGGGTCCCCGGAGGGCTCCACCCCGACCCGGAGCAGGACCTCCTCGCGCCCGTTGTCCTCCAGCGCGAGACCGTAGGTGAACACCTTCGAGATCGAGTGCAGCGGGAACCGGAAGTCCGCGTCACCGACCTGCCACTGCATGCCGTCGATGTCCGTGGCGGCCAGGCCGAACACGTCGGCGTGCGCCGCCATCGACGGCGGGTAGTAGGCGACGACCCGGCCGTCCGGGATGCCACCCGGACGGCCGACGACCTGGTGCAGCTCCTCGAGCTGCTGCTGGACGATCTCGCGCTCGGTCTGCTCCATCCCGCACCCTCCGCCGTACTCGGTGCGGGGGGCTCGTCCCACCGCGACCGGTGCGCAGCGGAACCTAGATCACGCGGACGGCTCACTCGATCCCGGGCATGATCTTCCGCCGGAGCTCGGCCAGCTCGTCCTGCACCTCCGGGTCCGCCGGGCCCGCCTTCTCCGGCGCGGGCGCGATCCCCATCGAGCGCAGCAGCCCGGTGGCCGCGGCCGCCGGGTCCCCGGTCTCCCCCAGGACCGGATGCAGGCCCTGCTCGGCGAGGTGGTGGAACACCAGGTTCACCACGGTCCACGGGTTGTAGGTCTCCTGGTCCGGGGTCATGCGGCCACCTCCACGTCCGGCGTCGTCGCCGCCTGCGAGCCTTTCCCCAACGGACGGGGCCGTCAACAGCCCTGTCGCAGGATGAGACACCTGCTCACCGGTCGTCCGGGGACGCGGTGCGGTCGGCGGCGAGCCGGTGCCCGCGGATACCATGCCGTCGTGTCCTCCGCCCGCGCCGAGCGACTGGTCAACCTGGTGCTCTGCCTGATGTCGACGCGGCAGTTCCTGTCCGCGGAACGGATCCGGGCGACCGTGCCGGGCTACGCCGAGGCGGCGAGCGACGAGGCGTTCTTCCGGATGTTCGAGCGGGACAAGGCGGAGTTGCGTGAGCTGGGCGTTCCGCTGGAGACCGGGCACACCTCCGCGTTCGACACCGTGGACGGGTACCGGATCGCCCGCGCCGACTACGAGCTGGGCGAGATCGAGCTGACGCCCGACGAGGCGACCGTGGTGGCGCTCGCCGGGAACCTCTGGGACTCCCCGGAGCTGGCCGGCGCCGCCCACGGTGCCCTGGTGAAGCTGCGCGCGGCCGGGGTCGAGGTCGCCGAGACCCCGGCCGCGACGATCCGGACCGGCCTGCACGCCGGGGAGCCCGCGCTCGCGCCGCTGCTGGCGGCGACCCGGGCCGGTCGCGCCGTGGTCTTCGCCCACCGCCGGGGCGGCCCGGCCGGCGAACCGGTCCGGCGTGAGGTGGAGCCGTGGGGCGTGGTGTCGTTCCGCGGCCGCTGGTACCTGGTGGGCCACGACCGCGACCGGGACGACGTGCGCTGCTTCCGGCTCTCCCGGATCCACGGCGAGGTCCGGCCGACCGGGCCGGACGGCGCGGTGCGGGTCCCGGACGGTGTCGACCTGCGGGCGATCGTGCGCGCGTCCGCCGGGCCGCCGCCGGTCTCGGGTACGGCCCGGGTGTGGGTGGCCGCGGGCCGCGCGGCCGGGCTGCGCAGGCTGGGCCGGGAGCGGGGCCCGGCCGAGCACGCCGGCCGGGCCGGCGTCGAGATCGAGCTGGACGTGCGGGACCGGGACACGGTCGCCCGCTGGCTGGCCGGGCACGGCCCGGACGTCGCGGTGCTGGATCCGCCCGAGCTGGCGGCCGCGGTCCGCACGTTGTGGGCGGGTGCGGCCGCACTCGCGGCCGGGGCCGCCCGGTGACCCGGCACGGCGTGGCGCAGCGGTTGCCCCGGTTGCTCTCCCTGGTGCCCTACCTGCGGGCCCGGCCCGGTGTGCCGGTGGCGGAGGCGGCCGCCGACTTCGGGGTCGACGAGAAGCAGCTGCGCCGCGACCTGGAGCTGCTGTGGATGTGCGGGCTCCCCGGGTACGGCCCCGGTGACCTGGTGGACCTGTCGTTCGCCGGGGACACCGTCGACGTCGTGTTCGACGCCGGCCTCACCCGCCCGCTGCGGCTCACCACCACCGAGGCGACGGCACTGCTGGTCGCGCTGCGGATGCTGCACCAGAGCCCCGGTGTCGTCGACTCCGACGCGGTCGCCCGGGCGATCGGCAAGATCGAGGCCGCGGTCGGGACGGCGGGGGAGCGGGCGGGTGTGGTCAGCGTCGAGTCCGGGACCGACGAGCGGGAGACCACCGCGGTCGTGCGGGGCGCGCTGGACCGGGGGCACGCGCTGCGCATCGTCTACTTCACGGCGGGCCGGGACGCGGTCTCGCGGCGTGACGTCGACCCGATGCGGCTGGTCGTCGCCGAGGGCCGCGGTTACCTGGAGGCGTGGTGCCGGCGGGCGGAAGGCGTCCGGATGTTCCGGTTGGACCGGGTCGAGCAGGCCGAGGAGCTCCCGGAGCGGGCCCGCCCGCACCCGGAGGCCGAACCGACCGACGTCACGCACGGGCTGTTCAGCCCGCGCTCCGGGCACCGGCTCGCGGTGCTGGAGCTCGATCCGCAGGCGCACTGGGTGGCCGAGTACTACCCGGTGGACGACGTCCGGGCCCCGGAGGAGGGCGTCGAGGCCCCGCTCCCCGGCCCGGACGGCGCGTTGCGGGTGCTGATCCGGTTCGCCGACCCGGACTGGCTGGTCCGGCTGGTACTGGGGTTGGGCGGGCGGGCCCGGATCGTCGAGCCCGACGAGCTGGCCGTGGCGGTGCGCGAGCGCGCTCGGCAGGCACTCTCCCTCACCGACGGAGCGTGACGGTACGATCACATTCTGCATTGTCGCGAGCACGTGAACTCGCGGTGACGATCGCCCGGTTCCTGCCGGGCACCCGAGGACGGCACGGACGCCGTGCGTAGACTCGGCCAGGTCGAGATCGACGGAGGTTGACACCATGCCCGGTGGCTACGAGTGGCTCATCATCATCGCCGTCCTGCTGCTGCTGTTCGGCGCGAAGAAGCTCCCCGAGATGGCGCGCTCGGTTGGCCAGTCCGCCCGCGTGTTCAAGGGTGAGATGAAGGGCCTCAAGGACGACGACGCCCGCGCCAAGGGGACGGACACGACGGTCGGCACCGAGCAGGCCGTGAAGCCCGCCCCGCAGGAGCTGCCGGCGGCCGCGTCGGCCCCGCAGAACCAGGGCGAGCCCGCCCCGCAGCCGCAGGAGCGCGGCGCGGGTTCCGCGAACTGAGGCGTCCAGCGCCGTGAAGTCGCCGTTCCGTCGGAAGCGCACCGTCAACCCCGACGGGACCATGACGCTGATCGAGCACCTCTACGAGCTGCGCAACCGGCTCGGGATCTCGCTCGCCGCGATCGCGGTGACCACGGTGTTCGGCTACATCTGGTTCGAGGTGTCGTTCTTCGGCTGGCCCAGCCTGGGCGAGCTGCTCAAGGATCCGTACTGCTCGCTGCCGGCGACGTCGCGGGCGTCGTTCAACGCCGATCCGAACTCCTGCACGCTGCTCGGCACGACGCCGTTCGACCAGTTCATGCTCCGGCTCAAGGTCGGCGCGACGGCCGGGGTGATCCTGGCCTGCCCGATCTGGCTCTATCAGTTCTGGGGTTTCATCACACCCGGTCTGCTGAAGAAGGAGCGGCGCTACGCGCTGAGCTTCGTCTCGGTCGCGGCGGTGCTGTTCGTGACCGGCGCCGTGCTCGCCTACCTGATCATCCCGCAGGCGCTCGGCTTCCTGCTCACGATCGGTAGCGAGATCCAGACGACGGCGCTGACCGGTGCGTCGTACTTCTCGCTGGTCGTCAACCTGATCGTGATCTTCGGGGTCAGCTTCCTGATCCCGCTGGTCGTGGTGGCGCTCAACGGGGCCGGGGTGGTCACCTACGCGGCGCTGGCGAAGGCCCGGCGCGGCCTGATCTTCGGCCTGTTCGTCTTCGCCGCGATCGCGACGCCGGGCCAGGACCCGATCTCGATGCTGGCGCTGGCGTTCGCACTCACGCTGCTGTTCGAGGCCGCGATCCAGATCTGCCGGTTCAACGACCGCCGCCGGGCCCGCAAGCGGGCCGAGGAGGGCTGGGACGGGCTCGACCCGGACACCCCCTCGCAGATCGACACCACTCCGTCCCGGATCGAGGGCCCGTCCCGCATCGACGAGCCGTCCCGGATCGACGAGCCCGCCCGGCACGAGGGCGGCACGCGCACCGCGGCGCCGCCGACGGTGACCCGTCCCGCCGATCCCGTTCCGCCGCCGGGTCGCGACGACCCGGCGCCGGGATACGACGACGTCACCTGATCCCGGGTCCGCAGGGGGCCGCGCGGCGTGTCGCGGCCCGCCGTGCCCACCCGGCGTGCCCCCGCACAACGGGGGCCCGCGGCCACGTCCGTAGGCTCTGCCCGGACCGGGACGGCGGGCAGGACAGGCGAGGAGTGGGTCGGGGCGCATGAAGTACAACCGCGTGGTCATCAAGCTCAGCGGGCAGGCGATGGCCGGGGACGACGGCTTCGGGTTCTCGGCGCCCGCACTGACCCACCTGGCCTCGCAGATCCAGCAGGTCCGTCGGCTGGGCGTGCAGATCGCGGTGGTCGTCGGCGGCGGCAACGTCTTCCGCGGCAACCGCTCCGACTCCTGGGGCATCGACCGGGTCGAGGCCGACAACATCGGGATGCTCGGCACCGTGATCAACAGCCTGCTGCTGCGCGGCAAGCTGGCCGCGGGCGGCGAGGAGAACGTCCGGGTGATGACCGCGATCCCGATCAACGCGGTCGCCGAGCCGTTCCTGCGGCTGCGGGCCAAGCGGCACCTGGAGAAGGACTCGATCCTGATCTTCTCCGGTGGGAACGGGCAGCCCTTCATCACCACCGACTACCCGAGCGTGCAGCGAGCACTGGAGATCGGCGCGGACGCCCTGCTGGTGGCCAAGCACGGCGTCGACGGCGTCTACGACACCGACCCCCGCAAGGACGCCGCCGCCCGCCGCTACGAGCGGTTGCCCTACGACGAGGTGCTGTCCCGCCGGCTCGCCGTGATGGACCAGACCGCGTTCATCCTGGCCCGCGACCACGGCCTCCCGCTGCACGTGTTCGACATCGAGCAGGACGGCCTGATGGCCGCGATCTGCCGCGGCGAGCACCACGGGACGGAGATCAACGCCGACATCGTGGAGCCGGAGTTCGCCCGGGACGCGTGAGCCCCGACCCCTGGCCGCCCGCCCGCACAGTGCGTCACACCCGTCGCGACGGCGGACCGTCGGGGGTGTGTGACAGCCTGGAGCGGTGAGTACCCGTTCAGGGAGCAGTGCAGGCAGCCGCGCCACCGGCAGCATCGACCCGGCCGCCGCCTACGCGGCGGCGAAGGCCAGGGCCGCACATCCACGGCTCGCCGAGTTCACCGGGCTGCTGCCGTTCGAGCTGGACGGCTTCCAGCGGGAGGCGTGCGAGGCCCTGGAGGACGGGCACGGTGTGCTCCTGTGCGCGCCCACCGGCGCCGGCAAGACGGTCGCCGGGGAGTTCGCGGTGCACCTGGCGCTCTCCGAGGGCCGCAAGTGCTTCTACACCACCCCGATCAAGGCGCTGTCGAACCAGAAGTACGCCGATCTGGTCGACCGCTACGGCGCCGACGCGGTCGGCCTGCTGACCGGGGACACGGCCGTGAACGGCGATGCCCAGGTGGTCGTGATGACCACCGAGGTCCTCCGGAACATGATCTACGCCGACAGCACCGACTCGGGCCTCGGCGGCACGGCGAACCGCAGGCTCGACCATCTCGGCTACGTCGTGATGGACGAGGTGCACTACCTCGCCGACCGCTTCCGGGGCGCGGTCTGGGAGGAGGTCATCCTCCAGCTGCCCGAACACGTCGCCGTGGTCGGGCTGTCGGCGACGGTGAGCAACGCCGAGGAGTTCGGCGACTGGCTGGTCGAGGTCCGCGGCGACACCGCCGTCGTCGTCGACGAGCACCGGCCGGTCCCGTTGTCGCAGCACATGATGGTCGGCAACCGGCTGTTCGACCTGTTCGGCGAGCGCAGGCCGGGTGACGGCCCGGCCGAGCTCGTCGTCGATCCGGACCTGGTCCGCTACACCCGGGAGATGCAGCGGCGGGACTTCGCCGGGTCGCGGGCCGCGGACCGGGCGGGTGACCGGGGCCCGCGGGCCGGTGGCCGCGGCGCCCCGCGGGACCGCCACCGCACCCGCGGAGGGCGCGACGCGCGCAACGACTCGACCGCCGTCGTCGGTCGCGGGCCGCGGCCGGGCGGACCCGGCAGGCCCGGCGGGTTCCGCCCGCCGTCGCGGGTCCAGGTGATCGACCGGCTGGACCGGGAGGGGCTGCTCCCGGCGATCACCTTCGTGTTCTCCCGGGCCGGGTGCGACGCCGCCGTCGCACAGTGCGTGCGCGCAGGCGTCCGGCTCACCGGTCCCGACGAGATCGACGAGATCCGCCGGGTCGTCGAGAAGCACACCGGTGACCTCCCGCAGGCCGACCTGGGGGTGCTGGGGTACTGGGAGTGGCGCGAGGCGCTCGAACGCGGTGTCGCCGCACACCACGCCGGGCTGCTCCCCGCGTTCAAGGAGACCGTCGAGGAGCTGTTCGTGGCCGGCCTCGTGCGGTGTGTCTTCGCGACCGAGACCCTGGCCCTGGGCATCAACATGCCGGCCCGCACGGTGGTGCTGGAGCGGCTCGTCAAGTTCAACGGCGAGGCGCACGTGGACCTGACGCCGGGCGAGTACACCCAGCTCACCGGCCGGGCCGGGCGGCGCGGGATCGACGTCGAGGGGCACGCGGTCGTGCTGTGGACCCCCGGCATGGACCCGGAGCAGGTCGCGGGGCTGGCGTCCACCCGGACCTATCCGCTGCACAGCTCGTTCCGCCCGGTCTACAACATGTCGGTGAACCTGGTCGGCAGGCTCGGCACCGACGCGGCCCGCGAGCTGTTGGAGCGCTCGTTCGGGCAGTTCCAGGCCGACCGGTCGGTGGTCGGCCTGGCCCGCCGGATCGACCGCAACACCGAGGCCCTCGCGGGCTACCGGGAGTCGATGACCTGCCATCTCGGCGACTTCGCCGAGTACGCGGAGCTGCGCAGGCGGATCAGCGAGCGGGAGAAGGCGCTGCGCAGGCAGAACACGGCCGTCGCACGGGAGGAGACCGCCGAGTCGTTGCGCGAGCTGCGTCCCGGGGACGTCATCGCCGTCCCGTCCGGCAGGCGGGCCGGCATCGCCGTCGTCCTCGACCCGGGGGTGGGTGCGATCTCGGCGAACGGCCACGACGATCCCGAGCCGCGGCCGCTGGTCTGCACCGAGGACCGCTGGGCGGGCCGGTTGTCCGCCGCGGACTTCCCGGCCGCGGTCGAGGTGCTGGGCCGGATCAAGCTGCCCCGCCGGGTGGAGCACCGTTCCCCGCAGGTCCGCCGGGACATCGCCTCGTCGCTGCGCAACTCCCGTATCCGCCCGCCCGACGGCGGCGGCCGCCGCGGCCGCCACGGTGTGCAGGACGATCCCGAACTCGTCACCCTGCGCCGCGCACTGCGCGTCCACCCCTGCCACGGGTGCGACGACCGGGAGGCGCACGCCCGGTGGAGCGAGCGGTACCAGCGGCTCGAACGCGAGACCGAGTCGCTCCGGCAGAAGGTCCGCGCGACGACGAACTCGCTGGCCCGGGCGTTCGACCGGATCCGGGCGCTGCTCTCCGAGCGGGGCTACCTGGTGCCGGCGGGGGAGGCCGCACCCGGCCAGGACGAGGTGACCGAGCACGGCCGGGTGCTGGCCCGGCTGTGGGGCGAGTCCGACCTGCTCGCCGCGGAGTGTCTGCGGCACGGCGCCTGGGAGGGTCTCGGCCCCGAGGAGCTGGCCGCCGTGGTGTCGGCGCTGGTGTACGAGTCGCGCCGGGACGACGCGCCGATGCCGCGCCTGCCCGCAGGCCCGGTGGCCGACGCGCTGGAGCGGACCGTCGCGCTGTGGGACGAGCTGGACGCCGACCAGCGCAGGCACAAGGCCGAACGCACCAGGGCCCCCGATCTGGCGTTCGCCTGGCCGATGCACCGCTGGGCGCGCGGGGAGTCCCTCGCACAGGTTCTCGAGGCCGCCGAACGCAACGGGCACGAGCTGTCCGCGGGCGACTTCGTACGCTGGGCGCGACAGGTGCTCGACCTGCTCGACCAGATCGCCGGGGTCGCCGGCCGGTCGAGCGGCGTCGGGCGGGCCGCGCACCGGGCGTCCGGTGCGGTGCGCCGCGGCGTGGTCGCGGCGGGCATGGAATGAGGCGCCCGGTGCCACACCCCCGGGCGGACGACGGACGGGCGAGAGGTCGGCGATGAGCAACCCGCAGGGACCGGACCGGCACACCGGGCGCGACACGGACGCCACCGAGCAGACGGGGGAGATCCCCGCATGGGGCACCCCGCCGCCGGGTGGTTGGGGTGCCGAACCCGAGTCGACCGGGGCCTGGGCACCCGAGCGGGACGACACCGGGGCGTGGGCGCCGCCGGACCCGGCGACCGGGGGCCTGCCCGGTGCCCGGCAGGACGGCGCCGACCCCGGCTGGAACACGGCGGATCCGGCCGCCGGGGGCACCGGGGGATGGGGCGCGGCCCCGCACGACCCGGCCGCCGGGAGCGCCGGAGGGTGGGGCCCGGTCGAGCAGGAGCCCGCCGCGGGCGGGTGGGGTGCGGCCCAGCAGGACGGCCCGGCGGGCGCGTCCCCGCAGCAGGCCGGTGCGCTGTGGGGCGACGAAGCCCAGGCGCAGGGTGACACCTGGGCGGTGCCGACCGGGCGCCGGCGCAGGCGACGCACGGCCGAGGAGCCGACCGACGCGGTACCGGCGTCGTCCCCGGCGTCGGCCTGGGCCGGGGACACCACCACCGCACAGCCCGCCGACGGCGGCGGCTGGGGCTCCGACCAGCCGTGGGCGCCACCGGAGAAGGTGCAGCGCCCGTCCACGACCCGGATGTGGATCCTGGCCGGGGGCGCGGCGCTGCTGGTCACCGTGCTGGCGTTGTCCGCGTTCGTGTGGCCCGCCTGGGCGGTGTCCCGGCATCTGGACCAGACCGCGCTGCAGGCCGGGGTCAACCAGGTCCTCACCGAGTCCTACGGGCACGAGGTCGGTGCCGTGCAGTGCCCGGACGACGTCGTCGTGGCGCAGGGCACGGCGTTCTCCTGCCAGGCGGTGGTCGACGGCGAGCAGGTCGAGGTACCGGGCCTGGTCACCTCGGACGAGGGGGACTACCAGGTCAACCGGGTGTGACCGGGAATCGGGTGGCGGCCCGACGCCGCACCGGGAAGGCTCGGCGGACGTGAACGCAGAGCACGACGTCCACGTCCTGACCGACCCCGCCGACCGCCGTGCCGCCTACGAGGCCTTCGTCCGGACGCTGCACCGCGGCCCGGTCCAGGACGCCGCCTGGGAGGCGCACGGCCAGTCCCCGGACGAGCACTGGCTGGGGGTGCGGGGCACCGACGGTGAGCTCGTCGGCAGCGCGTTCTCCTTCCCGACCAGGTTGACCCTGCCCGGCGCAGGCCGGGTGGACGCGGCTGCGGTCAGCGCCGTCGGGGTCCGTGCCGACCACACCCGGGCCGGCCGGTTGACCGCGCTGATGCGCGCCCAGCTCACTGCCGCCCGCCTGCGCGGCGACGCGGTGGCGGTACTGCGGGCCAGCGAGGCCACGATCTACGGCCGGTTCGGCTACGGGATCGCCTCCCGCGGCGACCACGTCCGGGTCGCCGCGCGCCCGCAGTGGCGCCCGGAGGCCCCCGGACCGGGCCGGGTCCGGATGCTCGGCGCGGCCGAGGCGACGAAGCTCCTGCCCGACCTGCAGGACCGGTTGGCCGCGGCCCGCCCCGGAGCGATCACCCGCAACGCGCGGTGGTGGCGGCGGGCGATCGACCCGGCCGGCACGTCCGCGTCGGAGTACCGGGGCATCGCCGTGCACACCGGCCCGGACGGCGACGACGGGTTCGCCGTCTGGGGCGTGCGAGAGGGCGAGCGGTTCGGCACCGACGAGATCGTCGTGCACGACCTGTGGTCGGGTTCGCCGTCGGCGACCTCCGGTCTGTGGCGGTTCCTCACCGCGATCGACCTGTCCACCGGGGTCGTCGCCTGGGCCCGCCCGTGCGACGAGGACCTCGACCTGATGCTCGCCGATCCGCGGGTGCACCGGATCACCGGTCGCGCCGACGACCTGTGGCTGCGGATCGTCGACGTGCCGACGGCGCTCGGGGCCCGCGCCTGGGGCACCGGTGACCCGGTGGTGCTCCGGCTGCACGATCCGCTGTTCGACGACGCGGGCACCTGGCGGCTCGGCCCCGACGGTGCCGTGCCCGCCGGTGGCGCCCTGCCCGACCTGGAGTGCGGGCTGGAGTCGTTCGCCGCCGCGTTCCTGGGGGACCGGGCGCCGTCGGCGCTGGCCACGGCGGGTCGCTGGACCGAGCACGTCGCCGGTGCGGCGGCCCGGGCGGACACGCTGTTCGCGGTGCCCGGCCCGGCACCGTGGTCCGGTACGTTCTTCTGAGGCCGGGCCTGCTCAGACGGCTCGGCGGCGCGCCCGGACCACCGCGTCGTGGGCGGTGACCTCGTGCCTGTCCTGGTCGGTCACCGGGTGCGGGCGGGCCTGTGCGACCTGCACCTCCCATTCGGCGTCGTCGAGATCGGCGATCAGCTCGATCTCGTCGGCGAACAGGTCCGGGTCGTGCGGGCGCCGCAGCGACCCCTCCAGATCCTTCGGGTGGTGCGCGACCAGCAGCAGTGTCCCGCCGGGAGCGACCGCGTCGGCGAGCCGGGCGTACACGGGCCGGCGCAGCTCCGAGGGCAGGTGCAGGTACTGCGCCGTGACCAGGTCGAACGCTCGCTCCGGCAATGCCCGGGTGCGCAGGTCGGCGACCTCGGTGGTGATCCGGTCGGCGACCCCGGCCGCCGTCGCCGCCTCCCGGGCACGTTCCACCGCCACCGTGGAGACGTCGACGGCCCGGACCTGCCAGCCGCGCCCGGCCAGCCAGATCGCGTCACCCCCTTCGCCGCAGCCGGCGTCCAGCGCGCGACCCGGTGCGAGATCGGCGGCCTCGGCGCGGAGCCAACGGTTCGGGTTCCCGCTCCACATCTGCTCCCGGGTCGCGTAGTGCGCGTCCCAGAACCCGGCCGACCACCGGTCGGCGACCGAGGCGGCGACGTCGGCCGCCAGCAGGTCCCGGGTGATCGCCGCGCCGGCGGTGGCTCCGGCCGCCACCGCCACCGGGACGGTCGCGGTCGGATCGGTGACGTTCCCGGCGGCGTACACCCCGGGCACGGCGGTCGCCCCCATCGGGTCGACCGGAAGGTGGTCGCCGAGCCCTGACGGGTGCTCGGCGGTGCCGAGCCCCAGTTCCTCCAGGAACCCGGCCCGGGCCCGGGCCGGTGGGGAGACGGCCAGCGCATCGCAGGCCACGACGCCCCCGTCGGCGAGCCGGACCCCGCTCAGCCGGCCGTCGTCGGACTCGACGCCGGCCACCCGCCCCTCGACGACGGTGATGCCGCGGGCGGCGAACCCGGCCCGCTGCTCGTCGTCGGGTTCCGGCCCGGTGTGCAGGAACAGTGTGACGGCGTCGGTCCAGCGGGTCACCAGCTGCGCCTTCATCAGGTCGTGCGGGCCGGTGCAGAGCACCCCGATCCGGGTGTCGCGGTGCTCCCAGGCGTGGCAGAACGGGCAAGCGAAGACGGTGCCGCCCCAGTGCCCGGCCAACCCGTCGAGCTCGGGCAGCTCGTCGGTCAGCCCGGTCGTGACGAGCAGTCGTCGCCCGGTGTACCGGTT
Organism: Pseudonocardia sp. NPDC049635; assembly: GCF_040659795.1. Lineage (NCBI taxonomy): Bacteria > Bacillati > Actinomycetota > Actinomycetes > Pseudonocardiales > Pseudonocardiaceae > Pseudonocardia > Pseudonocardia sp. NPDC049635. Next base: position 302,999 of record NZ_JBFAON010000001.1, read on the forward strand.
CCCGTCGGCGGTGCCGACGGCGAACCCACCGGACGGGTCGGCCGCGGCGGAGACCACGCGCCCCTCCCGCACGACGCCGCCGTAACCGGTCACCTCCGCCCGGCCGAGCCGGGCGATCTCGGCCGGCGGCAGGCCGTCCCGGGTGAGCCAGTTGTGCACGCCGTCGGCGGGCGCGTTGCGGGGGGTTCCGTCGTCGAGCACGAGCACCCGCCAACGGGCCCGGGACAGGGTGAGGGCGGCGGACAGGCCGGCGGCGCCACCACCGACAACGATCACGTCGTACGAGGTCATGCCGTTCAGCCTGCAGACCCGCAGAGCCATCTGGCAAATCGCGTTGCCGCGATGGCAAAGTTGTGCCCATGGACGACGCCATCTCCACCACCCTCGCCGGTGTCGGTCCGCGACTCGCCGGACTGCGCACCGCCCGTGGGATGACCCTCGCCGACCTGTCGGCGGTCACCGGGATCTCGGTCAGCACGCTGTCCCGTCTGGAGTCGGGCGGCCGCAGGCCCACCCTGGAGCTGTTGTTGCCGATCGCCGCGGCGCACCAGGTCCCGCTCGACGAGCTGGTCGCCGCACCACCGGTCGGGGACCCCCGGGTCCGCCTGCGCCCCCGGCAGGCCCACGGTGCGACCGTCGTCCCCCTGACCGAGCGGCCCGGCGGGCTGCAGGCCTACAAGATGCTCATCCCGTGGCGCGGCGACCGGCCCGACCCGCGGGTGCACGAGGGCTACGAGTGGCTCTACGTGCTCGACGGGCGGCTGCGACTGGTGCTGGGTGAGCACGACGTGGAGCTCACCGCCGGCGAGGCGGCCGAGTTCGACACGCACGTCCCGCACTGGTTCGGCCCCGCCGCCCCCGGCCGGGCGGTCGAGGTGCTGAGCCTGTTCGGGCCGCAGGGCGAACGGATCCACACCCGCGCGGCACCCCGCGCCCGCTCGGCCACCGGCGCCCCCGGGATCGAACCTCCCTCGCGCGACCGGTGAAGCGGGCCGGTTCACCGGTCGAAGAACGACGGCACGTCGAGCGGCCCACCGGCCTCGGCGAACTCGGCGGCGACGGCCTCGCGCAACCCGGCGTCGTACAGCAGGTCGGCGGCCACGAGCGCCAACCCGCCGGCCCCGTCGACGACGCCCCGGTCCCCACCCGGCCCGCCCGCCGCCTCCGCGAACTCGAGGGTGTGCAGTGCGGTGCCGGGCTCGGCGATCGCCAGCATCGGATGGATCGCCGGGACCCGCAGTGACACGTTGCCCAGGTCGGTCGAGCCGGTCTCGGACTCCGGGACGACACCGCGCGGCCACACCGTGCGGCCGCGCTGCGCCTGGTGCACCGCCCAGCGCGCCGCCAGCGTCCGGTTGTGCCGGATCGGCAGGTAGGGCGGCTTCGGGTCCCAGGCAAGGGTGTAGCCGCACCCGGTCATCGTGGCCGCGCCGACCGCGATCGCCTGCACCCGTGTCGTCAGGTCGAGCAGTGTCTCCGGATCCCGGGAACGCAGGTAGTAGCGGGCCGCCGCACGCTCCGGGACGACGTTCGGGACCTGCCCGCCGTCGGTGACGATCCCGTGCACCCGGTCCCCGTCCGGCAGGTGCTGGCGCAGCATTGCCACCCCCTGGTACCCGAGGACGACGGCGTCCAGCGCGTTGCGCCCTCGGTGCGGCTGGGCCGAGGCGTGCGCGGCGACGCCGTGATAGGTGACCTCGAGCTGGCGCCGCCCCAGGAACGGGTGGTCGGCGATGTCGTGCGCGAACGGGTGGACCATCACGGCCGCGTCGACGCCGTCGAACGCGCCGGCCCGGGCCATCGTCTCCTTGCCCCCACCGCCCTCCTCGGCCGGCGTGCCGAGCAGCCGCACGGTCCCCGGTGGAGCGTCGTCGCGGGCGAACAGCCGGGCCAGCGCCAGGAACGCGCCGACCGCGGCCGCGCAGATCACGTTGTGCCCGCACCCGTGCCCGATCCCGGGCAGCGCGTCGTACTCGGCGAGCACCGCCACCGTCGGTCTGTCGCCGCTGCCCGCCTCGGCCCGCAGCGCGGTCTCCAGCCCGTGTCCACCGACCTCCGCGGCGACCCCGTGCCGGCCCAGCAGCGCCGCCACCGCGGCGACCGAGCGGTGCTCGGTGAACGCGGTCTCCGGGTCGGCGTGCAACCCGTGCGAGAGCTCCAGCAGCTCGCCGGACAGCTCGTCCACCGCGGTGTCGAGCAGCTCCCGCGCGGCCGCGGGCGCCCCGTCGTGCGGCGAGGTGATCGGCTCGGCGGCCGTGGCGCGGACCGCCGTCTCGCGGGCGACGGCGTCGTCGTGGGCCCGGCTCGGCTGCAGCGGGGACCCGTGCTCGGGGCAGGTCACCATCCGATCATTGCAGGATCAGCCGGCCGCCGAGTCGAGCGCGGTGAGCAACCGCCGCACCGACGACTCCAGGCCCCAGCGGGCGGCCAGCTCGGCGAGCCGGTCCGGGTCGGCCGGGGTACGGGGGAGCGCGGTGTCGCGGTCCAGCCGGACCTGCGCGTCGGTCACCACCCGCACCACCGGTTCGACGACGCCCAGGTAGTCGCTCGCCGCGGCGAGCTTGGCCCGGACGCCTGCGGCCATCCGCGCGTCGTCCGGCCGGGCCACGGCGGCGAGCAGCTCACCCCAGGAGTCGAACCGCCCGACCAGGGTCGCGGCCGTCTTGGCGCCGACGCCGGGCACCCCGGGCAGGCCGTCCGAGGGGTCACCGCGCAACATCGCCATCTCCGCGTAGGCCGATCCCGCCCGCTGCGCGGGCAGCCCGTACTTCGCGGCGACCTCCGCCGGGCCCAGCAGTTCGGCCCGGTTCAGCCCGCGCCCGATGTAGAGCAGCCGCACCTGCGGCTCGTCCCGGACGATCTGCATCAGGTCCCGGTCGCCGGAGACGGCCAGCACCGGCCCGGTCTCAGCACGGTGGGCGAGGGTACCGATGACGTCGTCGGCCTCGTGGCCCTCCGCCCCACCGGTACAGATCCCGGCCGCCGCCAGTACCTCCATGATCACCGGGACCTGCGGGGCGAGGGTGTCGGGCACCTCCTCGGGCACGCCGGCCTGCACACCGGTGACCCCCGCACCGGCCGGGCTCCCGACGACCCGGTGCGCCTTGTACGTCGGCAGCGCCGCCACCCGGAACGCGGGCCGCCAGTCCAGGTCGAGGCAGGCCACGAGCTCGCGCGGCCGGTGCTCGGTGACCAGCCGGGCGATCATGTCGGTGAACCCGCGCACCGCGTTGACCGGTGTGCCGTCGGGTGCGGTGATGCTCTCCGGAACCCCGAAGTAGGCACGGAAGTACATGCTCGCGGAGTCCAGCAGCATCAGCGGGCGGTCGCTCATGGCAGGTGAGTCTGGCATTCGTGCCCCTGGGGGAGCGCCCGGCCACCGGCCGTTGGGCATGATGGGGCGGTGGGAGCGCAGCGGGACAGCCCGGTGAGCCGGGGTGAGCAGGAGTGGATCGTGGACCGCGACGGATTCGTACTCGCCCAGGAGCGGACCGGTCACGCGGAGGACGGGCTGGCCGAGGCGGGCCCGCTGGCCCGGCAGTTCACCGCCCTCACCGGCGAGCTCCTGGCCTCCGGCACGGTCGGTGACGTCCTCGCCAGGGTGGTGGCGGCCGCGCGCCGCGTCATCCCGGCCGCGGACCTGGTCAGCGTGACCCTGCGCGACGGCGACGGGAGGTTCCACACGCCCGTCCAGACCGGGCCCGCCGCCTCCGACATCGACGCCGAGCAGTACCGCAGCGGCCGCGGACCGTGCGTGGAGGCCGCCAGGCCCGACGGTCCCGCCCTCGCCCACTCCGACGACCTGCGGTCGGAGGAGCGCTGGCCGGAGTTCGCCCGGGCCGCCGTCCGGCACGGTTACCTCTCGGTGCTCGCGAGCTCGCTGGTCCCCGACGCCGCCCCGCCGCGGCTCCCCGGAGCGCTGAACGTGTACGGCCGAGGCACCGACGCGTTCGCTCCCGCCGACCGGGACCGGTTGCTGTTGCTGTCCACCCACGCCTCGCTGGCGCTCGCGACCTGCACCGCGGTGTCCGCCGCCGAGCTGCAGGAGGCCCAGCTGCGCCAGGCCATCGCCTCCCGGGACGTGATCGGACAGGCCAAGGGCATCCTGATGGCACGGCGCGGTCTCACCGCCGAGGCCGCGTTCGACGTGCTCCGCCGCACCTCGCAGGACCTCAACGTGAAGCTCGTCGAGCTGGCCGGGACCCTCGCCGCGCGGCCCTCGGCACTCGACGGGGAGTGACCGGCCGGGGGGTGATGCTTCTCCCACCCCGCAGGTCCGCACCGGTACCCGGGCGGCGGTCGCACACCCCGCGTGCCCGCATACGCTGCGAACCATGACCGACGCCGTCGCCACCGAGCTGCTCGCCGACCGGCTCCGCCGGGCCGGCGAGCACGCCGCCGAGCAGGGCACCGACGTGCTCTTCCTGACCCCGGGAACCGACCTGCGGTACCTCACCGGGTTCGAGGGGTCCTCACACGAGCGGCTGACCTGCCTGATCGTCCCGGCCGCCGGGCACCGGGCTCCGCCCGCCCTGGTCGTGCCGTCCCTGGAAGCACCCGGCCTGGCCGGTCTCCCGCTGGAGGCCCTCGGCATCGACGTGGTGACCTGGACCGACGGCGAGGACCCCTACCTGCTGGTCAGCGACCTCGCCGGGGGGCCGACCCGGGTCGCGGTGGACGACGACATGGCGGCCCGGCACGTGCTCGGCCTGCGGAACGCCTTCCCCGACGTCCCGCAGACCCTCGGCGGCAGCGTGCTGCGCGAGCTGCGGATGCGCAAGGACCCGGCCGAGATCGCCCGGTTGCGCGCCGCTGGCGAGGCGATCGACCGGGTGCACGCGCGGATCGGCGAGTGGCTCAAGCCCGGGCGGACCGAGGCCGCGGTCGCGGCCGACCTGGCCGAGGCGATCGTCGCCGAAGGACACACCGAGGCGGCGTTCATCATCGTCGGGTCCGGGCCGAACGGCGCCAGCCCGCACCACGACGTGTCGGACCGGGTGATCGAGTCCGGCGACGTCGTCGTCATCGACATCGGCGGGCCGCTTCCCGACGGCTACAACTCCGACTGCACCCGGACCTACGCGGTGGGCGCCGATCCCGGTGCCGAGGTGCGCGAGACGTACGCCGTGCTGCAGGAGGCCCAGGAACGCGCCGTCGCCGCGGTGCGGCCCGGCGTCACCGCCGCATCGATCGACCGGGCCGCCCGCGAGCACATCGCCGCCGCCGGGCACGGTGAGCACTTCATCCACCGCACCGGTCACGGCATCGGCCTGGACGTGCACGAGGAGCCCTACATCGTCGACGGCAACGACCTGCTCCTCGAGGAGGGCATGGCGTTCTCCGTGGAGCCGGGCATCTACCAGGCCGGCCGGTGGGGCGCGCGGATCGAGGACATCGTGGTGGTCACCGCGGACGGCGCGGAGCGGCTCAACCGCAACTCCCGGGACCTCACCGTCCTCTAGGCGAGCAGCCCCGTGGGTGAGCGGTCCGCTCGGCGAGCCGGGCGGGTAGGGGTGTTGTCCGGGGAACGTTCGGGGTAACCCCTGAGTGGACTCCCGCCCGGCCCTGCCAGGGTGGGATGTGTACCCGCCGCCCGTCCGAAGGAGATCCCGGTGAACGTCCCGCAGTCCCGCAGTCTGGTCCGCCCGCGCAACGGGACGGTGATCGCCGGGGTCTGCGCCGGGCTCGCCGACCGGTTCGGCCTGGGCCGCAACATGGTCCGGCTGCTGTTCGTGCTGTCCTGCCTGCTGCCCGGCCCGCAGTTCGTGATCTACCTGGTGCTGTGGTTCATCATGCCGAAGGCCGACTACTGAGCGACCTTCCTGACCGATCCACCTGATCCCTGCCGTGACCTCCGGCGACGACGGCGTCCGTGTCGTGACCGTCGTCGCCGGGGGGCGGTGTGGCCCGGCCGGGCCGGTGCTGCCATGATGTGCCGCGTGATCGACCCGACGACCGCCGCCGCGCACCGCGCCGCGTGTCGCTGTCGCCCGGGTCCGTGCCCCATCGGCTGACGGTTCTGCATCCGTCGATCCGATCTCCGCTCCGGCGGACCGGGCACCGACCCTCTCCGGTCCCGAATCCCGACGGCCCGTTCCGGGCCCCGCACGCGAAGCGATCACACAGGTGCACACGCCCGATCTGTCCGGCGAGACCGTCCTCGCCCTGCACGCCCACCCCGACGACGAGTCCATCTTCACCGGGCTGACCCTGCGTCGGCTCGCCGACGCCGGCGCGCGCGTCGTCCTCGTGATGGCCACCGGTGGTGATCTCGGCGGCTCCCGGCTGCCGCTCGGGCCCGGTGAGGCCGTCACCGACCGGCGTCGCCGCGAGCTCGAGCAGGCTGCGGCACTGCTCGGTGTCTCCCGCCTGGTCCTTCTCGGGTACCGCGACTCCGGCTTGCCCGGTGGGCCCGACACGTCCCACCCGCTGGCCCTGGCCGGCGCCGACCCGGTCGTGCTCGGCCGCACCGTCGCCGAGCTGGTCGACGCCGAGGGCGCCGCGACCGTCGTGCACGACGACGACTCCGGGATCTACGGCCACCCCGATCACCGCGCGGCGCACGCGGCCGGTGCCATCGCCTGCTCGCTGACCGGCGCCACCGGATACCGGATGACGGTCGATCGGGAGCACCTCGCCCTCTCCGCGCGCGACCGGCACCTGATCCACGGTGCGGCCCGCGCCGCGGGCGTCGGTTTCGGCCGGGTGACCGCGGAGATCGCGGTCGCCGTGACCGGCACCGAGGCCGACCTGGGCGTCAAGCGGGACGCGATGCTCGCGCACGGCAGCCAGATCGATCCTGCCGCCGTCCCGGCCGCGACCTTCGCCGACGCCTACGGCTACGAGTGGTTCCTGCGCGGCGAGCGCGACGGCGCCACCCCGGAACCCGGCGTGCTCGACGCGCTGGGCAACGCCCACCTGCTCACCGGCACCCGCTGAGCGGCGCCCGGCCCGCCGCACCGGTCGATCACACCGGGCTCCGGACGAGGACTAGGCTGTCCGTAACTGCACTCCGGCGCCCGGCGGGTGCGCACCGTGATCGGCACGTCCACCGCTGCCGTTCGGCCGGTGTGTCACCCCCGGACCCGCAGGCGGTGAGACAGTAGGGTCGCCCGGTGCGGCGGGCACGGGCAGGGAAGGACAGGGCGAGAATGGCTGAACCACCGGGCCCGGTCCTGGTCGTGGTGCCGACCTATGAGGAGCGGGAGAACCTGGGGTCCGCGATCTCGCGGCTGCACGCCTGCCTACCCGACGTGGACGTCCTGGTGGTCGACGACGCCAGCCCCGACGGCACCGGCGAGCTCGCCGACGAGATGGCCGCCGCCGACGACCGGATCACGGTGCTGCACCGGGCCGGCAAGGACGGCCTCGGTGCCGCCTACCTGGACGGTTTCCGGCACGCACTCACCGGTGAGCACCAGGTCGTCGTGGAGATGGACGCGGACGGCTCGCACGCCCCCGAGGATCTACCGGCGCTGCTCGCCGCGTTGGAGGACGCCGACGTCGTGCTCGGTTCCCGCTACGTCCCCGGCGGGCGGGTGGTGAACTGGCCGTGGCACCGCGAGGCACTCTCACGTGGCGGCAACCTCTACTCCCGGCTCGCGCTGGGTGTACCGATCCGCGACATCACCGGGGGCTACCGGGTGTTCCGGCGCTCGGTGCTCGAACAACTGCATCTCGAGTCGGTCGCCTCGCAGGGCTACTGCTTCCAGGTCGACGTGGCGTGGCGCGCCGTGCGCGCCGGGTTCCGGGTGCGCGAGGTGCCGATCACCTTCACCGAGCGGGAACACGGATCGTCGAAGATGAGCGGCGCGATCGTGGCCGAGGCGCTGTGGCGGGTCACCTGTTGGGGGCTGTCCTACCGGCTCGGCCGCGACGCCCCCCAGTACCCGGCCGGACCGGTGGCCGAGGGCGCCCGCTCCTGACCGCGCGGAGCCCCCGCACGCGACGGAGCCCGGACCCTGGCGGGGTCCGGGCTCCGTACGCGTACGTGTCCGAGTTCAGGCGATCTCGGCCCGCCGCTCGCGCAGAACCTCGAGGCGCTCGTTGAGCAGCTCCTCCAGCTCGGCGATCGACCGGCGCTCGAGCAGCATGTCCCAGTGGGTACGCGGGGGCTTCTGCTTCTTCTGATCCGGCTGGGTCCCGTCGACCCGGCGTCCGATACCGCCCTGCGGCGACTCCCAGGTCGCCGGAGCCTCGGCGTCGTTCGCGAACGGCACCTCGAACTCGTAGCCGGACTCGGACACATAACGGACCATCTGCCGCGGCGCCAGGTCGTGATTGCGATCGGTCTCGTAGCTGACAGCCCCGAGCCGGCTGCCACGCAGAACGCGGTCGGCCATGCGTCGTCACCCTCCTTGCGTCTGTCGAGGCGGCGGCACCTCGACGGTTACGTCGCCGCCACCGGGTGTAACGTTCGTGGGGCTACGCTATTCCGGCGGCGGGGCAGCGAACGACCACTGGTTTCTACCCAGTGGTAACTATCCCTGCGCCCGATTGGCCAGTGTTCCCTATCAGGCCCCGTTACACACGCTGATGTGACGTGTCAGCCATGTGTGACGCTACTCACTGGCGTTCGACGAGAGTTCACGTACCGGACGGGGCGGGTGCACGCAAAGGGGGGCGCACCGGGAGCAGCGCGAGCAGTCCCAACGCCAGGACCAGCACGATCCCGGCCGTTCCCGCCCGATCGGAGCCGAACGCATAGGTGAACAGACCGATCAGCGCGGGGGCCAGGAACGACACGGCCCGGCCGGTCGTGGCGTAGAGGCCGAACAACTGGCCCTCCCGGCCCTCCGGGCACACCCGCAGCAGATACGAGCGCGATGACGCCTGCGCCGGGCCGACGAACAGCCCCAGCACCAACCCGAAGATCCAGAACATGGTCGGCCCGGACACCAGCAGCAGCACGATTCCGACCACGACCAGGCCCACCAGCGAACCGACCACGACCGCCTTCGGCCCGTACCGGTCGTCGAACCGGCCACCGACGAGCGCCCCGGCCGCGGACACCACGTTGATCGCCACCCCGAACAACAGCACCTGACCCGGATCGAGCCCGTACACCGTCACCGCGAGCACCCCGCCGAAGGCGAAGATGGCGTTCAGACCGTCCCGGTAGAGCGCGCTGGCACCGAGGAAGTACACGGTGTGCGGGCTCGCGCGGTAGAGCTCCCGCAGGTCGGCGATCAGCTTGCGGTAGGAGCCCGTGACGCCGAGCTTCGGCGCCCCGGGCGCGGCCGGTGGCGTCTCCGGCAGCACGACGAACATCGGCGCGGCGAACACGGCGAACCAGATCGCGGCGACCAGCACCGAGATCCGCACGTCGAACCCGTCGGAGGTGGAGACCCCGAACAACCCGCCGTCGCCGGACAGGAAGCCCAGGTAGACGCCGAGCAGGAGCACGATCCCGCCGAGGTAGCCCAGGGCCCATCCGAAACCGGACACCCGGCCGACCGTGGCCGGCGTCGACACCTGGGCCATCAGCGCGTAGTACGAGACCGCCGCGAGCTCGACGAAGATCGAAGCGAGGCCGAGCAGCACCAGCCCCAGCCACAGGTAGGTCCAGTCGTCCCGGACCCAGAACATCCCGATCATGCTCAGTACGACGAGGGCGGTCCAGATCCCGGTGGCCCGCAGCCTGCGCCCCTTGCGGTCCGCGCTCTGGCCGATCACCGGTGCCATCAGCGCGATCAGCACGCCGGCCGCGGCGGTGGACCAGGCGAGCCAGCTGTTCGCGCTGATCGTGCCGGGCAGGTCGGCACCGACCGCGTCGGTCAGGTAGACGGAGAACACGAAGGTCAGGGCGATGTGCTGGAAGCCCGAGGAGCCCCAGTCCCAGAAGGCCCACGCCCACACCCGGGAACGCCGGGGTTCGGCCCCGGACAGTGTTGCTGCGGTCACCGGGGGAGACTATCCACGCAGCCGGGCACCGGACTCGGTGTGATCACCGGGATCGGTCCTCCCGGGTCCGCCCGCCCAGCACCGCGAGCAGCCGGTCCGGCCGGTCGGACAGCAGGCCGTCGACGCCCAGGCCCAGCAGCCGCTCCATCTCGGCCGCGTCGTCGACCGTCCAGACGTGCACCTCCCGGCCGGAGGCGTGGGCGGCGTCGACGAACCGCCGGTCGGTCGCCACCGGGATCGGCCCGAACCACGGCGGGACCTGCGCGAGCGTCCCGGACAAGGGTGGCAGCACGCGCTCGGGCACCCGGTAGGCACGCGCCCGCAGTCCGGTCACCGCGGCCTGCCCCATCGACGTGCACAGCCGCGGCCCGGCCAGGGTCCTGGCCGCGGCCAGCCGCCGGTCGGAGAACGAACCCAGGCAGATCCGGTCCCAGGCGTCGGCCTCGTCGAGCACCGCGAGGGTCGGCCCCACCACGGCGTCGGACTTCAGCTCGACCGTGATCCGGGTGCCGGGCAGCGCAACCAGCACATCGGCCAACCGGGGCAGCCGCTCCGCGCGGCAGGCGCCACGGACCAGGACGCCGTCGAGCTCCGCGGCCGGACGGACGTCGATCCGCCCGGTCGCGTCGGTGGTGCGGTCCAGCGTCGGGTCGTGGTGCACGAACGGGACACCGTCGGCGCTGGCGTGCACGTCCAGCTCGACGTAACGCAACCCGTGATCGGCGGCGGCCACGAACGCCGCGAGGGTGTTCTCGCAACCCGCCAGCTCGCCGAGGTGCCAGCCGCGGTGCGCGTACGCACGCGGGTACGGGCCCGCGAGGTAGGGGTGTCGATCGTCCGGGCCGCTCACCCGCTCAGCCTGGCACCTCGGCGATCGAGCCACCACGGGGCAGCCGGAAACCGTCGGTGTCGATCAGGGGACGCATCAGGTCCCCGTGGGTGTCCAGTCGTGCCGGTAGGTCGTCGACGGTGAACAGCAGGTCACCGGGCTCGCGGCAGGCCGCCACCTCGTCCCAGGTCACGGGGGTCGCGACGGTCGGCAGCTCGCGGCCGCGCAGCGAGTAGGTCGCGATCGTCGTCTTCGCGGTGTTGTTCTGGCTCCAGTCCACGAACACCTTCCCGCGGCGCCGCGCACGGGTCATCACCGCGACCGTCTCCCGCGGGTGTTCGGCGGCGAGCCGCTCGGCGACCTCGCGTGCGAACTCCGAGGTGCGCTCCGGCCGGGTGACCCGCACCGGCAGGTAGAGCTGCATGCCCTTGCCACCGGACGTCGACGGGTACACGGGCAGGCCGTGGTCGTCGAGCAACGCGCGCAGCCGCAGCGCGACCCGGGCGCAGTCCACGACCGTCGTCCCCTCGCCCGGGTCTAGATCGAACACCACCCGGTCCGGTGGGTGGCGGGCGTCCCGGGCGCCGAGGCGCCACTGCGGCACGTGCAGCTCCAGCGCCGCCAGGTTCGCCGCCCAGGCCAGCCCCTCGGCGTCGGCGATCACCGCGAAGTCGGCCGACTCCGACCGGCCGCCGGGCGTCCCCACCCGGGCCGTGCGCAACCACGACGGGGCGTGCCGGGCCACGTTCTTCTCGAAGAACGACGACGCCTCCACCCCGTCCGGCCAGCGCTTCAGGGTGGCCGGACGGCCGTCGAGGTGCGGCAGCATCGCCTCGGCGACCGCGAGATAGTGACCGAGCACGTCGGCCTTCGTCGTGCCGGTCGCCGGGTAGAGCACCTTGGACGGGTTGGACAGCGCTGCGCGCCCGTACCCGTCGGTTCGCCTGCCACCGGTTCTCGATCCGCTCACCGGCACCTCCAGCCAGTCCTGCGACGGCGCACCGGGCGCCGGGTAGGGGGAGCCCGCGCGGAGAGCGACGACGCCGGGCAGTCCCTGCTCCCGTACCGCGTCCAGCAGCTGCGCCCCCGCGTTCGGGTAGAGCGGAGCCGGCCGGCGGTGCGGGCCGTCCAGCGGGAGGGCCTCCAGCAGCGCGCGACGCTCGTCGAGGGGGAGTGCACGGACGTCGCGTCCGCCGGTGTGCAGCACGTCGACCACCCACAGCTCCCCGCGCGCGGTGAGCTCGGCGTCGAGCAGGTGGCCGCCGGCGCCGAGCGCCGGGCCCAGCTCGCGCAACCGCCCGGGCGGGTCGATCGGGTCACCGGGTACACCGTCGTCCCCGACCGGGCGCAGCGTCAGCCGGCCGCCGTCGCTGCGGACCAGCACCCGACGCCCGCCGAACACCGGGCGGACCTGCCAGTCGTCACCGCCCGGGAGTCGCTGCGCCCGGCCGGGCACGGCGAGCGGGAGGTCGTGGGGGAGCGGCGCGCCCGGCGGACCGGCGTCGGCCGGCTGCTCCCTGGTGCGCCGCAGCAACCAGCGGTCCCGACGCTCACCGGGCCGGTGCAGCAGCACGAACCGGCCGGCCGCGCGCTGCCCGTGCAGGACGACGGCCACCTCGCGGCCGGTCCACTTCTCGGTCTCGTAGTGCCCGGAGTCCCAGACCGACATCCGTCCGCCGCCGTACTCACCACGCGGGATCTCGCCCTCGAAGTCCAGGTACTCCAGCGGATGGTCCTCGGTGCGGACGGCCATCCGCACCGTCTCCGAGTCCTCGGGAAGCCCCTTGGGCACCGCCCAGGAGACCAGGACACCGTCCCGTTCCAGTCGCAGGTCCCAGTGCAGGGCGGTGGCGTGGTGCTCCTGGACCACGAACCGCGCCCCGCCGGGGCCGGCCCGGTCGGGGTCGCCCTCGGGGACCGGTTCCGGGGTGCGCCGCGGATCGCGCCTGCGGCGGTACTCCTCCAGCGGCACCCGGAAAGCGTAGCGATCCGGAGCCGTCCGGGCCTTGTGGGAAGGGGCGACCGGCTGTCAGCATAGGGTTGCCTATCCACAGGTTAGGGACCGCACAGGAGGGGGAGCCATGTTCGCGTGCATCTGCGCCGCTGTCACCGAGGCGGAAGTGCGTGGCAGCGTCCGCGACGGCGCCCGCTGTGTGGACACGATCGGCGACGCGTGCGGCGCGGGTACCGGCTGCGGCAGCTGCCACGACCGGCTCCGTACCCTGCTTCTCTCGATGTCCGCGGGTGACGAGGTCGATCGTCTGCCCGCCTCCGCCTGATCCCGGGCTCGCCACACCAGAGGTGAGCCTTTGCGACCATGAGTCGGTCCTGACGGGCGGGCCCCGTTGTGCACTGGCTTACATTCGCCGTCCCAGCAGTAGCGGACGAGGGGACGGCAGTCATCATGCGTGGCGACGACGAGATCATCGGCCTGCTCAACGAGCAGCTCACCAGCGAGCTCACGGCGATCAACCAGTACTTCCTGCACGCCAAGATGCAGCAGAACTGGGGCCTGACCAAGATGGCGGCCTACACCCGTGCCGAGTCGATCGACGAGATGCGGCACGCGGAGGAGATCACCGACCGGATCCTGTTCCTGGAGGGGCTCCCGAACTACCAGCGTCTCGGCACCCTGAACATCGGTCAGACCGTGCGTGAGCAGCTGCAGGCGGACCTGGCGATCGAGCTGGCCGTCGTGGAGCGGCTGCGCCCGGGCATCGGGCTGTGCCGCGATAAGGGTGACATCACGACGGCCACGCTGTTCGAGAAGATCCTCGCCGACGAGGAGCACCACATCGACTACATCGAGACCAATCTCGAGCTGATGGACCGGCTCGGCGAGCAGCTGTACCTCGCACAGCTCGTGGACCAGCCGCCGACGGCGGGCTGACCGTGCGCACGCAGGAGTTATGACAGTTCCTGCGGGGCGAGGCAGGCTCGGAGTGCGAGACCGCAGGATCGAAGATATGTTCGATCCATGACGAATCGACACGACCCGAGCCGGCAGGGTGCGACGGACCGGCGTGCGGCCGGTGCCGTCGACCCCGAGGCGTCGTCCGGGACGCCGGATCCGGCGGCGAAGGATCCGGCGGACTGGACGACCGGTGGCGAACCGATGACCGGGCCGCAGCGCTCGTACCTGGAGACGCTGCTGCAGCAGGCCGGGCGCGAGGCGCCGGGCGATCTGGACGGGCTCAGCAAGGCCGAGGCGTCCCGGCGCATCGACGACCTGTAGGAAGCTGCAGGTCGCAGCTGAAGCGGCCGGGCGCCGGCAAGGCACGGCCGCCGAACGACCGACGAGACACCGGCGGACTCGGTAGGTGTGGGTGCGGCGATCCACCGCACCCACACCTCGTCACCGCCCCGGTCTCCATCAAGCCGATAATGCGCGTTATGACAGATGCGGGGTTGTTCACCGGTAGTTCGGAGCCCTGCGCCGGAGGTGTTGTGCCGAGCCCGATCGACGAGGCCGGTCACTCCTCCGACCGGCCTGCCGGGTCACCGACTGCCTGCCGGGACACCTAGGTTGGACGCGTGAAGGCTCTGCTGCTCGAAAACATCCACCCCGGTGCCGCCGAGGCGTTCCGCCGGGCCGGCATCGACGTCGAGACCCGCCCCGGTTCGCTCGCCGAGGACGAGCTCCTCGACGCCGTGTCCGGGGTGCAGCTGCTCGGCATCCGCTCGAACACGACGGTGACGAAGGAGATCCTGGAGGCGGCCGACGACCTGCTCGCCGTCGGATGCTTCTGCATCGGCACCAACCAGATCGACCTCGCCGCGGCCGCCGGGCGCGGCATCGCGGTCTTCAACGCGCCGTACTCGAACACCCGCAGTGTCGTGGAGCTGGTGCTCGGTGAGATCGTGGTGCTGGCTCGGCGACTGACCGAGAAGACCCAGCGGATGCACGAGGGCATCTGGGACAAGTCCGCACGCGGGAGCCACGAGTTCCGTGGCCGGACCCTGGGGATCGTCGGTTACGGCAACATCGGGACCCAGCTGTCCACCATGGCCGAGGCCGTCGGCCTACGAGTGATCTTCTACGACACCGCCGACCGGCTCGCGCACGGCAACGCGCGCCGCGTCCCCACCCTGGACGCCCTGCTGGAGCAGGCCGACATCGTCTCCATCCACGTCGACGGGCGCCCCGGCAACGCGGGCCTGTTCGGGGCCGAGCAGTTCGCCCGGATGAAGCCCCGGTCGATGTTCATCAACGCCTCGCGCGGCATGGTCATCGACGAGCTGGCCCTGCGCGAGCACATCCTCTCCGGGCACATCGCGGGCGCCGCCGTCGACGTCTTCCCGATCGAGCCGAAGGCGCAGGGTGACAAGTTCGACTCGCCGCTGCGCGGCCTCGACAACGTCATCCTGACCCCGCACATCGGCGGGTCGACCCAGGAGGCACAGGAGGAGATCGGCCATTTCGTGTCGACGAAGCTCCTCGACTTCGTCTCCGGCGGCGCCACCGCGCTGTCGGTGAACCTGCCGAACGTGGCCGCACCGCACCCGCCCGGCGTGTTCCGCACCAGTTACCTGCACACCAGCTCACCGGGCGTGCTGGCCGAGATCAACCGACTGCTCGCCGACGCCGGGGTGAACATCATCGGGCAGTCGCTGTCCACCCACGGCGACCTCGGGTACGTGCTGACCGACACCGACCGGGTGCTTCCCGACGAGGTGCTGTCGGCGCTGCGGGCGACCCCGCAGGCGGTGTGGCTGCGCTCCTACGAGCTGTAGATCAGGCGCAGGCCGTGTGCCCCTCGACGTCCGAGGGGTGCACCGGGCCGTGCTCACCGTGGTACACGACGAAGTCGATCTCGGAGGGGCGGCACAGCCAGGATCCGCCCGCCGAGCGCCGGTAGACCAGCGGCGCGCAGCGGTAGCCGAACAGCGCCCGCGCCCAGCCCTCGGCCTCCCCCTTCGGCAGCGCTCCCCCGTCACGCACGACGACGGCCAGCTCCCAGATCCCGACTCCGGGGGCAGGTGCGGCGGCGTCCGGTGCGGTCGAGGCCCGCAGGGTCAGATCGAGCGCGGCGCGCACCGCGGTGATCGCCACCTCGATCTCGTGCCGGTCGAGCAGCGGTTGCGGATAGGGGTAGGTCAGCAGCCCCCGCCGGAGTGTGGTGACGGCGTCGCCGTACCGCTCGTGGATCAGCTGGGCGAGGTCCACCGATCGTTTGCGGCGCAGGTCGGCATTGACCAGGCGGTGCTCGGCCGTCATTCGCGTGGGCTCCGTTTCCGTCTCCCGACCCGGGACGGACGGCGAACCCCGCACGGGCGGGACGCAGACGCCTGCGTCGGCCCGCCGTGCGGGTGCCCGGCGCCCAGGTGCGGGGACCGTCGACCGGTCTGACGTCGGCACCGCAGTTTCTACGGCTCGTAGAGAATTCTAGGGCACTCTGCGCGGGTCGGCGAGAGCGGGATCACACCGACGGTGCACGCGAGGTGAACGCTCGGGGATAACTCTGCGAGAGGGTATCGAATCTACTCGTTGCACTCCGTAATGTCCACTTCGACCGGTTCATGATGGAGGGACGTTCCGTGATCAGAACGACGAGTGGTCGCCGGGCCCGACGTGCGGCCGTGGTGCTGGCGGGTGTGGCCGTGCTGGCCCTGCCGGCGGGATTCGCCTCGGCCTCGGCCGCGGCCGGCACCGCGGGGCCCGCGAAGAACGTGATCCTGGTGATCGGCGACGGCATGTCCGACACCCAGATCCTCGCCTCCCGCTACCTGGATCGCGGCCGCGACGAGCCGCTGGCCCTGGAGACCGTCCCGCACCGGGCCAGGGCTGCCACGTTCTCGGCCGACGACCTGGTGACCGACTCGGCCGCGGCGGCGTCGTCGATGGGCTCGGGCACGCTCGTCGACAACGGGTCGCTCAACGTGACCCCGGAAGGGGTGAATACGCTCGACCAGACACTGGGTGTGCTCGCCCGCGACGCGGGCAAGAGCGTCGGCCTGATCAGCACCCGGGACATCGCCAACGCGACCCCGGCCGGGTTCGGCTCCGCCGTCCCCGACCGCGACCTGCAGAGCGACATCGCCGCGCAGTACCTGGACAACGAGATTGACGTGCTGCTCGGCGGCGGTGAGTCCTTCTTCCTCCCTGCGGGCACCCCCGGTGCGCACTGCGAGTCCGACGAGACCGACCGTTCCGACGGCCGCGACCTGTTCGCCGACTACGCCGCGGCCGGGTGGACCGTCACCCGTGACCGCGACCAGCTGCTCGCCGCGGACGGTGACCGGCTGCTGGGCGTGTTCGAGTGCACCGACATGAACTACGACCGGGAGCGCACCCCGGTGGAGCCGACCCTGGCCGAGATGACCGACGCCGCGCTGAACACCCTGAGCAGGAACGACGACGGCTTCTTCCTGATGGTGGAGGGCGGCATGATCGACCCGGCCGCCGAGGACAACGACGGCGCCAACGCGATGGGCGACACGATCGCGCTCGACCGCGCTGTCGAACGTGTCCTGGCCTTCACCGAGGGCCGGGACGACACCCTGGTCGTCATCACCGCCGACCACGAGGCCGGCGGGATGGCGCTGGTCTTCGAGGAGCGCGCCGAGGAGACGTTCACGACCGCGGACGGCCGCCCGATGCGGATCGCGTGGGCGACCAACCCCGGGCACACCGGCGGCCCGGTGCCGGTGCGCGCCACCGGGCCCGGTTCGGAGCGGTTCGACGAGTTCGTCGGCACCGAGCATCTGCGGGACCTGTACCGGGTCGTGCGCGAGGCACAGCACGGCGGCTGACCAGCCGTTCCCCGTGCCCGGCGTCCACCTCCCGTCTCAGAGGTCGAGGCGCAGGTGGACGCTGTTCGGGTCCTCCGGGTAGTCCGCGAACGGCGGGCAGGGGACGAATCCGTGCCGCTGGTAGAGGCGACGGGCGGGGGCGAAGTACTCCGCCGACCCGGTCTCCAGGTGCAGCGTCCGGTACCCGCGCTCCCGTGCCGCACCGATCATGTGGGTGAGCAGGGCACCGCCGATCCCGCGGCCGGTCGCCGAGGGCGCGGTGCGCATCGACTTGATCTCGCCGCCGTCCGGCGTGAGCTGTTTCAGCGCCCCGCAGCCGAGGATCGTCCCGTTGTCGTCGCGGGCGGTCCAGACGGTCACGTCCGGGTGTCGCAGGGCGTCCACCTCGAGCGCATGGGTGCTCTCCGGCGGGGACTGCGCCTGCATGTCGGCGAGATGCCCCGCCAGGAACTGCAGGGTCTGCGTGTCGGCGAGCGGGTCGACCGCGATGTGCATGATCGTCATCCTGCCGCAGCTCGCCGGAACCCTCCGGTGAACGCGCGGCAGCGTCGTCGCAGCCGGGAACAGGGAGGGATCCATGACGAGCAGCGTCGTGGTGGTCGTGGTCGTGGTCGTGGTGGTCGTGCTGGTCGGTATCGGGATCGGGTTGTTCGCCGTGAGCCGGTCCCGCCGTCCCGCGGCGCGCCACCGGCGGGCCGGCCGCGGGAGATCCGGGGACGGCACCGGGTACGTCAGCCCGTCGTCCTGTGACGCGGGCGGTGGCGGCGGGGACAACGGTCCCGGCGACGGCGGGAGCGGTGGTGGGGACGGCGGTGGCGGTGGTGGCGGGGGCGACTGACGCCACGTCTTATGCTCGTGGCGGCGGCCGGGGACACCCGGATCGGCGACACGGGAGGACCGCAGTGGCGAAGGTCGAGACGATCCGGCTCGTCGACGACATCACGGGCGACGAGGCCGACGAGACACTCACCTTCGAACTGGACGGCCACCGTTTCGAGGTCGACCTGAGCAGCTCCAACGCGCGCAGGCTCCGGGAGGAACTGGCGCCGTTCGTCGCAGCCGCCAGGTCCACCGACACCCCGGGCGGCAGCCGCGCCCGGAACCGGGCCCGCGCCGCCCGCGCCCCGGGTGCGGACCGGCCGGGCACCGCCGCGGGTGCTCCCGGCACGGTCGCCGAAGCCCGGCCGGCCGAGTCCCCGGCCGACGGGGCCCGGAGCACCGCGGCCCGGAGCACCGCGGGCGACCGGGAGTACAACCGTGCCGTCCGGGCGTGGGCCCGTGAGCACGGTTTCGCCGTGTCCGAGCGCGGGCGGCTCCCGTCCGAGGTGATCGAGGCCTACCGTCGTGGTGAACCCGCCGCGACGCCGCAGCCGCCGCGCACACCCGTCCAGGAGCAGGAGCAGGTGGAGCCGGTCCGTGCGCCGGCCGTCGAGTTCAGTGGCTGACCCGCCCGGCGCGCCGCGGCACTCCCAGGGCGAACCGGACCGCGCCCCCACCCGGGACGGTCGCACGCTGTTCCTCCAGCGCACCCCCGGCCCGCCGGACACGCCGGTGGTGGTCATGGAAGCCGGGATGGGGGCCACCCGGTCGTCCTGGGCGGCCGTGCAGTGCGCGGTCGCCGGCCGTGCCCCGGTCGTCGTCTACGACCGGTCCGGGCTCGGGCGCAGCGCACCCGATCCGGGTCCGCGCACTCTGCACCGGCTCGCCGCCGACCTGAACGACCTGCTCGACCACGTCGGCGCCGAACGTTACGTGCTCGCCGGGCACAGCTGGGGCGGGCCGATCGTGCGGGTCGCTGCTGCCGCGCGCCCGGAACGGGTGGCGGGCATCGTGCTGGTCGACCCCAGCGATGAGGGGTGCGACCTGTATTTCACCGCGTCTTTCGCGATCCGCGAGCGGATCGCGGGCGTGCTGCTCCCGCTCGTCGCGCGCACCGGGCTCGTCCGCGCGGCACTGCGCCCGGTCGCTCGGGCGCTGCCCGCCGACGCCGCCGCCGACCTGCGTGCCGAGTGGCTCTCCCCCGCCGGCGTCGCCGGTTACCTGGCCGAGTCGGCGTCCACCGTGGAGGACCTGCGCGGGCTGCGCGCCGATCCGCCCGACACCGGCGCCGTGCCCGTCACCGTCGTGTCCGGGGCCCGCCCCGACGGGACGGGACGCCGGGTCCGCGCGGCCATGAACGCTGCGCACGCCGCGCGGGCCGCGGCCGGTCCGGAGCGCAGGCACGTCCTCGCGCTCCGCTCCGGGCACCTGGTCCCGCTCAGCGAACCGGAGCTGGTCGCCGGTGAGACCCTGCGGCTGGTGCGCCCGTGAGTGTGGTGGTGGCGGCGACCTGGGTCTGGGTCGGCATGGTGCTGGCGATCTCGTTCCTGGAGGCGCCGCTGAAGTTCCGGGCACCCGGGATCACGGTCCCGCTGGGGCTGGGCATCGGACGGCTGGTGTTCCGCGCGCTCAACCTCGCCGAGCTGGTGCTGCTGGTCGTCGTGGTCGCGGCACTGGTCGTGTCCGGTACCGGCGGCACGGTCGCGGTGCTCACCGCCTGTGCCGGCGGGGTGCTCGCGGTGCAGCTGTTCGCGGTCCGCCCGGTGTTGTCCCGGCGTACCGATGCGGTGCTGCGCGGCGGGGCAGCCCCCCGCTCCCGCGCTCACCTGTACTACGTGGCGCTGGAGGTCGGAAAGGTCGTCCTGCTGGTCGCGCTCGGGATCACCGCGGCGGGCTGATCCCGGCCGCGGACCTCCGGGTACCTATCATCACGATCCGTGCCGGCCGTCCTCGACGCTCAACCCGACGTCGGCCGCCGCCCGGCAACTCCCGCTCGGGACGTGCTGGTGGCCCTCGCCGTGGTGGTCGGGCTCTGGTGGACGGTCGAGCCGGCGACGGGCCGGGTGGTCCAGGGCGGCCTGGCCCTGGTCGCGGTCGCGGCGGTGGCGATGCGTCACCGGTTCCCGCTGACGGCGACCGTGGCGGCGGTGGTCGCCACCGCGGTCGCGTGGGTACTGGGGGTGAGCGCGGACCCGTGCCTGCTCGTCGGGATGTGCCTGTTCACCGTCGCCGAGCGCCGGGGCGGAGCGCAGTTCCCCCGGTGGTCGGTGGCCGCCGCGGTGGTCACCGCGGCATCGCTGCTGACCGTCGCTCCGCAGGGCCTCGCCGAGAACATCCGCTGGCTGGTCGTCGCGGTGGTGGTCGTCACCGCCTCGTGGGCGTTGGGTGTCCGGACCCGGCAGGTGCGGATCGAAGCCGCGGCGCGTTCCGCGGCCCAGGAGCGGCTTCGGCTGGCCCGCGACGTGCACGACGTCCTGTCCCACTCGCTCGGTGTGATCGGGGTGCGCGCCGGGGTGACGGCTCATGTCGGGGGCCTGCCGTCCGAGGAGCTGCGCGGCACGCTGCGCGAGATCGAGACCGAGGCCCGCAGCGCGCTCGGAGAGCTGGGCGGTCTGCTGGACCGGGCCCGGCGCGGCGGCTGGTCCGGCCGGTGCGACGATCTCGCCGGGGCCCTGGCCACGATGGCCGGCGAGCTGCGGTCGTGCGGGATCGTGGTCGACGCCGACATCTGCGGGACCACCGGGGCGTGGCCACCGGCGCTGCGCACCGCGGTCGAGCAGATCGCGCGCGAGGCGACCACGAACGTGATCCGGCACTCCGGTGCCCGGCGGTGCCGGATCACGCTCCGGGAGGCCGGACAGCAGGTCGTGCTCGGGATCGTCGACGACGGCCGGGGCATCGGTGGCCGCGTGGCCGGGCACGGGATCACCGGGATGCGCGAACGGGCCGCCCTGGCCGGTGGCACCGTGGATGTCGGCGAGGGACCCGGGTGCGCCGTCACCGCACGCCTGCCGATGGTGCCGGGCCGGCCGTGAGCACGATCCGGGTGGTGGTCGCCGACGACGACCCGCGGCTGCGGGAGTCGCTGCACACGCTGGTCGACCACGAACCGGGGATGACGGTGGTCGGCGTCGCCGGTGACGGTGCGCAGGCTCTGGCCGTGGTCGCCGAACAGCGGCCCGACGTCGTCCTGATGGACGTGCGGATGCCGGTGCTGGACGGGCTGGACGCCACCCGGCGGCTCTGTTCCGTGCCGGACGGCCCGCGGGTCATCGTGCTGACGATGTTCGACGTCGACGGTTACGTCTACGAGGCACTGCGGGCCGGCGCCTCGGGGTTCCTGTTGAAGAACGCCCCGCCGGGTGCGTTGCTGCACGCGATCCGGGTCGTCGACGACGGGAACGCGCTCCTGGCGCCCGAGGTGACCCGGCGGCTCGTCGAGCGTCTGGTGCCCGCGCGCCGCTCGCCCGACCCGCGCCTGGCCGTGCTGACCGCCCGTGAGCGAGAGACACTGACCCTGATCGGGCGTGGACTGTCCAACGCCGAGATTGCCGCCGAGCTGGTCCTCACCCCGGCGACCGTCCGGACCTACGTGAGCCGCATCCTGTCCGGCCTCGGTGCCCGTGATCGCGCACAGCTGGTCGTGATCGCCTACGAGACGGGTCTGGTCACCGCGGGCACTGGCTGATCCGGCCGGGATTGTCGACTCCTGCAGACTGTGCGCTCCCCCGCGGACCGCTTGGCTCGACGGTGTGAACGACAACGACCTGCAGACCGAGTCGCCCGGCAACCGTCCCCGGAGGGGCCCGGACGCCGCCCCGTACGGGGTGAGCCGGTGAGCGCCGTCGTCGGGTTCTCGGAGATCGTGCTGCCGCTGGCCGCCGGCCTGGCCGTCGTGGTCTCGTCGGCCCGCTGCGAGAACACGGGGCCCGCAGCCTGGCGTGGTGGGCCCGCGCGGTTGCTGGCCGGTCTGGTGACCGGTTCGTTCGTGCTGGTCTGCGTGCTGTGGGCGACCGTGTCGGGGCGCAGCGGCACCGAGTGGATCCAGATGCAGGTGCTGTGGCTCGCCCCGACGGTGTTCTGGGTGGGGGTGGCGCTGGTGGTGGCCCACCGGGGAGCGAGGTCTCGCCGGAACCGGGTGCGCAGCAGGCGGTCGCGGGTCACCCGCGGGATCGTCCGGTTCGGTCTGCTGTTCGCCGGCGGGGTCGGGCTGAGCTGGTTCAGCGCGCTGGCCCCGGTGCAGATGCTGCTGCTCGCACCGCGGGAGCTCACCTGGCCCGTCCCGGTCATGGTTCCGGTGGCCGAGTGGGTCGAGCTGGTGCTTCCGGCGACGACCACGTTCCACGGCCGGATGGCGGGCTGGGGTGGGAACCGCGCGCTGCTGCTGGTGCTCGGTGCTCTCGCCTGCTGGTTGGTGTGCCGGTCCGGCGCCGGACCGGTGGCGCGCCGCGGCGCCGCAGGTCCCCGGTCGTGGACGCTCACCGGGCGACTCGCGGTCTCCTCGGCTGCGGTGCTCGCCGTGTCCGGCACCGCGGTGTCGCTGCTGTGGCCCGGCGACCCGGCTGACTGGCGGCTCGGCTGGAGCGAGGGCCGCCTCGAGGTACCGGTCGACACCGGTGATCCCGCTGCGGGGACGATCGAGATCAGCTACCTCGTGCACCCCGCCACCGACACCACCCGGCCCGAAGGGGTGGTCGTCGCCGCGGTCGGCGGCCCGGCCGCCGCCAGCCAGTCCCGTTCCGCGCTGCTCGACGCGCTGGACGGGGTCGCCGGGACCCACGACATCGTGGTCAGCGACTACCGCGGTTTCGGGCGCTCCACTCCCCTGCAGTGCCCGGGGGTCGACATCGGCGCCGCCGAACCCGCCCCGGTGGCCGCCTGCGAGGCGGAGCTGGGGCCGCTCGCCGGTGCCCTGAGCGCCCGGCACGCCGCCGACGACCTGGAGACGGTCCGCCGGGCCATGGGTGTCGACCGGTGGAGCGTCTACGGCCAGTCCTACGGTGCCTTCTTCGCCCAGGCCTACGCGCGGGCCCACCCCGGTGCGGTCGATTCGGTGGTGCTGGACAGCGCGCTGCCGCTCGTCGCCGGACCCGACTACACCTACATGGCCTCGCAGGTCAGCGGGGACGGTCTTCCCCCGGCCTGGCACGAGGAGGTCGAGCGGGCGAGGAACGGGGCCGGCGACGGTCCG
The DNA here is from genome assembly GCF_040659795.1 of Pseudonocardia sp. NPDC049635. Lineage (NCBI taxonomy): Bacteria > Bacillati > Actinomycetota > Actinomycetes > Pseudonocardiales > Pseudonocardiaceae > Pseudonocardia > Pseudonocardia sp. NPDC049635. Next base: position 326,494 of record NZ_JBFAON010000001.1, read on the forward strand.
GACGTCACCGACCTGGCCGCGATCCACCTGTTCTCCACCTGGTCGGAGATCGCTGCCGGCCGGGACGCCGCACTCGCGCTCCCCGCGCCGCAGCGCGGGCCGGCGCTGGCCGCGCTCGGTGACGACCTGGACGCGCAGCTCGCGGCCATGCGCGCCGATCCGCTGGCGGCACTGGCGCCGTCCCAGGTGACAGCGCCGTACGCCTGCAACGACTACGCCATGCCGTTCGCCGGCAGTGCCACCGCACACGAGCGTGACTCGGCCACCCGCCGCCACGCCCGGGAGCGGCTCACCCCGAACATCGCGCCGCTGCGCTGGAGCGAGATCGACGACGCGCTCCGCGCCGCCAACGGGTTGTCGACGCACTCCTTCCGCTACGAGGCGTGCCTGTACTGGAGCCACGTGCCCGACCCGGCACCGTCCGGGCTGCCGTCCGTCCCGATGCTCGTGATCAGCGGCTCGCGTGACTTCACGACCCCACCGGCGATGGCGGACGACATCGCGGCGCGCTGGGGAGCCGAGGTGCTCCACGTCGCCGGAGCCGATCACTTCGTGCTCGGGGACGACTCGGCGAGCTGTCCCAGGACGGTCGCGGCCGAGTTCCTGCGCGACCCCGCAGCACACCGGCCGGGCCCGGTGTGCCCACCGGTGGGCTGAGCGCGGCCGTCACCGGCTGGGTGAAGGGATGCCCGGTGGCGGCGCGGGCAGCGGGCCCGAGCTGTAGGTCCCGGAGCGCAGCCGGTCGTCGCGTTCCAGGGTGGGCCCCACGGCGTTGGGCCGGTACGGCTGGATCGACTGCACCTTGCCCCAGTCCCGGGCAGGGTCGCCCTCCAGGTAGGTCGGCAGCTCGTTCTGCTTGCCGATCACCGTGATCCAGCCGAGCGGGCCGCCCGCCTGCGGGGTGGACCAGCCCTCGCCGTCCGCACGCATCCGGCTCCCGTCGGCCTGCAGGCGGTACGCCGGGATCTCGGCGATCCCACCGGACGTCGCGAACGGGCGCAGGCAGGGGCTGGCCAGCGACACCGGGTACTCCAGGAACATCGGCTGGTCGGCGACGACGGTCGACAGCGGTGCCAGCTGGGGGGCGCGCAGCGGGGCGACCGCCAGCCAACCGTCGACACCCACCGAGTTGTCCTGGACCACCATCCGCACCTCGGTCGCGCTACGGGCCGGTTCCGGCAGGTCGAAGCGCAGCTCCCGCCACGGCATCTCCTCGCCGCGGCCGTCGTCCAGTGTGGTCTGTTCCACGATCCGTACCCGGCCGTCGTCGAGCCGGGTCGCGTACTGGACGGTCAGCCGGTTCCCGCCGCCCAGCCGGCCGGCCGCCGTCACCACCAGGGGGGTCGTGCCGGCCCGCTGGTCGGCGGTCAGCTCCGCCCACCGCGTGCGCAGGGTCCCGGTGTTCTGGCCGGACGGGTCGAAACTGCCGAACGCCGGTGCCGCGTCGCTGCCCAGGCCACCGGAGAGCACGTACTCGAACCCGGAGACGCCGGTGCCGCCCCCGGTCGGCGGGACGCCGTCGCGGCGGAACCCGGATCCGCCGCTGATCGGGTTGAGCAGTTCCGCGTCCGGGCTGTTCGGTGGGACGACACCGGGCGGCAGCGGCGCCGGGGGCGCGGTCGCCTCCCCCGGTGGGGGCGGCGGGGCGACGGTCGGGAGCAGATCGGGGTTGGCCGGCGGGGCCATCCCGGTCGGTTCCGGGGTGGCGGGGAGCACGCCGTCGGCCGGCCTGCGTTCGGCGTAGACCTGGCTGGCCAGCCCGCACGAGCCACCGAAGGGGTGCGACAGCGCGTCGGCACCCATCGACCAGGAACCGGACTGGTTCTGCATGGCGGTCGTCATCGACCACAGGTTGAAGGTGACGAGCATGCCGCACAGCAGGGCCAGCGGCGCGGACGTGAGCCGCAGCGCGCGAGTGGCCCGCAGCGCCGCGGACGCGTCGCGGCGCCAGTCCCGGGCCCGCCACCACCGGCCGAGCAGCGGCAGTCGGCCGATCATGTGTCCGAGATCGGCGAGCTGGTCGGGCCGGCGCTCCTCGCGGATCCCGCGCAGGTGTTCCACCCCGGCACCCGCGGCGAGCAGCAGGGCCAGCCCGAGCAACAGGGTCGACACCTCGTACCCGCCGAACGTCAGCTGTTCGTCGGCCCAGGGGACCCCCCAGTTGTTGGTGTACCACCAGGTGTTCGGTCCGGCGGCGCTCAACGCGGCCACCAGGAACACCGCGGAGAGGAACGCGAGCCGGTTGCGCAACGACCGCAACGCGTCGGATCCGGTGGCGATCGCGGCCAGCGCGACCATCCCGGCGCCGAGGCCGACCAGGTCGCCGAAGTGGTGGGTCCACTTCGTCGGGGTCATCGCGAAGATCAGGAACGAGATGATGGTGCTGCCGATCAGTCGCTGCGCGGGACCGAGCGCGGCGCCCGGGATCCGGGAGCGGCGGATCAGCACGACGACGCAGGCCAGCGTGCACAGCATGACCAGCAGGATCGGGAAGCGGCGGGCGATCGAACCGTCCGCGGTACCGGAGAACAACGGCGCGTAGCGGTTCTCGATCTCGGTGTACCAGGGCCAGTCCGGGCCGATGTCGGAGCGGATCCGGGTGGACTCGATCACCGCCGCCCAGCTCTGGTCGGCCCAGGCGATCATCAGGATGGCGGTGCCCGCGGCGAGCAGCGGAGCGAGCACCGGGATCGGGCCGAACGCCCTGACCCGGCTGCTGAGCAGCCGCCACAGCGGGCGGACCGCGGCCAGGAACGGGGCGACGGCGATCAACCCGGCCGGGTTCGCGCCGACCGCCATGGACGCGGCGAACAGGCCGAGGGCGAAGGGCAGCAGCCGCTGCAGCGCGATCGCCCGTTCGACGCACACCAGCGCGAGCAGCGAGCACACGACGACGACCGGTTCCGGGCGCAGACCGGAGTTGTACGCCATCCAGAACGCCAGGAACACCGCGGCCGCGGCCCAGGTCGCCGCGTGCGAGCGGCGGGCCTGCCTGCCCAGGCGTGGCAGCAGGCCGCGTGAGACCAGCCACCATGCGGTGATCCCCATCAGCACCGAGGGCAACCGCAGCCACAGCAGCGAGTCCGATGCCTGCACCCAGAGCGCGTAGAGGTCGTAGAACCAGCCGAACGGCGCTTCGGCGGCGTTGTACCAGCGGTAGTAGTTGCCGACGTAACCCGAGCTCGGGACGTCCCGGACGATGCCGAGGGTGAAGCCGTCGTCGGAGGTCTGACCGCCGATCGCCATCCAGACGAACAGCACCGCGGTGACGACCAGATCGACCGGACGCGGGCGGGCCCGGGACCACCAGCGGCGCAACCGTGGCGGCCAGCGCCCGGCCAGCCCGCCGACGACCTCCCGTCCGGCCCGGTGCGGGCTGCGGCCGAGGCGGCGGTCCACACCGGCGAGCGCGAGCAGCGAACCGATCAGTGCGACGCTCGCCACGGCGGTCGTCGCCGTCTTCCACACCGACGGGCTGGTGTCGAAGCGCGTGTCCGGGGTGATCCGGACGGCGGTGCCGGCGAGCGGGTCGAGGGCGCCGTCCAGATCGGAGTAGACGCCGACCGACTGCGGCCGCAGGTCGCCTTCGAAGGTCTGTGCCCCGGACCCGAGGTCGACCGTGCTGGAACGGGCGTCGGAGGTGATCCGGACCTGTGTCGGGCCGTCCCGCAGCGGCCCCGCCGCCAGCTCCTGCCCCCGGTTGACCAGCACCAGCCTGCCGTCGGACACCGACAGCGACATCCCGGAGCGGGCACCCTCCGGCGACTCGGGCGGCACCGTGGACACGACCGTCGCCGGGCCGGGGACGCGCGCGTCGAGTGTGCGGATCGCCTCGGCCGGGACGGTGACCGACATCGACTCGGGTCGCAGCGCGACCAGCGGGGCGTTGACGTCGGCGGTGCCGGTCGCCGGCGAGGGCCAGACGATCGTGTTCTCGTGCTGGATCACCGGGAGGAACGGCACGGCGACGGCCAGCACGAAGGCGAGCAGGCCGAGCCCGCCCGCCCAGCGCAGACGCAGCCGGTCGCGAGCGGTGTCGACCGGCTCCCGCTCCGCGACCGTCGGTTCCGAGGTGAGCACCGAACGACGGTAGCGATCGCGCAACGGACGGTCCGGGGGCCCCCTCGACGATCAAGCCGGGAGCCCGTCCCCGGTCAGCCGGCGAGGTTCCGGTGCCGGTCGCGGAACCGGCGACCCTGCAGCCACCAGCCGAGCAGCCGGGTGATCCGCGGCAGGATCAGGTACACCATGAGCGGGGTCAGCACGAGCGTCAGCACCGCCGTCCGCGGCACCACCGGCCAGTCCGCGACGAGCGCACCCAAGGTGACGGTGGCGAGCAGGTTCAGCGGGAAGAAGGCCAGCCAGATCGTGGTCGCCTGCTTCCAGCGTGGCGGGGTGGCCTGCGGTGGGCCGAGGGCCTCGATCTTCTCCGGGGTGTCGAACCAGCCTTCGATCCCGGTGCGGCGCTCGGCGCGGGTCATCTCGGCGAGCCCCTGGGCGGAGTCGAGCCACCAGCGGCGCTGCGGGCTGGCCTCCCAGGCGGCCAGCGAGTCCGGGGAGTCGAACCGGGCGAGCATGTGCCACTCGTCGGCCCCGGCGCGGGGGCGGACCCAGCCGCCGCCGAGGAAACCGGGGAAACCCTCGGCCATCAGCAGGCCCGAGCGGATCCAGGCGGTCATCTCGGCGGTGTGCGCGGGATCGGCGCGGCGGGTGAAGGAGACGGTGACCGGGGCGGTGGTCGCGTCGGCGGGGGTGGTGCCGGGCGACCGGACGCCGGTGGGGGTGTCAACGGCCATGCCGGAATGGTGGGTCCCCCGACCCGCTTCCGCACCCTCGCCGCACGACGTCACAGCGACCGCCGCACGACATCACAACGACCGGGCCCGGATCGCACGGCCTCGTCCCTCTCGTGGGTGCCGTGAGCCGGTGCCGGCACGCGGTCCGGTCCTGCGTCCGGTCACCGTCGGGTGGCCCGGATGAGCCGCTGCTCGCCGTCGGCGCCGGGGCCGACCTCGGGGAAGCGGGTCAGGAAGTACAGGCCGGCCAGCCACCAGCCGCCGATGATCGTCCACTCGGCCGACCCGAGCGCGGCGGGCATGCCCGGCAGGTACAGCGACAGCAGCACCAGGCTCGCGACGGCGGCGGTCACCCCGATCACCGGGCCGCCGCGCACCCGGAACGGGCGGGCGAGCCCCGGCTCGCGGCGGCGCAGCACCAGGAAGGTGACCGCGACCATCGTGAAACCCATCGTGATCGTGAGACCGCCTGCGTTCACCAGCCAGGTGAGCATGTTGTCGCCGAACAGCGGGGCGAGCACCGACAGGCCGCCGATGAACACGATCGCGTGCGTCGGTGTGCGGTACCGCGGGTGCACGTGGGCGAACCAGCGCGGCAGCATGCCGGACGCCGCCATCGCGTAGACCAGCCTGCTCGCCCCGATCAGGAAGGCGTTCCAGCTGGTCAGGATGCCCGCTATGCCACCGAGGACGAGCAGCGTGCCGAACGCGGGATGCCCCCACAGGCTGGTCATGGCGTCGGCGGCGGCGAGCTGGGAGTTCGCCAGGGCGACGTCGTCCAACGCGAAACCGGTCCCGACGACGATGACCACGTAGAACGCGATCGCCATCAGCACCGACACCACCAGCAGTCGTCCGATGTGCCGTTCGGGGAGCTTGATCTCCTCGGCGGACTGCGGGATGACGTCGAAGCCGACGAACAGGAACGGCACCGCGACCAGCACGCCGAGGATCCCGGCGAACCCGCCGGTGAACCAGGGCTCGGCGAGCTGGGCACTCCCGCCTGCGACGGTGCCGGTGAGCATGACGAACCCGACCGCCACCAGGAACGCGACCGCCACCGTCTGGGCCACGGCGGCCGGGCGGATCCCGACGTAGTTCAGCCAGGTGACGACGACGGCGCCGACGATCCCGACCAGTGCCCAGGTGGCGTACACGTCGTAGCCAGCGACCGTCCACAGCAGGCCTGCCGGGAGATCGGGGAACAGGTAGAGCGCGGTCTCGGGCAGCGCGACGGCCTCGAACGCGACGACGGACAGGTACCCCAGCACCATCGCCCACGACGCGACGAACGCCCATCGCGAGCCCAGCGCCCGCAGGACGTAGTGGTGCTCGCCGCCGGCCTTCGGCAGGGCCGACACCAGCTCGGCGTAGGTGAGCCCGACGACGGCCATCACCGACCCGCCGAGCACGAAGGCCAGCGCGGCGCCGGCGGTCCCGGCGCCGGACACCCACTCGCCGGCCAGCACCACCCAGCCGAAGCCGATCATCGCCCCGAAGCCGACGGCCAGCACGTCCGCCCGGCCCAGCGCCTTCACGAAGGTCTGGTCGTTGCCCATCGCGACAGGGTCGGGGACGGACGTTTCGTTCCGATAGTGTCCAGACCGTCGCGTCCGGGTGACCGGACGCTCCACTGCGTCAGGGGGCGTCACCGATGTCCGGCGTGCACACCCAGGCCGGGTACCGCATCCGGTTCGACTGGGGGCCGGTCGGTGCGGCCGCGACCGCGGGCGACGTGCTGGTGGTGGTCGACGTGCTGTCGTTCACCACGACCCTGTCGGTCGCCGCCGACCGGGGTGTCCCGGTCGTCCCGTGCCGGTGGCGCGACGAGCGCGCCGCGGATCTCGCGCGCGAGCACGGGGCGACCCTGGCCGTCCCGCGCTCGGCCGCCGGTCCGGGTGAGGTCAGCCTGTCCCCCGGCTCCGTCCGGGCAGCGTCCGGCCTGGAACGGCTGGTGCTGCCCTCCCCGAACGGTTCCGCGATCGCCGCCACGGCCCGGGTCCCGGTGCTCGGGGTGTCGCTGCGCAACCGGGCGGCCGCCGCCGACCGGATCCGCACGCTGCTCGGCACCGGTCTGCGGGTCACCGTGGTCGCCGCGGGTGAGCGGTGGCCCGACGGCACGCTGCGCCCTGCCGTGGAGGACCTGTGGGGTGCCGGTGCGCTGATCGCGGCACTGCCCGCCGCGGGCCGCTCCCCGGAGGCGCATGCCGCGGCCGCCGCGGCCGGGCCGGTGCTGGCCGATCCGGCCGGTGTGCTGCACGGTTGCGCGAGCGGGCGGGAACTGGTGGCGATCGGGTTCGGTGACGACGTCGAGGTGGCTGCGGAGCTGGATGCCGGCACCGCCGTGCCGGTGCTGGAGGCCGGCGTGTTCGTACCGGCGTGCGGATCGTGACCTCAGGGCGCGAGGGCGTGATCGATCACGGCGCGCAACGGTGCCCGGTCACCGTTCGCGGCGGCCCGGGCGGCGGTCGCGTTGACCACCGGGTCCAGGCCGTCCCAGGACAGCGGGTGCCCGGCGTGCCTCGCCAGCTGGGCGAGGAAGCTGCGCTGGGCGCGGCCGTTCCCCTCGCGGAACGGGTGCAGCTCGTTCAGCCCGGCGAGCAGCGTGGTGAGGGCGTCCAGCACCGCGGCGCGGCCGGCGCCCCGCAGCCGGTCCGCGGCGGCGAGCCGGGGGAAGATCCGGTCGGCGGTGGGCCGGATCAGGTCGGGTGTGCAGAACGGGTGCCCGGCGCGGGCGAGCGTGACCGTGCGGATGGTCCCCGCCCACGGGTAGACGTCGGAGAAGATCCGCCGGTGCACGCACTGCAGGTGCGCCAGGTCGTAGTCGCCGGGCACCGGGGAGCGCTCGAGACCGGCGATGCGCAGCGCCGAGATCCGGCGTTCGACCGCCGCGAGTTCGGCCGCGTCGGTGATGCCGATCCGGTTGCGGAGGACACCGTGCTCGAGATCGAGGTACGGGTCGAGGCTCACCGGTGGCGGGCGAGCACCTGCTCGACCGCGTCGTCGACGGTCAGCTCCTCGCGGGCGACCGCGCCGAGCAGCGCCATCCCCTCGTCGTCGATCTCCAGACCGTCCGCCGCCATGCTGCCGGTCGCGAACCGCACGGCGTCGGCCCAGCTCGGGGCCTGGACCGTGGGTGTGGTCGAGGACGTCACCGGCACAGCGTAACGCAGCGACGTCGGGTACGACCCCGACAGCCGGGGCCCCGTCCCGTCACTCGTCCGGAGCAGTGCGCACCTCTCCCCCGGCCCGGTCGTTGTACCCGGCGGTAACACCGGGCGCGGGGAGGCGGCAGCGATGAACCGGCGGCGTTGGGGCGCGGTCGCGTCGATCGCGCTGGCGACCCTCGTGGTCGGTGCGGCGATGGTGACCCCGGTACAGGCGGCCGAGGCGGGGCCGGCGCAGGTCCCGGACCTGCTCGACCCGCCGCCGCCCGGTTCCAACGACTGGGCCTGCACACCGACCGAGGAGCACCCCAACCCGGTGGTGCTCGTGCACGGGTTGTCGGCGAACCAGTCGAACAACTGGGCCTACGTCGCCCCGCGGCTCGCGGAGCGCGGGCACTGCGTCTTCTCCCTGACCTACGGCCGCAACCCGCTCGCCCCGCCGCCGCTGACCCAGGTCGGCGGGCTGGCACCGATGGAGGAGAGCGCGCAGGAGCTGGCCTCGTTCGTCGAGCGGGTGCTGGCGGCGACCGGCGCGGAGAAGGTCGACCTCGTCGGCCACTCCGAGGGCTCGCTGATGCCGAACCACTGGGTGAAGTTCCTCGGCGGCGCCGAGGTCGTCGACCGCTACGTCGGCCTCACCCCGCTGTGGGACGGGACGAACACGGCCGGCCTGGCGTTCCTGAACCGCACCGGGCAACAGCTCGGGCTGGGGCCCGCCATCGGACTCGCCCTCGATCCGCTGTGCGCCTCGTGCCGGCAGTTCCTGCGCGGGTCGGACTTCCTCGCCGCGCTGAACTCCGATGGTGGGCCGCGGGTCGACGGCGTCACCTACACGATGATCCTCACCCGCTACGACGAGCTGGTGGTCCCCTACACGTCCGGGCTGATGGACGGTGCGACCAACATCGTCCTGCAGGAGGGCTGCCCGGCCGACCTGGCCGAGCACGTCGCGGTCGCGTTCGACCCGGTCGCCCTGCAGCACATCTCCAACGCGCTCGACCCGGTCAACGCCGAGCCGGTGCGCTGCTTCCCGGTCGGGCCGGACGCGCCCCCGGCGACCTGACCGCCGGATCCGTCGGTGGCCCGTGCCAGGCTGCCGGGGTGACGACCGCCGAGATGCTGATCGCCGCCGTCCGGTCCGGGGACCCGGTGCACGACGCCGACCTGCCCGACTGCGACCTGCGCGAGGTGGACCTCACCGGGATGTGCCTGCGGGGCGGCTCGCTGGCCGGTGCGGACCTGCGTGGGACCCGGCTGGACCGGGCACGGATCTCAGGTACGTCGCTGGCCGGTGCGGACCTGCGCGAGGCGGACCTGACCGACGCCGAGCTGAGTGCGGTCGACCTGTCGGGTGCACGGCTCGCGGGCGCGCTGCTGGGCGACACCCGGTTCGACGGCTGCCGGATGCTGGGGACGGTGCTGCGCGGCGTGCGAGGGCTGGCCGCGTCGTTCGTGCTGACCGGGTGCAACCTGCAGCTGGCTGACCTCGGGGACCTGGCGCTGCGCGGGCTGCGGATCTCCGAGTGCGACCTGTCCGAGGCCGACCTGTCCGGCGCCGACCTGCGGACGGTGGTGTTCGACCGGTGCCGGTTGCGCGGGACCGTGCTGCGCGCCGCCCGGCTGGACCAGGCCGACCTGCGGACGAGTGACCTGGGCGAGATCACCCCGGACACCCCGCGCGAGCTGCGTGGCGCGGTCGTCTCCCCCGCTCAGGCCGCAGCGATCTGCGGGGCGCTCGGGCTGACCGTGATCGGGTAGTGCCTCAGCCCACCCGGTCGAGGCTGTCCTCCAGCTGCCCGGCGATCCACGGGTCCAGCCGGCAGTCGGGGTCGTCGGGTCCGGCCAGCGCGACCGGGCCCAGGCGCAGCAGGTCCGACGACGTGCAGGTGGCGCCCGGGTCCGCGGCGAGAGCACCGGAGTCGAGCGGGGCGGGCACCACCTGCCGTGACGAGCCGGCCGATCGTTGCTGCTCCGCCTGCGCCTCGTGGTAGGCGGCGAGCTCGGCGTCCCCGGCGGCGCGGGCCTGCTCGGCCCGCTCCTCGGCCTGCACACGCAGCTGTTCGGCGACCGTGCTGACCTCGGCGGCCTCGCGTGCGTCGGCCGCCTGCCGGGCCTGCGCGGCGTCGCGTGCTCCGGCCACCGCGTCCATCAGGATCTCCCCACCGCCCGGGACCGGCCCGGGACCGGACGCGACGCCGACCGGCGCGGTCGCGCCGACCCCGGTCACCGGCAGCGCGGTCGCGCCGGCCTCGGGGACGGGCAGTGCCGTAGCAGGGGCCTCGGCGACCGGCAGTGCCGCCACGACCGGGGCCGGTGCCGGGGTGCCCTCCGGTGCGGCGCCGGCCAGCAGACCTGCGGCCATTCCGGCGCCACCGAGCAGCGGAACCGTACCGAGCAGGGCACGCGTCGTCGGTGTGGGTGTTCGTCGATGCCGTCCGGTCATCGTGATCGCCTCCCGTCCCGTTCCCGATCTCCGTATCCGGAACGGTCCGGGGCGAAACGGCCCGCAGGGTCTCAGTTCCCCACCGCATCGAGGAGCTGGCCGTCGATCCACGGGTCGTGGGACCGCTCCCTGCCCTGCTCGTCGAGGTAACCGCAGTCGCGGTTGGTGATCCGGTTCGGCTCGGCCGGGTCGTCGAACCGGGGCGGTCCGTCGAGGTCGCATCCCGTTGCGGGGGCCGACGGGGTCCGCCCGGCCGCGGCACGGACCGCGTCGTCGGCGGCCAGCGCCGCGCTGTCGGTGGCCGGAAGGTCGAGAAGAGGACCCGTGCGCGGGACCTCCGCCGTGGCCGGTACGGCGGGCTCCTGGGCCAGGGGCGCCGCGGTGCCGCGGTCCAGCAGTCCGCCGCCGACGACGACCGCCACGACGGCGACGACCGCTGTGGCGGCGACGAGGACCGGCAGCGCGTCCAGGACAGCACGGGTCGACGGTGCACGGCGGGTCCGCTGCACCCGGTGACGTCCGCCCATCAGCGCCCCTCCGACTGGCCCGAACAGCTCAACGGCTGTCCCGATGATGACGCGCGGGCCGTCGGACCGCGACCGCCCGGATGGCTGGTCACTCTCCGCCGGTCCTTCGCTGTTCCGCCGGTGCGCCCGCAGGCTGCTCGGGCGCCGGGGCCGCACCGTCCTGCGGCGGGGCCGGTTCCGGGGTGGGTTCGACCGGTGCGGCGGGCGGCGGTGCGGGCGGTTCGGCCGCGCGGCGGTCCCGCTCCCGGGTCTGATCGCGGCGGAGCTCGTCCTGCACGACGCGCCGCTGTTCGGCCCGCTGCTGCTGTTCGGCCCGCTGCTGCTGTTCGGCCCGCTGCGCGGCCCGTCGTTCCGCGGCGGCGCGCGCGGTGACGGCACGTGCGGCCTCGCCCGCGGCGTGCGCTGCGGCGTCACCGCTCAGGCCGGTCAGGACGGTGTCGCCGAGATCGGCACCGGGCGGTACGGCCGGGCGGGGTGTGGTCGACGTCCGCTCCGGACCGGATGCGGCGGGGGCGGGCCGGTCGGCGAAGGTCGGGATCGGGACGCTGTCCCCCATCCGTTCGTCGGCCGGTGCGGCCCGGCCGGTGAGCAGGCTCGCGACGACGGCGACGAGCACGAGCAGCAGCGGCGGCCCGCCGATCAGCAGGGTACGCAGCGGTCCGCGGCGGTGCGGGCGACGCGGCGGGGGTTCGGCTGCGGTCCAGGTCGTGGAGTCGCCCGGCCGGACCTCCGGCATACGATGGCGTGCTGCCATCAGCAGTAACCAACTGGGCTGATCAGAGCAGTCATACGGCCACCATGACGGGCGGATCGTGCCGCGGTCATGCGCCGAACGGGTGGGTGAGGCCGCCCGTACGGGGTCAGTCCGGGATCTGTGAGAGCGCTGGGCCCGGCGTCCGGTCGTCGCGTTCGCGGGCCTGCTGGAGCGCGAGGCGAAGTCGCAGCAACGCGCCGCTCTCCTCGACGGCGCGGAGCTCCCTGCGCACCTCGTCGCGGACGTCCCGGCCGGGGCGGTCGGTGCGCGGATGCACGAGGATGCTGCGCGGGGCCGCGGTGCGGGGAGGCGCTGGTTCGGCGGGGCGCTGGTGCCGGACGTCCGGCGCGGTCGGCACCGGGTCGCGACCGGGCTCCGGTGCCGGCGACTGCTTCGGCAGCTCGAACACCTGAGGTGTCCGGGGTGCCGCGGGCTCCTGAGACGGCTGAGGTGTACGAGGCAGCTGCGACGGAAGCTGCGGTACCCGAGGCGTCTGAGCCGTTGTCCGGGGTACCGGATGCCCGTGGGCCGGCTGAGGTGTGCGAGGCCCCTGGGGCGGACTCTGCAGCTCTCGAGGCAGCTGGGGTGCACGAGGCCCCTGGGGCGGAGACTCAGGTGCCTGAGCCGGCTGGGGCACCTGGGGCCTCTGGGGTGCCGGAACCGCCGGAGACGCGGCGGCTCCTGCACCCGGGTTCGCGGCCGCCGGGCCGGCGGCACCCGCGGCGGCATCCGCGTCGCCGGAGCCGTGACCCCGGGGACCGGGGGCGGCCGGCGCGGTCGCGGCGGCGCCGGCCGCCTCCCCGGCGGCCAGCGCCGGAACCGGCACGGCCGGCGGGTGACCGCCCGGGGCCACCGGGCCGGGTGCGTCAGTGGCGTCGGGCGCCGCCGGGGCCGGTGACGGCCCGGCCGGGGCCGCCCCCGGTTCGGGTGCGGCCGAGTCCGGCTGCGGGGCACGTTCGGCGGGGCGGTCCGCACCGGCACCGATCACGACGGCGGCGGCCACCGCGACCGCACCGAGTGCGGGGATCGCGACCGCGAGGACCTTCCGGGCCAGGCTCGTGCCCGCCGCACTCCGGTGCCTGCCCATGTGCGCGAACCGCCTCCCCACGACGTTCCGGTGCGACCGAGCGTCGAGTCTGGACCAGACGACCGCGTTCGGCCACCCCGGACGGGTGAGTCACGTGCCCCGGTTCAGCGGACCGGACGGTCAGGCGAGCGCGGCGTGGAGCCGTGCGAGGCGGTCCTTCCGCTCGGCGCGCAGGGAGAGCGCGGTCTCCAGGTCGACCTCGACGAAGCGGGTGCGTGTCCGTGGCGCCGACTGGGCGACGACGTCCAGATCACCGGAGATGACCGTCGCCACCATCATGTAGCCGCCGCCGGACACCGCGTCGCGGTGCAGGATGATCGGCTCCACCCCGCCCGGCACCTGGATCGAGCCGATCGGGTAGGGCGAGTCCACGATGTTCGACGGGTCCTGCCCGGCCCCGAACGGCGGCTCCCGGTCGACCGTCTCCAGGGTGCCGCCGGAGTAGCGGAACCCCATCCGGTCGGCCACCGGCGTCAGCGTCCAGGTGGTGTCCAGGAAGGTGGCCCGGCCGTTGTCGGTGAGCCGGTGGTCGTAGAGGCCCATCACGACGCGCACCTCGACGTCCTTCGAGGTCGAGATGCGCAGGTCCTCGGGCACCACCAGGCCGGCCCGCCCGGACCCTGCGGACCCGACCGGCAGCACGTCGCCCTCGGCGATCGGGCGTCCGTCGACCCCGCCGAGCGAGCCGATCACGTAGGTGGAGCGGCTGCCGAGGTCGACCCGGGTGTCCAGGCCTCCGGCCACCGCCAGGTAGGCCCGTGCACCGGCCTTGAGGTAGTCGAAGTCGAGCACGTCGCCCTCGGCGACGGTGAACGACTCCCACTGCGGGCGGGTCTCCCCGTTCACCCGGGGTGCGATCGCCGCACCGGTCACGGCGACCACGGCCGGACCGGTGAACCGCAGCTCCGGTCCCATGTAGACGATCTCGAGGGCCGCGTCGTCCGGCGAGTTGCCGACCAGCGCGTTCGCCGCGGCGAGCGAGTACTGGTCCAGCGCGCCCGAGGGCGGGATGCCCAGGTGGTAGTAGCCCGACCGGCCGCCGTCCTGCACCGTGGTGGACAGGCCGGGCTTGCGGACCTCGATCGACGTCGTCGCGCTCACGTCAGGACCTCCAGCAGGCGCTTGTTGTAGCCGTCCGGGTCGTCCAGGAACGGCTGCAGGTCGAACTCCACCGGCCGGGCGGTGATCCGGTACTCCCCCGCCTCGGCCTTCGCCTGTGCGTCGTCGTACTCGTCGCGGTCGATCGGCCGGAACTTGACCATGTCACCGGGCCGCATGAACACCTTGTGGTCGGTGAAGTCGGGCTTCGTCTGGCGCGGGTCGTAGATCGGCGCCGGGGTGATCCCGAACATCTGGTAGCCGCCGGCCCCGCGCACCGAGTAGATGCAGGAGAAGCAGCCGCCGTACCCGACGGTCTGCTTCGGGGTGTCGGTACGCGGGCGCAGGTACTTCGGCACCAGGATCTGCCGTTCCCGCGGCACCATCTGGTACTTGAACGGCAGCCCCGCGACGAACCCCACCATCGAGGTGAACCACGGCGAGCCCGAGTGGGCGGCGATGAACTCGTCGACGCCGGCGTAACCGTTGATCCGGGCCGCGTACTCGATGTCGGTGGCTTCCGGGTCCTGGTGGCGGTCCCGGAAGCGCAGCAGCGTCTCGGTGGTCCACGGGTCCTGGTAGAGCACCGGTAGCTCGACGACCCGGCAGTTCAGGGTCACCCCCAGCGCGTCACCGACCCGCGCCTCGAGGGCCTTGAGGTGTTCCAGCAGGCGGTGCGGCTCCAGCACGTCGGGGTCGTAGCGCACCTGGTAGGACGCGTTCGCCGGGCAGATCTCGAGGATCCCGTCCGGTCGTTCCTCGGCCAGCAGGTTGGTGATCGCGACGGCCTTGAAGTTGGCCTGCAGGCTCATCTCCTCGGCCAGCTCGACGAACACGAACTCGTCGCCACCCCAGCTGTAACGGGCGCTCATGAGGTCTCCTTCCGTTCGGCCAGCCACTGTTCGAGGGTCCCGGTGTGGAAGTCCGCCGCACCGACCCACGGCTCGGCGGCCAGCTCTCGGAGCAACCCGGCGGTGGTCGGGATACCGGCGACGGTGAACTCGTCGAGCGCGCGCCGGGAACGGGCCAGCGCCTCGTCCCGGTCCGCGCCCCAGACGATCACCTTGGCCAGCAGCGAGTCGTAGTAGGGCGGCACGGTGCCGTCGGGCTCCAGCCAGGTGTCGCAGCGCACCCACGGCCCGGAGGGAACGGTGATCCGGCCGACCGCGCCGGGCTGGGGCATGAAGTCCTTCGTGGGGTCCTCGGCGCAGACCCGGTACTCGATGGCGTGCCCGCGGCGCTCGATGTCGTCCTGGGTGAAGCGCAGCGGCTCACCGGCCGCGATCCGCAGCTGCTCGGCGACCAGGTCGATCCCGGTGACCAGCTCGGTCGTCGGGTGCTCGACCTGGATCCGGGTGTTCATCTCGATGAAGAAGAACTCGCCGGACCGGTCGTCGACCAGGAACTCGACGGTGCCCGCGGAGGTGTAGCCGACCTCCCGGCACAGGTTCACCGCCGCCGTGGTCATGGCCTGCCGGGTCTCCTCGGAGATGCCCGGCGACACCGCCTCCTCGACGACCTTCTGCCGGCGCCGCTGCAGCGAGCACTCCCGCTCGAACAGGTGCACGGCGTCGGAGCCGTCACCGAGCACCTGGACCTCGACGTGCCGGGCCCGCTCGACGAACCGCTCCAGGTACATGGTGCCGTCCCCGAACGCCTTCTGCGCCTCGGTGGAGGCCTGCCCGAACGCGCCGCGCAGGGACTCCTCGTCGTGCACCACCCGGATGCCGCGGCCGCCGCCACCGGCGGCGGCCTTGAGCATCACCGGGTAGCCGGTCCCGCGGGCGGCCTCGACGGCGGCGTCGACGCCCTCCACCCCGCCCGGGGTGCCCGGAACGGTCGGCACACCCGCGGCGCGCGCGACCTCGCGGGCGGCGACCTTGTCCCCCATCTTCTCGATCACCGATCCGGCCGGGCCGACGAAGGTCAGTCCGGCGTCGGCGACGGCGCTCGCGAACGAGGCCCGCTCGGAGAGGAACCCGTAGCCGGGGTGCACGGCGTCGGCACCGGTCTCCTTCGCCGCGGTCAGGATCGCGTCGGCGACCAGGTAGGACTTGGACGCCGGCGAGGGCCCGATCTCGACCGCGGTGTCGGCGAGGCGGGTGTGCAGCGCGTCGCCGTCGGCCTTCGAGTGCACCGCGACGGTCGGGATGCCGAGGTCGCGGGCGGCTCGGATGATGCGGACGGCGATCTCGCCGCGGTTGGCGACGAGCAGCTTTCTCATCGGTGACGCCCCTCAGCCGGTCTCGACGACCGCCACCGGCTGACCGGCGTCCACTTCGTCCTCGTCGCCGACCAGGAACTCGACGACGGTGCCGGACGCCCCGGCCGGGATCTGGTGGAACGACTTCATCACCTCGACCAGGCCGACCGTCTGGTCGTCGGTGACCGTGCTGCCGTTCTCCGCGAACGGCGGGCTGTCCGGGTCGGGCCGTCGGTAGAAGACGCCGGGGATCGGGGAGACGACCTCGTGTCGGGGCACGTACTTACTCCTCAGCTCAGGTAGGGCTTCAGTTCAGATACGGCTTGAGGGCGGCGTGGACGGCTCGGGCCAGCTCGACCGCGTTCGGGGTGTCGGAGTGCACGCACACCGAGTCGGCGCGCACGGTCAGCTCCTTGCCGTTCACCGAGGTGGCCTTGCCCTCGGTGACCGCCCGCAGGGCGCGCTGGGCGGAGCGTTCCGGGTCGAACGCCTCGTGCTCGCGGGTGATGATCAGCGACCCGTCGTCGCGGTAGTCGAGATCGGCGTAGTACTCGGCGATGAAGCCGGCACCGCGGTCGCCCCACACCTGCTCGTGCACGGTGCCGGCCATCCCCATCAGGGGTGCGCCGAACACGTCGGCCGCGTCCGCGATCGCCTCGGCGATCTCCGGGTCCCGTGAGGACATCCCGTAGAGCGCCCCGTGCACCTTCACGTGGTTGAGCTCCATGCCCTCGCCGCGCAGGAACCCCGACAGCGCTCCGATCTGGTAGACGACGGCGGCCGTGAGCTCCTCCCGGTCCAGTTTCATCTCGCGACGCCCGAAGCCCTCGCGGTCGGGCAGCGACGGGTGCGCGCCGACCTTCACCCCGTGGCGCTTGGCGAGCTTCACGGTCCGGGTCATCACCCGGGGGTCGGACGCGTGGAACCCGCACGCCACGTTGGCGACGGTCACGAAGGGCATGAGCCCTTCGTCGTCGCCGCAGTGGTAGATCGAGAACGACTCACCCATGTCGCAGTTGATGGCCACCATGTCCCGGCCTCCTTCCTACGGTCTCAGGCAGTCTGCTCGCTCGCCCGTGTGATCGCCCGCCAGACGGCCTGCGGCGTGGCGGGCATGTCGATGTGGGTGACCCCGAGGTGGGCCACGGCGTCGATCACGGAGTTCACCACCGCCGGGGACGACCCGATCGCACCGGACTCGCCGATCCCCTTGACCCCCATCGGGTTGGTCGGTGACGGCGTGACGGTCTGCTCCAGCTCGAAGTTCGGCAGGTCGGTCGCCGCGGGCACGGTGTAGGAGGCCAGGTTGCCCGCGGTGGGGTTGCCCGCCTCGTCGAACGTGGCGTGCTCGTAGAGCGCCTGGCCGATGCCCTGGGCGATGCCGCCGTGCAGCTGCCCCTCGACGATGGTCGGGTTCACCACGACCCCGCAGTCGTCGACGGCGACGTAGCGGCGGATGCGGGTGAAACCGGTCTCGGTGTCGACCTCGGTCACGCAGATGTGGGTGCCGAACGGCCAGGTGAAGTTCGGCGGGTCGAACGCCGAGTCCGCGGTCAGGTTCGGCTCCATGCCCTCGGGCAGGTTCGCCGCCAGCGACGCGGCCCCGGCGACCTCCTGGATCGTCACCGACGGCCCGGCCGTGCCGGCGACCTGGAACTTCCCGCCCTCGAACTCCAGGTCGGACTCGTCGGCCTCCAGCAGGTGCGCGGCGATCAGCCTCGCCTTGTCCAGCACCTTGCCCGCGGCCAGGTGCACCGCGGTGCCGCCGACGGCAAGGCTGCGCGAACCGTAGGTGTCCCGGCCGAAGGGCGCGATCAGGGTGTCGCCGTGCAGCACCTCGACGTCGTCCGGGTGCACACCGAGGCGGTCCGCGACGATCTGCGACCAGGCGGTCTCGTGGCCCTGGCCGTGCGGCGACGTGCCGGTGACGACCTCGACCTTGCCGCTGGTGGTCATCCGGACGGTCGACTGCTCCCAGCCGCCGGACTGCAGCCGCACCCCGGCCGCCACCTTCGACGGCGAGAGGCCGCCGGACTCGGTGAAGTTGCCGAAGCCGATGCCCAGCTGCACGGGGTCGCCGGACTCGCGGCGCTTGCGCTGCTCGGTGCGCAGCGCCGCGTAGTCGGCGAGCTCCATCGCCCGGCGCATGCAGGTCTCGTAGTCGCCGGAGTCGTACTGCACGCCGGAGGGGACCGTGCGCGGCTCGTCGAACTTGGGGTGCAGGTTGCGCAGCCGCACCTCGGCCGCGTCCATGCCCAGCTCGCGGGCCAGGTCGTCCATGATCCGCTCGTGGCCGTAGGCGGCCTCGGAGCGGCCCGCGCCGCGGTAGGCGTCGGTGGGGGTGAGGTTGGTGAACACGCCGCGGCAGGTGAAGGAGTAGCTGCCGAAGTCGTAGAGCCCGCAGAAGGTGAAGGCGCCGAACACGGCGATGCCCGGCGTGAGCAGCTGCAGGTAGGCGCCCATGTCGGCGAGCAGCTCCACCTTCATCCCGAGGATCGTGCCGTCCTTCGTGGCGGCGACCGAGATGTCCTGGATCTGGCCCCGGCCGTGCGTGGTGGCCTGGTGGTGCTCGGAGCGGGTCTCGGTCCACTTCACCGGCGCACCGAGCCTGCGGGCCAGGACGAGGGCGAGGAACTCCTCGGCGTAGACGTTGAGCTTCGCGCCGAAGCCGCCGCCGACGTCGGGTGCGACGACCCGGATCTTGGTGTCGGCGATGCCGGTGACCGCGGACAGGATGTCCCGGACGAAGTGCGGGACCTGGGTGGCGGTGTAGACGGTGAACCCGCCACCGACCTGGTCCGGGACGCAGACCACGGCGCGCGGCTCCATCGGCGAGGGAACGACCCGCTGCTGCAGGTACCGCCCGGACACGACGACGTCGGCCTCGGCGAACGCGGCGTCGACGTCACCGGTGGCCAGCGGCCAGGTGTAGCAGTGGTTGGTGCCCAGCTCGGCGTGCACCAGCGGCGCCCCGTCGGCCAGCGCGTCGGCCATGTCGACGACGGCGGGCAGCTCGTCGTACTCGACCTCGACGAGGTCGGCGGCGTCGCGGGCGGCCCGAGCGCTGGTCGCGAGCACCACGGCGACACCGTCGCCGACGTGGTTCACCTCGCCGCGGGCCAGCGGCCGGTGGTCCGGGATCTTGATGTCCTCGGTGACCGGCCAGCCGCACGGGATGCCGGCCAGGAACTCGTGGTCGATGTCCTCGGCGGTGAGGACCGCCCGCACGCCCTCCTGCTCGCGCGCGGCAGCGGTGTCCACCGAGACGATCGTCGCGTGCGGGAGCGGGCTGCGGACCACCGCCATGTGCAGGGTGCCCGACGGCGCGATGTCGTCGGTCCAGGTCGCACGCCCGGTCAGCAGGGCCGGGTCCTCCTTGCGGGGCAGGCTCGTCCCGACGTAGCGCGGTGCGGTGCTCGCGGGCGCGGTGGTGGTCACGCTCGAACTTCCCTTCGACGACGATCCGTGCCGGACAGCGTGATCCACGACACGGGGTCGCGGTAGTGTCCGGATCGTCGAGTTCAGAGTTCGCGACACTCCAACATGTCAGGGAGCACCGTGCCGGTCACCTTGCGGGATCTGTGTGCCGACCGCACCCTCGGTCTGCGGACCGCGTGTCCCGCCGCGGATCTGGAACGTCGTATCTCCTGGGTGCACTCGTCCGAGCTGCACGACCCCACCCCGTACCTCGACGGCGGCGAGCTGTTGTTGACCACCGGGCTGGGCCCGGCGGCCGATCCGGCCGGGTACGTCCGGCGGGTCGCCGCGCACGGGCTGGCGGCCCTGGGCTTCGGCACCGGACTGGGCCACGACGAGCACCTCCCGGCCGTCACCGCCGCCTGCGGGCACGAGGGACTGCCGCTGGTCGAGATCCCCGAGCGCACCCCGTTCCTCGCGCTGACCAGGGCGGTGACCGAAGCCCGGGCAGCCGAACGGTACGCCGAGGTGGTGCGGACCGACGAGGCGCAGCGGGCGCTGACCGCGGCCGCACTGGGCGACGACCGGGCCGGGAGCACCGGCCGCGTGCTGGACCGTCTCGCCGAACGGCTGGAGGCATGGGTGCTGGTGTCCGACGCCGACGACCGGGTCCGCCACGCCGCGCCCCGCCAGGCGTCGCGGAGGGCGTCGACGCTGGCCGGTGAGATCGCCCGGGTGCGCGAGCATTCCGGCCCGTCGAGCGTCACGGTGACCGCGGCCGGCGGCGGCCAGGTCGTGCTGCAGCCGGTGCGACTGATCGGCCCGGCCGTGCTCGTGGTCGGTCGGGACCGGCTGTTCAGCCCGGTCGACCGGCAGGTCATCGGGTCCGCGGTCTCGGTGCTGACCCTGGCGCACGCGCGGACCGCCGCCGCCGGCCGGGCCGAGCAGCGGTTACGGACCGCTGTGCTGCGGACCCTCGCCACGCTGCCGGACTGCGGCGCCGAGCAGGTGCTGGCCGACACCTGGGGCCCACTGCCCGACGGCGAGCTGGTGGCGATCGCGCTCGGCGGTCGCCCCGCAGCCGGCCGGCTGGACGTGCTCGTCGACGCGCTCGAACGGGCCTCGGTCGGGTTCCACGCCGAGCTCGACGGGCAGGTCGCCGCCGTCGTCGGGGCGGACGCGGTGGAGCCGGTGCTGAGCCTCGCGGCGCGGGTCCGCGGCGTCCGCGCCGGGATCTCCGATCCCGCACCGGTGACCTGCCTCGGGCGGGCGCTGCGGGAGGCGGGTCGTGCGCTGGACGCGGCCGAGCGCCGGGACCGCGCGGTGATCCGGTTCGCCGACCTGGCCGGCAGCGGACTCTCCGCGCTGATGGTCCCGGAGGACGCCGCCGCGTTCGCCGAATCGGTGCTCGCCCCACTGGTGCGCCACGACACCGATCGCCGCGGTGACCTGGTCACCTCGCTGCGCGAGTGGCTCGCCCACCACGGCCAGTGGGACCCGGCCGCGGCCCGCCTGGGCGTGCACCGGCACACCCTCCGGTCCCGGATCGAGAAGGCCGGCGCACTGCTCGGACGTGACCTGGACTCCCCCGGTGTGCGGGCCGAGCTCTGGTTCGCGCTGCACGCGCCGGACCGGCCGACCCCTTGACCTGAAGTGAACTAGAGCTCCTAGCGTCGTCCGGGCCGGGTGGAGAGGCCACCCGCCCGTCCTCGCAGGAGCAGACATGACCATCACATCGGCCGGACCGGACCACAGCGGGACCGACGAGCCGGTCCGGCTCGCGGTGCTCATCGGGAGCGTGCGGGCCGGCCGCCACGGACCGACCGTCGCACGCTGGTTCACCGGCGAGATCGCCGGACGCGACGAGGTCGCCGTCGACCTGGTGGACCTGGCCGAGGCCGATCTCCCGCCCGGGATGGACCGCGACCCCGATCCCGGCCTCGGTGCCCGGCTCGCCGCCGCGGACGCGTTCGTCGTCGTCACGCCGGAGTACAACCACTCCTATCCGGCCGGCCTGAAGGCGGCGATCGACGCCTTTCACGCCGAGTGGGTGGCGAAGCCGGTCGGGTTCGTCAGCTACGGCGGCCGCTCCGGTGGGATCCGCGCGGTCGAACACCTGCGGACGGTGTTCGTCGAGCTGCACGGCGTGCCGGTGCGCGACGCCGTCAGCCTGCCCGACTACTGGACGCTCTTCGACGACGACGGCGCCCTCACCGACGAGGCCACGACGCAGGCCACCCGGGTGCTCACCGACCAGCTGGTGTGGTGGGGCCGGGTCCTGCGCGAGGCCCGGTCCCGGCACGGTCAGCTCGTCTGAGCGCCCGGCGGCGCGACGGCACCGCCACCGGCCGGCGCCGACCAGCCCCCGACCGGCCTCGATCGGGGCTGGTCGGCCCCGGTCAGGGCGATCAGCGCTGGTCGAACACCGCGGTGACCGGCCCGTCCGAGCGATAACCCTGCCGCTGCAGCCAACCGTCCAGCTTCGATCGGACGACCCGCAGCTCCGGGCGCCGGTGCGGCTCGGTCCGCAACGCCTGCTTGAGCAGGGACAAGTGTGCGGTCCGGCTGGGCAGGTGGGTCAGCCTGGCCCCGGCGGCCGCCGCGCGGAGCCCGGCGACGGCATCGCTCGACTCACCGCGCGGAGGCTGCCCGCTCAGCGCGAACGACACCGCGGCCGCCAGCTGCCACCCGTCCGACGCCGGTGACGCGGGCTTCCCGGCCGCCGTCTCGGGGGCCAGGTAGTCGGGCGTGCCGAGCACGTAACCGGTCTGGGTCAACGTCGAGTCGCCCTGCTTGCGCGCGATCCCGAAGTCGATCAGGTGCGGATGGCCCTGCGGGTCGACCACGATGTTGCCCGGCTTGATGTCGCGGTGCAGCACGCCGGACCGGTGTGCGGTGTCCAGCGCGCCCGCGATGCCGGTCCAGATGCGGGCGGCGGAGATGTCGTCGAGCGTGCCCCGCTCGCCGACGAGCTGGCCCAGCGACATCCCGTCCACGTACTGCATGACGATCACCAGACCGTCCATCCCGCGCAGGCCGGGATCGGAGGAGGCGTGCAGCAGGTCGTAGATCTCGACGCAGCACGGGTGCCGCATCGACCCGAGTGCGGCGGCCTCCCGGCGGATCCGCTCCTCGGTCTCCGGGTCGGCGGCGTGCGCCGACTTGACTGCCACGGTGTGCCCGAGCTTGGCGTCGTGGGCCAGCCAGACACCGCCGAATCCGCCCGCGCCGAGCCGCTTGAGCAGCCGGAACCGCGGGGCCCGGGGCGGCCCGCCCGGCGCCGGCGCGACCAGCGTCGGTGTGCGCGGCGGTGGCCCGGGCGGAACCGGTGGCGGGTAGGGCCCACCGGAGCGGGGCCCCCGCATCGGGCCGGCCGCGGGATGCGCGGCGGGCCCGGACGGTGGGTTCGCCACCGGGGCGGACGGCGGCGGCCCGGCGGGCGGCGCACCGAAGCCGACGTAGGGGGCGGCCTGCGCCACCGACGGCGCCCCGGAGCGCGACGGGATCTCGACCGGGGCCTCGGGTTCCCGGCGGGTGAACCGTGCGGCGAGTCGTTCCGCCACGCTCGGGGTGGCGCTGACCTGCGGGACCGGGGACGAACCCGGCGCCCGCCCGGCCCGCGACGAGCCGGCGGCCACCGGCGTGCCGTTCCGGGGCCCGGGCGGCGCGTCACGACCCGCCCGGATCTGCTCGATCCTGGCCCGCGACGGCGGCGGGAACATCGGTACGACCAGCACGCCGAGCAGGCTGCCGCCGAGGATTCCGATCCACAGGTGTTCGGCGGTGCCCGCGGGCACCGCGGCGGTGAGCACGATCAGCGAGAACAGCGGGAGCCAGAAGAGCTTGGCGGGCCAGCGCGGCCCGCGGCGCAGCGCGGTCCGGGCCTGGACGGCGACCAGCATCACGGCCAGCAGCGGCACGATGCCGAGCAGCACGATCGCCGTCACCGAGGTGACGACGTCGTCGCCGCCGATCGCTCCGGCGACGCTGCCCCGGCCGAGGTAGCTGCTCTGGGTGCCGACGAGCTCGCAGGTCGTGACCCGGATCGAGTCGGTCGCCGACGCAGTGAGCCCGGACACCACCGGGTCACCGGCCGTGGCGCGGGCGAACACGCCGCCCGCACCGACGAACACCGCGAGCGGCAACAGGCCGGCCGCGAGCACGCCGATCCCGCCGATGAGCACCGACTCGGCGAAGGTGTAGCCCGACGACGAGCCGGACCCGATCCGGCGCCGGATCAGCGCGACCAGCACCGCCCCCGTGGTGGGCAACAGGCCGGCCAGCACGCCCAGCGCGGTGACCGACCACGCCCAGTCGCCGGGACACACGTCCGGGATGCCGAGCCCCCGGATGCCGTTCAGCACTCCGGCGACGAGCGCCACCAGCGCGTCCACGCCCGTACCTACCCCTCGTCACCGGTTCCGCCGAGCCCGGACGGCGAACCGGCCGGACCCCCCACTATGGCATCACCGGGGCGACGCGCCGCCCGCGCATCGTGTGCGCGGAGGCCGCTGCCGGCCGCGGGAGGTCAGCGCAGGAACAGATCGAGATCGGTGTTGAAGCGGTCGAGCAGGCCGGCGAGCGATTCCCGGTCGGAGTCCGGCCAGTGCGCGATCACGTCGCGCAGCGGCGCCAGGCGTGCGGCCCGCACCTGCTCGCGGGCCGCCATCCCCGCCGGGGTGAGCTCGACGCTGACCGATCGCGGGTCGCGCTCGTGCGGCGAGACCTCGACCAGGCCGGCCCGGGAGAGCCGGGACACCTGGCGGCTGGCGGTCGGCTTGCTGACGCCGAGCTTGCCGGTCAGGGCGGTCAGCGAGAGCGGGCCCTCGTCGTCGAGCAGCATCAGGACCGGGTAGGTGTAGCGGTCCACGGCCTCGTTCGATCCGTAGCCGTCCGCCCAGACCGATTCCATCGTCCGTCGGACGAGCAGGGTGATCTGCTTCTCCAGGGACTGCAGCGAGTCCTCGGACCGGGTGGAGCGCTCGACGGCGTCGAGGTCGTCGCGCTCGACCGTGGTGACACTGCCGACGGTCATGTCGTCGTCAATCGGGCTAATCGGACGTTCCGTCATGTTTTGAATGCTACACACGTTGCGGACCGCAATATTAGGGTTCGCAATCATGTAAGAGGATCGAAAGGTTCCTGGCATGCGTTGCACTGTTCGGGCTAATAGCGATTGCACCTCGACTTGTCCGTATGGCCCTCGCCCCGGGGCGTCTGGTTCGGTGCAGGGGCCCCGACGACGAGAGGACGGCCCGTGGGCCTCACCCGATCCGGCGGACCGCTGTCGCCGTACGCGCCGACGACGGTCAACTACGCGCTCGACGGTCCCGCGCACAAACTGCTGATGCACCCCTTCCCACGCCGCGTCCGGGCGGTCCTGGGCGGGCACACGGTGCTCGACACCCGCAACGGGTTCCTCGTGCACGAGTCCAACCTGCTGCCGGTTCTCTACGTCCCCGAGGCCGACCTGGACGCCTCCGTACTGACCGGGAGCGCGCACACCACGCACTGCCCGTTCAAGGGCGACGCCGCCTACCGCTCGCTGCGGGTGGGCGACCGGACCGTCGTCGACGCCGTCTGGCACTACCCGGAACCGGTACCCGCCGCGGACTGGCTGCGCGGGCTCGCCGCGCTCCGCTGGGACGCGGCCGACGCCTGGTACGACGAGGACGAGCAGGTCTTCGCCCACCTCACCGACCCCTACACCCGGATCGACGTCCGGCCCACCGGCCGGCACGTCGTGGTCGCGCACACCACGGCCGACGGTGTCCGCACGGTGCTCGCGGAGTCGGGCCGGCCGTTCGTGCTGTCCGAGACGGGTCTGCCCAACCGCTGGTACCTGCCGCGGTCCGACATCGCGGTGGACCTGACCCCCGCCGAGGGCCGGACCCGCTGCCCCTACAAGGGCGAAGCCGCCTACGAGCACGCCGAACTGCCCTCGGGCGGCCGGATCGCGGACGCGTTCTGGCACTACCCGCGGCCGCTGCCGGAATCGAGCAGGATCACCGGGTTGCGCAGCACCGCCGGTGGCCGCCGGGACGACGGCTCGGAGGTCACCGTGACGGTCGACGGCGAGCCGGCCTGACCCTGCGCCCGGTCAGTCCTCGTCGGGGACGAGCAGTGCCTCCAGCGCGGGCAGCGCTGCGACCAGTGCTTCCCGCTGCGCCGAGTCGAGCCGGTCGAGCCGCCGCGCGATCAGCGCATTGCGGTGGCTGCGGATCTCCCGCAGGCAGGACCGGCCGGTGTCGGCGATGCTGACCAGCACGCCCCGCGCGTCGCCGGGGTCGGCCGCCCGCGCCACCATGCCCTGCTCGTCGAGCGCGGACAACACCCGGGACATGGTCGGTGCGGTCACGCCCTCCCGCCGGGCCAGCTCGGAGAGCCGCAACGGGCCGTGCTGCTCCACGGTGACCAGGGTGGACAGCTGCAGCGGTGGCAGCGTCTCGCTCCCGTCGATCCTGATCCGCCGGTTGAGCCGTCCGATCACCAGTCGCAGCCGGGCTGCGAGCTCCTCGTCCCGGGCGTCCAACCCGCTGGTCACGGTCCCGCCGCCGGAGTCAGCTCCCATTGGGACATCCTGCCAGCCGGGCACCGGGCACCGGCACCGGCCCTGCCGCGGGTCAGAGCTTGCGCAGCCGGACCCGGGTGACGTTGTGGTCGGGGCCCTTGGTCAGCACCAGGCTGGCCCGGGACCGGGTCGGCAGAATGTTCTGCTCCAGGTTCGGGGCGTTGATGGAGGCCCAGATCGTCTCGGCGCGGGCGACCGCGGCGTCGTGGTCGAGCTCGGCGTAGCGGCGGAAGTACGACTGCGGGTCCCGGAACGCGGTCTCCCGCAGGCGCAGGAAGCGCTCCACGTACCAGCGCCGTACGTCCGCCGTGGCGGCGTCGACGTAGACCGAGAAGTCGATGAAGTCCGACACCGTCAGCGCCCCCGCGGTGGCCGGTTGCAGCACGTTCAGGCCCTCGATGATGAGGATGTCCGGGCTGCGGACCACGAGCTCGGCGTCCGGGACGATGTCGTAGACCAGGTGCGAGTACACCGGCGCCGTCACCGCGGGCCGTCCACCCTTGATCTCCGAGACGAACCGCAGCAGCTTGCGCCGGTCGTAGGACTCCGGGAAGCCCTTGCGTTCCATCAACCCGCGCCGCTGCAGCTCGGCGTTCGGGTACAGGAACCCGTCGGTGGTGACGAGCTGGACGTTCGGGTGCTCCGGCGAGCGGGCCAGCAGCAGCCGCAGCAGCCGGGCCGTGGTCGACTTGCCGACCGAGACCGATCCGGCGATCCCGATCACGAACGGGGTGCGGGCGCTCGCCGCACCGAGGAACCGCCGGTAGGCGCGGTAGAGCCGGCCGCCCTCCTCGACGTGCAGGTTCAGCAGCCGCGACAGCGGCAGGTAGACCTCACGGACCTCGTCGAGATCCACGAAGTCGCCGAAGCTGCGCAGCTGGTCCAGCTCCTCGGCGGACAGCGGGACCCGGGTCGAGGAGGCCAGCTGCGACCACGACCGGCGGTCGAAGTCGACGAACGGGGACGCGCTGCCCCTCGCCAGGCCGGACGGTCTGCGTCCCCGGTACTGCGGGGCGGGATCGGACGCCGCCGCCGTCACTGGGTCACCGAGGTCAGCGCGTACTCGACGACCTGGGCCGGGCTGACGAGCACGTGCACCACGGCGTCGGCGACGACCGCAGGGTCCAGACCGACCGCGGCCAGCCGCTCGCTGTAGCGGTCCCGCAACGGGCCCGGTGGCCAGTCGTCGACGAGCCCGGTGCGCACGAAGCCGGGCGAGACGGTGGTGACCCGCACGCCGCGGGGAGCCAGCTCCATCCGCAGGCCCTCCGAGACCGCGTGGACGGCGTGCTTGGAGGCCGCGTACACGGCGCCGGCCGCGGTCGGCACCCGGCGCCCGGACATCGACGAGATGGAGACGACAGCCGGGTCGACCCCCACCTCCAGGTGCGGCGCCGCCGCCCGGGTGAGCACCAGCAGCGCGACGACGTTCAGGTCGAACATCCGCCGCCACTGCTGCGGCGACACCACCGGATCACCGCCCGACGCCGGGACGACCTCGCCGGCGTGGAACACCCCGGCCGCGTGCACCACCGCGTCCAGCCCGCCCAGCGCCGCGATCGTCGCGCCGACCGCGGGGACGACGGCGTCGTCGTCGGTGAGGTCGACCGGCACCGCGACCGAACCGGCCAGTTCCCCGGCCAGCTCGTCGAGCCGGTCCGCCCGGCGGGCCAGCAACCCGACCCGGGCACCGCGCGCCGCGAGCGCCCGGGCCGTCGCCTCGCCGATGCCGGCCGAGGCGCCGCTCACGAGCACCCGGCGACCGGCCAGGGGCGACCGGCCGGGATCGCGTCCCGGTGTCGCGGGCGGGGGCGTCGTCGCCGTGGTCATGGCAGACCAACCTAGACCCCGGCCGGGCGGCGCACGGCGTGACATGACTCGCAGCTCGGCGAGGTGCGCCGGCACCGGGCTGCTGGGCGTCGGCCACCTGGCGCATCCCGCGCCCTCGTCCCCCGCGCCCGGTGGTCCGGAGCAGCCTCCGGGTGGCCGTCCTGCTCCGACCGTCCGGGACGACCGATCACGTCCCGGGCACCCCGCCCTGACGCCCGGTCGGGCCGCTGCGGCCCGTACCGTCGGTCCCGTGGCCGAGCCGACCCTGGTGCTGGACGGGCCCGGATGGCGGGCCCGCGCGCAGGCGCACCGGCGGCGGGTGGCCGGGTGGACCGGCCCGCACCGGGACCGGCGCCGGCGCGGCGAACCGCACCCGGTGTGGGACTTCCTGTTCACCTACTACTCGCACCGGCCCGCCCAGCTGGAACGCTGGGACCCCGGCCCGGGAGTACTGCTCACCGGTGAGGGTGCGGAGGGGTTCTGCGACCGGCCCGGTTACCGGCGCAGCGGCGACGGGGTGCTGCTCGACCCGGCGGAGCTCCCGCAGCGGCTGCGCACCACCGCCGCGTTCGTGCACCGGCTGCTCAGCGCGACCCGCTCCCGGGAGCCCCGGCTGGGCTGCTTCGGGTTGCACGAGTGGGCGATGGTCTACCGCACCGAACGGCCGCGGCACGGTTCGGTCCCGCTGCGGCTGGGCGCCGCCGGGACCGACGCCGTCGTCGAGTCCCAGCGGATCAACTGCTCGCACTTCGACGCCTACCGGTTCTTCACCGACGCCGCCGCGCCACGCAACTCGCTGGCGCCCACCCGGGAGACCCAGGTCGAGCTGGAGCAACCGGGCTGCCTGCACGCGACGATGGACCTCTACAAGTGGGCCTACAAGCTGGCCCCGGCGGTGCCGTCGGAGCTGGTCGCCGACTGCTTCGAGCTGGCCGCGGACGTCCGCGAGCTGGACATGCGGGCCAGCCCCTACGACCTCGCCGCATACGGGTTCAGCCCGGTGCGGATCGAGACCTCCGACGGGCGGGCCCGCTACGCACGGGCTCAGGCCGGGTTCGCCGAGCGCGCCGCGCCGCTGCGGGACCGGTTGATCGAGCTGGCGGCGGACGTGCTCGACCCGCCCGGTTGAGGGTCGATCGGCTCACCCGGCGACCAGCCGGTCGACCGCCTCCGGTGCGAACACCGTGCGGGTGACCAGCCGGGCCAGCCCGAGCGGGATGGCCCGCGGGCCGAGGGTGCTGGCCTCCACCACC
The DNA here is from genome assembly GCF_040659795.1 of Pseudonocardia sp. NPDC049635. Classification (NCBI taxonomy): domain Bacteria; kingdom Bacillati; phylum Actinomycetota; class Actinomycetes; order Pseudonocardiales; family Pseudonocardiaceae; genus Pseudonocardia; species Pseudonocardia sp. NPDC049635. The sequence goes on from NZ_JBFAON010000001.1 coordinate 355,640, forward strand.
GGCCGGGCACGCTCGCTGACCGCGTCCAGGATCCGGGCGCGCACCCCGTCGACGACCACGGGCAGCTCACCCAGCACGCCACCGAGCACCACCCGGTGCGGGTTGACGGTGGTCACGGTGGTGGCCAGCGCGGCGCCGAGCACGTCCGCGGCGGTGGCCAGCTCCGAGGCAACGCGCGGTTCTCCCGCCGCGGCGACCAGATCGTCGAGCGTGCGGTGACCGTCGCCACCGAGCCTGCCGAGCAGCGCCCGGCCCGAGGAATAGGCGGCCAGGCAGCCGTACCGGCCGCACCGGCAGACCGGTTCGGGTCCTGGCCCGCCCACCCGAACGTGCCCGATGTCACCGGCGATCCCCGTGGCACCCCGCATCACGTCGCCACCGACGACGATGCCGCAGCCGATGCCGGTCGCCACCTTCACCGCGACCAGCGTCTCGTCGTCGGACCGGCTCTCCCCGACGGCGGCGGCCCGGGCGTCGTTCTCCACCACCACCGGGAGGCCCCACCGGCGGCCCACGGTCGCCACGACGGCCTCGGGCGCCCACCCGGGCAGCGGGGTCACCGGCAGCACCATCCCGGTCGCCGGATCGACCGCCGCCGGGATGCCGATCCCCACGCCGGCCGGCCGCTCCCCCGGGCCGCCGCCGGCCAGCAGTGCGTCCCCCGCGTCGAGCGCGGGCCCGAGCACCGCGTCCGGGCCGTCGGTGAGCCGGCACCGCAGCTCGGCGAACCGCAGCTCGGTCCCGGCGAGGTCGGTCACGCTGACCCGGACGTGGGTCTGCCCGATGTCCACGGTCAGCACGACCCGGCCGCGGTCGTCGAACCGGATCCGGCGGGCCCGCCGGCCGCCGGTCGCGCCGAGGCTCTCCCCCTCGTAGACCAGCCCGTTCCTGGTGAGCGCGTCGAGCCGGGTCACCAGGGTGCCGCGGGACATACCGGTCTCCTCGAGCAGCTGCGCCCTGGACAACCCGCCGCGCTCGCGGACCAGCGCCACCAGTGCGCCGTGGCTCGCCACCACCGTCATCCGTCCCCCGTCCGGTTGACATCCCCCACTTCTGTCCGTTCAATGTACCGAAGTTTTCCGTCCACCGATTGAACAAAAGAACGGGGTCAACGATGACGCCAGTCGCGTTGTCCCGCCGCGCGTTGCTGGGGGCCGCTCTCGGTCTCCCGTTGTTGTCGGCGTGCGCGGGCTTCGACACCAGCGGCGCCGCCGGTGCCGGGTCGGTCGGGTTCCTCTCCACCCAGTTCACGCCGGTCGAGGAGCGCCGGCGCTACGAGCAGGCACTGCGCGAGCACCTGCGCGTCGACGTCGCCTACAACCCGGTCGAGGCCGGGGTGTTCGTCACCACCATCCGCAGCCAGGTCGAGTCGGGCCGGGTCGGCACCGGCCTGGTCGGCGGCCTGCACGGTCACCTGGCACCGGTCGCCGATCAGCTCGACGACGTCGACGACCTGCTGGCCGACCTGACTGCAGCCGGATATTCCGACGACGTGCTGTCCCTGGCGCGGTTGGGCGGCGCAACCGCGAAGTACGTGCCCTGGATGCAGGCGACCTACGTGGTGGCCGTGCACCGGCGGGCGCTGGACCACCTGCCGCCCGGGGTGGACGTGCAGCATCTCGACTACGACGGCTACCTGCGCTGGGCGCAGGCCGCGGCCGCCGCCGAAGGACGGCCGGTGTTCGGCATCCCGGCCGGCCCGAACGGACTGCACCACCGGTTCCACCAGGGCTACCTGCTGCCCAGCTTCACCGGCGGGCAGATCACCACCTTCACCACGCCGGACGCCGAGAACGCCTGGGAGTACCTGCGCGAGCTGTGGGCCGTGACCGCGCCCGCATCGACCAACTACGACTTCATGCAGGAGCCGCTCGCCCGCGGCGAGGTTCTCGTCGCCTGGGACCACGTCGCCCGGCTGGTCGGCGCGGTCGACCAGCACCCCGACGAGTGGCTGATGGTGCCCGCCCCGCGCGGGCCGAAGGGGCTCGGCTACATGCTCATCGTCGCCGGTGTCGGGCTGCCCCGCGGGGGCGCCGAACGGGAGCTCGCCGAACAGGCGATCCGTGGCCTGTCCGATCCCGCCCTGCAGGTGGAGACGCTGCGGCAGAACGCGTTCTTCCCGGTCGTGCGCACCGAGCTGCCGACCGACCTGCCGGCCGGGATCGCCCTGGAGTCGGCCGCGGTGCGCGCCCAGCAGGAGGCCGAGGACGCGATCCTGGCGCTCCCGCCGGTCGGGCTCGACTCCCGGGACGCCGAGGTCAGCCAGGTGTTCGCCAACTGCTTCACCCGGATCTGCCTGAACCGGGAGCCGGTCCGGGCGGTGCTCGGCTCGGAGGCCCGGACGCTGTCCGCGATCCTCGACGAGCTGCGCGTGCCGTGCTGGGCCCCTGATCCGGTCGCCGACGTCTGCGAGGTGGGCTGATGAGCGCCACGATCACCCGGGAGGCCCCGCCGCACACCGGCGGCCCACCGGTCCGGCCGCGCGCCGTGCCGTCGGTGGTCTGGCTGGTCGGGCCGTCGGTGGTGTTCATGGCAGCCCTGTTCGGCTGGCCGGTCGTGCAGGGCGTGCTGCAGGCGTTCACCGGCGCCGACGGCGGCCTCACCGGCGAGCACGTCGCCCGGATGGTCGCCGACCCGTACTTCTGGCCCGCCGTGCGCAACACGCTGCTGCTGATCGTGGTGCTGATCCCGGTGCAGTTCGCGTTCGCCGTGACGATGGCACTGCTGCTGCGGGCCCGGCCACGGTTCGCCGGTGCCTACTTCTACCTGTGGGTCATCCCGCTCGCCGTCTCCGACCTGGCCGCCGGCCTGGTCTGGCTGGCGGTGTTCACCGACCGCGGCTATCTCAACTCGGCGCTCGCCACGATCGGCCTGGAACCGGTCGCCTGGCTGGCCTTCGACGATCCGGTCTCGCTGTTCGTCTGCGTGTTGGTCGCCGAGCTGTGGCGGGCCACCTCGCTGGTGCTGGTCATCGTGGTCGCCGGGCTGCAGGGCATCCCGAAGGACTACGAGGAGGCCGCCGCCGTGTTCGGCGCAGGCCCCTGGGAGCGGCTGCGCCGGGTCGTCCTGCCGCTGCTGCGCCCGAGCCTGCAGGTCGCGCTGATCCTGCGCACCATCCTGGCGTTCCAGACCTTCGCCGTGGCCCAGGCACTGACCGGGCAGAACTTCCCGCTGCTGGTCGGCGAGACCTACCGCTGGTACACGGGCCTGCAGAACCCGAACGTCGCCGCGGCGCTCGCCCTGGTCGTGCTCGTCATCTCGATGCTCACCTCGCTCGTCTACCTGCGCGCCCTGCGGGAGTCCCGATGACCGTCCAGCCCCACCGGCCCGCCCTGCCCGACCGGTCCGTCCGGCCCGACCCGGCCCCGCTGCGCGCCCGGCGCCGGGCCCGGATCGCGCTGCAGGCCGCCTGCCTCGCGATCACCGCGTTCATGGCGGTGCCGCTCTACCTGATCGCGCTCGCCGCGCTGTCCAGCCGGGAGTCGCTCAACCGGTTCCCGCTGTCGTTCCTGCCGACCGACCTGTCGGTGCAGACGCTGGGGACCTTCCTGACCTCGACCGGCGTGCTCGCGTCGTTCGGCAACTCGATGATCGTCGGCCTCGGGACGCTGCTGCTGTCCTCGCTGGTCGGAGTGCCCGCCGCGTACGCGCTGGCCCGGTCGACCTTCCGCGGCAAGGAGCCCTACCAGCTGTTCCTGCTGTTCACCAGGGCGCTGCCGATCGTCGTGCTGTCGGTCCCGCTGGCCCGGCTGTTCCTCACCGCCGGGGTGTACGACACGACCTACGCGGTGATCCTGCTGCACTCCGCGATCGCGTTGCCGACCACGATCCTTATCGTCGCCAGTGTGTTCGTCGCCGTACCGGTGGACGTCGAGGAGGCAGCCCGGGTGTTCGGCTGCACCCCGCTGCAGGCGTTCCGCACGGTCGTCGCACCGATGGCGCTGCCCGGCATCGCCGCCGCGTCGATCTTCACCTTCGTCATGAGCTGGAACGAGGTCCTGGGCGCCTCGATCCTCACGCTGAACCACCGGACGTTGCCCGCGCAGGTGCTCACCTCGCTCGCCGACTCGCCGCTGGCCTACCGGTTCGCCGGTGGGTTCGCCCTCGTCCTTCCCGCCCTGATCTTCATCGCGGTGATGCGCCGCTACCTGACCAACATGTGGGGGTCGACGATCCGATGAGTTCCGTCTCCATCAGGAACGTGCACAAGACGTACCCGGGCGGCACCGACCGGGCCACCGACGACGTCTCACTGGACATCGCCGACGGCGAGTTCCTCGTCCTGCTCGGGCCGTCCGGCTGTGGGAAGACCACCCTGCTGCGGATGCTCGCCGGTCTCGAGCTTCCCGACGGCGGCTCGGTCGAGATCGGCGGCCGCGACGTTACCTATCTGCCGGCGCACCGCCGGAACCTGTCGATGGTCTTCCAGTCCTACGCGGTGTTCCCGCACCGCTCGGTGCGCGACAACATCGCGTTCGGCCTGACCACCCGCCGCACCGCCCGGGCCGAGGTGGACCGGCGGGTGGCCTGGGCGGCCGACCTGCTGCAGCTCACGCCGTACCTGGACCGCAAGCCGGCCCAGTTGTCCGGCGGGCAGCGCCAGCGGGTCGCGGTCGCCAGGGCGATCGTGGTCGACGCCGACGTGCTGCTGATGGACGAGCCGCTGTCGAACCTGGACGCGCTGCTCCGCATGGAGTTCCGGACCGAGCTGAAGAAGATCGTCCAGGATCTCGGCGTCACCACCGTGTACGTCACCCACGACCAGGGCGAGGCGTTGTCGCTGGGTGATCGGGTGGCCGTCATGCGCTCGGGCCGGATCGTGCAGCTCGGCGATCCGCTGGCGGTCTACGACACCCCGTCCGAGAAGTTCGTCGGTGGCTTCCTGGGGTCCCCGCCGATGAACTTCCTCCCCGCGAAGGTCGGCCGGGAGGGCGACCGGATCGACGTCGCCGGTACGGACCTGACCGCCCCCGCGGCGCTGCGCGGTGCCGCCGGGCGGGACGTCCTGATCGGTGTCCGCGCCGAGAACATCGAGATCGCCGCGATCCGCGGGGACGCGCCCGGTGACACCCTCACCGCCCGGCTGGACGTGTGCGAACCGACCGGCTCCGCCGTCCTGCTCACCGTCACCGCGGGGGACCGGGAGCTGAAGGTGACCGCACCGGCGTCGTTCCGCGCCGATCCCGGCGACACCGTCCATCTACGCCTGCCACCGCACGCACTGCGCTTCTACGACGCCGCGACCCACCAGCTGATGGAGGACCGTCCCTCGTGAGCACCACAACCGCCGTCGATCCCGGGACGCTCCGTTCCGCCGCCGTCGAGGTCCTTCGCCGCAACGATCTCGGGACGATGACGACCGCCGCGCCCGACCTCTACCCGCACCAGTGGAGCTGGGACTCCGCGTTCGTCGCGATCGGACTGTCCCGGGTCGACGTGCCGCGGGCGGTCACCGAGCTGGAGTCGTTGCTCGCCGCTCAGTGGAGCACCGGGATGGTGCCGCACATCGTCTTTTCCCCGTCGTCGACCGACTACTTCCCCGGGCCGGACCGGTGGGGCACCGACGACGTGCCCGCCCGGCCGCCCGGATACCGGACGTCCGGCATCTGCCAGCCACCGGTCCACGCCATCGCGTTGCGACACATCCTCGACCGCGGCCGGGAGAACGGCGGGTCGGATGCGGCCGAGGCGGAGCGCCTGGTCGCCGGTTCGCTCGACGGCTGGCTCGCCTGGCACCGGTGGCTGGCCTCGGCGCGGGACCCGGACGGCGTCGGGCTGGTGGAGATTCACCACAGCTGGGAGTCCGGGTTCGACAACTCGCCGCGTTGGGACGCCCCCTACTCCCGGGTCGTACCCGGCCCGCTGCCGCCCTACCGGCGGCGGGACGTGCTGCACGTGGGTTCGGCCGGGGAACGTCCCACCGACACCGAGTACGACCGCTACCTGTGGCTGGTGGAGCAGATGCGGTCGGTCGGCTACGACGACGCGGCGACCTGCTCGGCGGTCGACTTCCGGGTGCGCGACGTGTTCTTCTCCGCCGTGCTCGCCGCCGCTGCCGGGACGCTGGCCGGCATCTGCGACGAGTTCGACCGGCCGGACGACGCAGCCGAGCAGCGCGGCACCGCCGCCCGGTTCCGCGCCGGCGTCGCGGCCACGGTGAACCCGACGACCGGGCTGGCTCGCGACTTCGACGTCCGCGCCGGTGAGTGGATCGGCGCCGAGACGATCGCCGGATTCGCCCCGCTGGTCGCCGGGGGCGAGCCCGGCCTGCTCGCCGCCCAGCGCGCGCTGCTGCGCTCGGCGCGCTGGGCGGGGCACCCCGGGCTGCGGTTCCCGCTGCCGCCCTCGACGTCACCGGAGAGCCCGGACTTCCGGGCCCGCACCTACTGGCGGGGCCCGGTGTGGCCGTTCCTGGTGCTGCTCCTCGGCTGGGCCGCCCGGCGAGACGGTGACGAGGCCCTGTACACCGATCTGCGGGCCGCGGCGCTGGCCCAGCTCACCGACCTGACGTTCGCCGAGTACTACGAGCCCTTCACCGGAGAGGCGCTGGGCAGCCGCGCCCAGGCATGGACGGCGGCCGCCGCCCTGGAGTGGCTCGGATGAACGGCCCCCGGCCGGTCAGGCCGGAACCACCTGGTCCAGCACACCGTCGCGGGCCGAGGCCACCAGGTCCGAGAACTGGTCGGCGCTCATCTGGATCCGCTGCCCGAAGTCGTCGGTGATCACGATCCGCTTCTCCGGGGCGGCGGTGTCGTCGACGTAGAGCTCCGGGCAGCCGCAGTTGCAGCTGCCGCAGAAGGTGGCGATGTGACGCATGCGGGTGCTCCCCTCTCGGACGGCGCGGACGGTCGTCCGCGCCGTCGGAAAGGTCGCCCCGGTGCGACCCCCGGTTCCCGGTGTCACCCGATGGAGGCAACCGGTCACCGGCGGTGGCCGCTGACCCTGGCCGACCGCAACCGGTTCAGCGCCGCCGCGACCTCGTGCCGGCGCGGCGCGGCGAAGTCGGCGAGCGAGCCGTGCGCGATCGCCGCGGCGCCGTCACGATCGAGGTCGTCGTCGAGCCGGTCCAGTGCCTCGGCGAGGGTGACTCCGTCGAGCTCCAGGTGCGCCATGGCGAGGCCCACCCCGGTCGTCTGCGACGGATCGGCCAGCTGGGACACCGCGGACAGGTCGATGTCCTCGCCGCCGAAGGTGAGCCGGCCCCGGCCGCGGGCGGTGATCCTGCGGCGCCCGCGGACCTGCGGGTCGACGCTCGCCGGGTCGAAGACCCGGTGCCCGAAGGCGGGGAACCCGGCGTCGGCGTCCTCCGGCGCCCTCCCGGCGATCTCGCGGGCCCGGCCGGTGATCTCGCTGACCCGGTAGTCCTGCAGCAGGATGACGGTGTCCGCCCGGTCCAGGTAGTCTCCCGAACCGCCCATCACCAGCACCGTGGAGACCCCGTGGTCGCGGTGCAGCGGGCGGACCCGGTCGACGAAGGGCACCAGCGGTTCCGCCGAGATGAGCTCGCGCATCCGGGCGTCCCGGATCATCACGTTGGTCGCCGAGGTGTCCTCGTCGACCAGCAGCGTGTCGGCACCGGCCTCGAGGGCCTCGATCGTCGATGCCGCCTGCGAGGTCGAGCCGGACGCCGACAGCGTCGAGAAGTCCTCGGTCGGACGCCCCGAGGGCAGGTCCGTCACGAACGCACGGACGTCCACCCGCTGCACCGACCGCTCGTCCTCGGCCCGCACCGAGACGGTGTCCGCGCGGGCCACGACGAGTTCCCGGCCGTCGCCGGGTACGTGGTCGTACACCCCGGTCTCCAGGGCCCGCAGGAGCGTGGACTTGCCGTGGTACCCGCCGCCGACGACCAGTGTGACGCCCTCGGGGACGCCCATCCCGGTCACCGGGCCCCGGTTCGGGGTGTCGAGGGTGACCCGCAGCGACTCCGGTGCCCGGAACGGCACGGCGTCACGCAGCGGCCGGTCGTCGATGCCGGACGCGCGCGGCAGCACCGCGCCGTCGGCGACGAAACCGACCAGACCGTTGTCCCGCAGCGCCGCTCGCAGCGCTCCGGCGTCCTCGATCGTCTCGACGAACTCCACTACCCGGTCGCGGTCGGCGTTTCCCCAGGTCAACGTGCCGTGGACGGCTGCGGGGAGGTCCTCGGTGAGAATGCGGGCGGCGGCGTGGCCGGCGATGCGGCGGCCACGCCCCGGCAGCGGCACCCCGAGCTCCACGACGACGTCGCCGGAGTCCCGGTCGATCCGCACGGCGCTGCGTTCCAGCACCTCCTGGCCACCGGCGTCCACCGTCAGCGGGGTGTCGCGCAGGCCGGTGCGCAGCGCGCGGAGCAGGAACCCGCCGAGCGCCCTGGCCCGCACCGGGGTCCGGTACAGCTGCTCGGGCAGGCCGGCGGTCGCCGCGGGAACGGTGATCCGCAGCCGGGACGGCGGCGCGAACGGGTCGGCCTGGACCTTGCGGACCGCCAGCTCGAATCCGTCCATCGTCCAGCGCCCCGTCAGGCCCTTGTAGGCGCCGTAGCCCGAGCCGTCCATGTCGTGCAGCCGCGCGGCGAGTTCGCGGCCGTCGCCCTGCACGCCGGAGCGCGACGGACCGCCCGTGCGGCGATCGGGGCGGGTTCGGTGCGTGCGGGTCATGCGTTCCTCTCCGGGCGGGTCCGGGTCCCACCGTAGGTACCCGCCGGCAGCGATCTCACCCGTCGCGTGGCCGGCCCGCCGTTCGCCGCCGGCCGGGCCGTCGATCCGGGCAACGCTCCGATCGTTCGGGGGCGCCGGGGTTCACCCGCGTGATTCGCCCTCGGGCCCCGGTCGGTAGCCTGACCCGTCGTGTTGTCGCGTATGTCCGGAGTTCACCTCGCGCGTGGCGCGGCGATCGGGGTCGTCGAGACGATCCCCGGCGTCAGCGGTGGGACGATGGCCCTGGTCGTCGGGATCTACGAGCGGCTGATCGCCCAGGCCGGTCACCTGGTGGGCGCGGTCCGTGCGCTGCTCCCGGGCGGTGCGGGCGGTGACACCCGCCCCCGCGAGCAGCTGCGCCGACTGGACTGGGGCCTGCTGGTGCCGGTCGCGGCCGGGATGGTCCTGGCCGTCGTGCTGGCCTCCCGGGTGCTGCCCGACCTCATCGAGGCGCATCCGGTCGGCGCCCGGGCGGTGTTCTTCGGCATGGTCGCCGCCTCGGTCGCGGTCCCGCTGCGGATCACCGGGACGCTACGCGGGTGGCGCGAGTGGGGGCTCGCCGTCGTCGCGTTCGGGGTGACCTACCTGGTCAGCGGCCTGCCACCGGCCGCAGGTGACGGCAGGCCACCCTACGTCCTGATCGGGCTCGCCGCCGCGATCGCGATCTGCGCGCTGGTGCTGCCCGGTTTCTCCGGTTCGTTCCTGCTGCTGGTGTTCGGCCTGTACGAGCCGACCCTGCGCGCGGTCGCCGAGTTCGACATCGCCTACATCGCGGTGTTCGCGCTCGGTGCGATCATCGGGCTGGGTACCTTCGTCACGCTGCTGCAATGGCTGCTGGAACACCACCGCCGCACCCTGATGGTGATCATGGTGGGCGTGCTGCTGGGTGCGCTGCGGGCGCTCTGGCCCTGGCAGGACGACGCCCGCGGGCTGCTCGCCCCGGATCCGGGCTGGGTCGCCATGCTGGTCCCCGCTCTGCTCGGCGCTGCACTCGTGATCGGCATCATGGCCCTGGAGCGCCGGGTCGAGCCGCGCACCGAGACAGGCACCGGGACCGCCCCCGAACCGGCCGCCCTCGCGCCATCGGCCGACGAGGAGACCCGGATCCTGCCCCCGGTCCGCCCGGCCGAGACCCCCGAGGGGAACGACGCCGACGTGACCCGCCCGCTCCCCCGGATCGACCGGCGGGACGGCCCGGGCCGCCCGTGACCTGAAACCGGGCTCACCGCCTGGACCGGGGCCCCGCCCGCCCGAGGGCGGGCGGGACCGACCCGGCCGGGCGGTCAGGCGAACGCCTCCGGCGGCGGGCAGGAGCAGACCAGGTTCCGGTCGCCGTGGGCGCCGTCGATCCGGCGCACCGGCGGCCACACCTTGCGGTCGTGCACGCCCGGCACCGCGCCGGTCGGGTAGGCGGCCAGCTCCCGCGGGTAGGGGTGGTCCCACTTGTCGTCGGCCAGGCAGGCCGCGGTGTGCGGCGCGTTGCGCAGCGGGTTGTCGTCGGCAGGCCACTCCCCCGCGGCGACCCGGTCGATCTCGCCCCGGATGGAGATCATCGCGGTGACGAACCGCTCGATCTCGGGCAGGTCCTCGGACTCGGTCGGCTCGACCATCAGGGTGCCCGCCACCGGGAACGACATGGTCGGGGCGTGGATACCGTGGTCGATCAGCCGCTTGGCGACGTCGTCGACCGTGACGCCGGTGTCCTTGGTGATCGCCCGCAGGTCGAGGATGCACTCGTGTGCGACGGAGCCGTCGGTGCCCGAGTACAGCACCGGGTAGTGCTCCTGCAGCCGCCGGGCGACGTAGTTCGCGGCGGCGACGGCGGTGAGGGTGGCCCGGCGCAACCCGTCCAGCCCCATCATCCGCAGGTAGGCCCAGGAGATCGGCAGCACGCCGGGTGAACCGTGCGAGGCCGCGGACACCGGGCCGACCTCGCCGCGTCCGGGCAGGAACGGTACGAGGTGCTCGGCCACCGCTACCGGCCCGACGCCCGGCCCCCCGCCGCCGTGCGGGATGCAGAACGTCTTGTGCAGGTTCAGGTGCGAGACGTCGCCGCCGAACGCACCGGGCCGGGCCACCCCGACCAGTGCGTTCAGGTTCGCACCGTCGACGTAGACCTGGCCACCGGCCTCGTGCACCGCAGCGCACACGTCGCGGACCTGCGCCTCGTAGACGCCGTGCGTGGACGGGTAGGTGATCATCAGGGCGGACAGCCGCGGACCGTGCTCGGTGATCTTGGCCCGCAGGTCGTCGAGATCGACGTTGCCCCGGGCGTCGGTGCCGACCACGACGACCCGCATCCCGGCCATGACCGCCGAGGCCGCGTTGGTGCCGTGCGCGGACGCCGGGATCAGGCAGACGTCGCGCTCGGACTCGCCGCGGCTGCGGTGGTAGGCCGCGATCGCCAGCAGCCCCGCGAACTCGCCCTGGCTGCCGGCGTTCGGCTGCAGCGAGACGGCGGCGTAGCCGGTGAGGTCGGCCAGCCACGTCTCCAGCTGGGTGATCATCTCCCGGGAGCCCGCGGTGTCCGACTCCGGCGCGAACGGGTGCAGGTCGCTGAACTTCGGCCAGGTCACCGCCTCCATCTCGGCGGCGGCATTGAGCTTCATCGTGCACGACCCGAGGGGGATCATCGTGCGGTCCAGCGCCAGGTCGGCGTCGGCGAGCCGGCGCAGCCAGCGCATCAGCGCGGTTTCGGAACGGTGCTCGTGGAACGTCGGGTGGGTCAGGTACTCGCTGGTCCGCAGCAGTGCCCCGGGCAGCGCGTCCCCGGTGGCCGCGTCGAGCGCCTCGACGTCCGGCTCGGCGACCCCGAACGCCCGCCAGACGGTGCGCAGGTGGGCGACGGTGGTGATCTCCGAGGTGGAGAGGCCGACCTCGTCACCGGAGATGCGGCGCAGCGCGATCCCGGCGTCGTGCGCGGCCTGGACGACGGCGTCCGCCCGGCCGGGCACCTGCGCGACGACTGTGTCGAAGAACGCGTCGTGCCCGATCCCGATGCCGCCGCCGCGCAGACCGGCCGCCAGCACGGCGGCCATCCGGTGCGTGCGCCGGGCGATGTCCCGCAGGCCGTCCGGCCCGTGGTAGACGGCGTAGCAGGCCGCCATCACGGCGAGCAGCACCTGTGCCGTGCAGATGTTCGAGGTCGCCTTCTCCCGGCGGATGTGCTGCTCGCGGGTCTGCAGCGCCAGCCGCAGCGCGTAGCTGCCGTCGGCGTCGCGGGAGACCCCGACGAGCCGGCCGGGGAGCTGCCGGGCGTGCCGTTGCCCGACCGAGAGGAACGCGGCGTGCGGGCCGCCGAACCCGAGCGGGACACCGAACCGCTGGGTGGAACCGACCACGGCGTCCGCACCCAGCTCACCCGGCGGGGTGAGGAGGGTCAGCGCCAGCAGGTCCGCGGCGACGGCGACCAGCGCACCCCGCTCGTGGGCCTGCGCGATCAACGCCGACGGGTCGGCGATCCGCCCGGAGGCGCCCGGGTAGCTCAGCAGGACACCGAACATGTCGCCCGCGGGCAGCGTGCCGCCGGACAGGTCGGCGATCTCCAGCTCGATGCCCAGCGGCTCGGCCCGGGTGCGCAGCACGGCCACCGTCTGCGGCAACGTGTCGGCGTCGACCACGAATCGGGCCGATCGCGCGCGTCCGGCGCGTCGCAGCAGCGTCATCGCCTCGGCGGCCGCGGTGGCCTCGTCCAGCAATGAGGCCCCGGCGACCGGGAGCCCGGTCAGGTCCGACACCATCGTCTGGAACGCCAGCAGCGCCTCCAGCCTGCCCTGGCTGATCTCCGGCTGGTACGGCGTGTAGGCGGTGTACCAGGCCGGGTTCTCCAGCACGTTGCGCCGGATCACCGACGGGGTCCGGGTGCCGTGGTAGCCGAGCCCGATCATCGGGACGTTCACGGTGTTGCGGTCGGCCAACGCCTGCAGCTCGTCGAGCATCTGGGCCTCACCGACCGGTTCCGGCAGCGAACCGCCGACCGGTTCGGGATCACGGATGGCACCGGGCAGTGCCCGCTCGGCCAGCGCGTCGAGCGAGTCGACACCGAGCTCGTCGAGCATCCGGTCGAGCTCGGCGGGGCGTGGCCCGACGTGCCGGTCGGCGAACGGCAGCCCCCGCTCCAGCTCGGCGAGGGTGGGGCGGTCCTGCTGCGGGGTCGGGCTCACGGCGCCTCCGAAGGTGACGGCTCGGGCGGGGCAGGGCTGTCTCGCCCCTCCCCCTCTGTCCGTACCCGCGATCCGGGCGCCTGAGAGATTCACCCGAGGCTTCGGGCTTTCCCCGTCGGCGGACGGGCTCCCCGTGGTGGCCCGTCGCTTTCCAGAGGCGTCTCGCCCGTGCGGTCCTGGTGCCTGAGAGGTTCCGGGAAGGGATTTGCTCCTTCGGCGCCCGGTCGTGCTGCCCCGGGTCTCTCCCGCTCGGTGTCAACGACTACCGGAGTGAGGATAACCGGTCCGGTCAGTATTTCCACGGCACCGGGTCCGGTTCGCCCGGGCCACGCTGGCGGCATGTCGAACAGCAGCGCCCCGAACCCCGTCCCCGCGACCACCGCCGCCTTCCACCTGCAGGCGATCCTGTCCTTCGGCGTCTCGCTGGCCGCGGTCGTCGTCGGAACCTTCTACCTGCCGGTCGACGGCTGGGTGAAGGCGTTCCTGGCGATCGCGGTGCTCTACGCCGTCACCTCGGCGTTCACGCTGGCCAAGTGCGTCCGCGACAAGCAGGAGAGCCTGACCGTCGTGAACCGGGTCGACCAGGCTCGGCTGGAGAAGCTGCTGGCCGAGCACGACCCGTTCCGCGCGGTCGCGTGAGCCGGGCAGCTCAGGAGATCGCGCGCCGGGAGCGACGCCGGGCCAGCTCGTCCTCCGGGGAGTCGTCGACGGTGCCACCGTCGGCGCGCTCCACCGGGAAGTCCTTGATCACACCGCTGATCTCGCGCATCGCACCCGAGACCGCGATGCCGAAGACACCCTGACCACCCTGCAACAGGTCGACCACCTCCTCCGGGGAGGTGCACTCGTAGACGGTGGTGCCGTCGGAGAACAGGGTGATCCCGGCGAGATCCCGGATCCCGCGCCGGCGCAGGTGCTCGACCGCGATCCGGATGTTCTGCAGCGAGACCCCGGCGTCGAGCAGCCGCTTCACGATCTTCAGGACCAGAACGTCCTTGAACGAGTAGAGCCGCTGGCTCCCGGAGCCTGCCGCCCCCCGTATCGACGGCACGACCAGACCGGTCCGCGCCCAGTAGTCGAGCTGCCGGTAGGTGATACCGACGACCTGGCATGCGGTCGGGCCGCGGAAGCCGACGAGGCGGTCGGACACCCCGTCCAGCCCCTCACCGACGAGCGGGTCCGGAAACAGCTCTGCCTGCCCCGGCCCCTCGGGTGGTGGCGTCTGCACCGCGTGGTCTCCCTCGGTCGGCCGCACCGTGGCCATCCCGCCTTCCCATCACTCTGCGTGAAGACGAGTTGCACGGATGTCATCAACGCTGATGACGGTAGGCCCGGCGACCGTAGTGGTCAACGCGGCTCGCCGACACGGCCGTACCGCACAACGCCAGGTGACACGGCACGGGCGGGCCGGCCACGCCGAGCGGCGTCCGACGTCGCCGAACGGTCCCCGGCCGCCCGATCGGGCGTCACCCGGGCTGGGCGCCGCGGAAATCCTCCGGTGACACCGAGTCGAGGAACTCGCGGAACTTCTCGACCTCGTCCTCCTGCTCGTCGGGGATGACGAGCCCGGCCTCGGCGAGCACGCTCTCGTCGGCGTGCACCGGGACACCGGTCCGCAGTGCCAGTGCGATCGAGTCGCTCGGCCGCGCGGACACGGTGACGCCGCCGTCGAAGATCAGCTCCGCGTAGAAGGTGCCCTCCTGCAGGTCGGTCACCCGGACCTGTTCGAGGCGCCGGCCCAGCGCTCCGATCACGTCCTTCAACAGATCGTGGGTCAGCGGCCGGGCCGGCTTGACCCCCTGCTGCTCGAGGGCGATGGCCGTCGCCTCGACCGATCCGATCCAGATCGGGAGGTAGCGGTCACCGTTGGTCTCCCGCAGCAACAGGATCGGCTGGTTCGCCGGGAGTTCGACCCTGACGCCCACGACGCGCATCTCGCTCATCAGCCCGCCTCCCCGGCCCTGTCGGGCCGCTCGGCCGCCCCGGGTGGACCCGCCACCCCGACCGGCCTGATCGCCTTGCTCGCCCTGATCCGTGCCCTGGGAGCTGTGGTCGCTCGTACCGCCGCCACCGACACGTTCCGACGCTACACGGGCGGGGCCCCCGACGCGCGCCTCCGGACGGGGTGTGACAGCGTCCTTTCGACGATCGTCACACATCGGTCCTCGCGCGGAGTGCCGGACGGGCCGCCCCGGGTGGAATCAGCCCCGGGGGTCGCCGTCGCGAGGGCCGGTCAGGAAGACCAGGCGGAACTTGCCGATCTGGACCTCGTCGCCGTTCGCGAGCACCGCCGTGTCGACCGGTTCGCGGTTGACGTAGGTACCGTTGAGACTGCCGACGTCCACCACGACGAACTCGCCCGCGTCCCGGCGGAACTCGGCGTGCCGGCGGGAGACCGTGACGTCGTCGAGGAAGATGTCGCTGTCGGGGTGCCGGCCCGCACTGGTGGTCGGCACGTCGAGCAGGAAGCGCGAGCCGGCGTTCGGACCGCGCCGGACGACCAGCAGGGCCGACCCGGCAGGTAACCCGTCGACACCGGAGACGGACGGCTCGGCGGTCGGCTGCTCCACGTCGGCGAGGAAGTCCGCCCGGAAGACCGATGTGGTCTCCGGTGCGCGCTCCGGCGGCACGTCGCGCGGGTCGTTCGTGGTCACCTCGGGGTCTCCTCCTCCGGAAGCGGGGTCCCGGACGCGGTCCGGGTGATGCTGGTGGGTCGCCCCGTACTCGGCGCGGCCCGGGCCTGCTGCGGCATCGGCGTATCAGTGTCGGGTGTCGGCGTGTCGAGTGTCGGCTGCCGACCCGTCCGGGTCGACCTGTCAGGGTCGACCCGTCAGGGGAACCGAACCTACCCGCCCGGGTGTCACCGCGATACGCCAGGCCGCGGCGGGCCGGTGGCCCGTGCGTCGGACGGTCGCCGGGCCGGTCAGGAACCGTCGGCGAGCTGGCGGTAGGCCTCGGCGTCGAGCGGGCCGGCCGGCGTGGCACCGTCGGCGAGCCGCAGCTCGACGATCCAGCCCTCCCCGTACGGCGACGAGTTGATCAGCTCCGGGCCGGCGTCCAGCGCCTCGTTCACGGCCACCACCTCGCCCGCGACCGGGGCGTAGATGTCCGAGACCGACTTGGTCGACTCGACCTCGCCCATCGCGTCCCCCGCGGACAGGGTGTCGCCGACGGTCGGTAGCTGGACGAACACGACATCACCCAGCTGCGACTGGGCATGGTCGGTGATGCCGACCCGGACCACGCCGTTCCCGGTGTCGCGCACCCACTCATGGGCCTCGGTGTAGGTCAGGTCCGAGGGAATCTCCGAACTCACGTGACGAGCCTAGCCCCCGCCGTCCGGGTGATCGAAACGGGTCGCCGGGGCCGGGAGCGGGCGGCGGACCGCGAGCACGAACTGCGCCAGGTACAGCAGGCCGGACCACATGTAGAGGGCCACGCCCCAGATAGCGAACGCGTGCGCGATCACCCGGACCACGGCCTCCGCGGTGGACGGGCCGTCGCCGAGCAGGAGCAGCGGGAAGGCGTAGAGCAGCACGAACGTCGCGGCCTTGCCGAGGTAGACGACCTCGAACGGGCCGTATCCCCGACGACGCAGCACGAGCACGCACACGGCCAGCACCAGGTCCCTGGCCACCAGAACCGCCACCGCCCACCACGGCACGATGTCGCGGATCGCGAGACCGACCAGCGCAGCCAGGATGTAGAGCCGGTCGACGGCCGGGTCGAGCATCGCGCCGAACCGGCTGTACTGGTCCAGGATCCGGGCCAGCTTGCCGTCCAGCCAGTCGGTGAAACCACCGATCGCCAGCACGGCGACGGCCCAGCCGTCGGCCTCGGGGCCCAGCATCAGCCACAGGAACAGCGGGACGCCGGCCAGCCGCAGCATGCTCAGCGCATTCGGCACCGTCCAGAGCCGGTCGTCGCCGGTGGGCGGACCGGCGACCTCGTGCACGGAGTCCCGGACCGTGTCGCGCACGGTGTCCCGCACCGCGTCCCGGGCCTCGCGGGCGCCGCGTCGGACCGCCGCGGCCCTGCCCGTCTCCGATTCCCCGCCCACGCCCGCAGCCTAAACGGCTCCGGGGCTGTGCAGGCCGGGCGCGCGGGGCGAGGATGGTGCGGTGACCGACACCGATACCGACACCGGCACCGATACCGACACCGTGCCCGCCCGCGGCGTGACGCTGAAGGACATCCAGGCCCCCCTCAAGCAGCAGTACCGCGACGACCCCGGGTCGGCCGTGGTCACACTGTCCGCGGACGGTGAGCTCGGCGCCGGGGTCGCCTGCAAGGTGAGCACCGGCCAGGCGCTCGCCGAGGCAGGTCTGCACCCGGCGACCGGCGGCGACGGGACCCAGCTGTGTTCGGGCGACATGCTGCTCGAGGCACTGGTCGCCTGCGCCGGGGTGACCCTGCGGGCCGTGGCGACCGCGATGGAGCTCGACGTGCGGGGCGGCCTGCGCGCGGAGGGCGATCTGGACTTCCGCGGCACCCTCGGCGTCGCCAAGGACGCACCGGTCGGCTTCCGCGACATCCGGCTGATCCTGAACGTCGAGGTCCGTTCCGGCGACGCACCCTCCGACCCGGACACGGTCGCGACCCTGGTGAAGCTGACCGAGCGGTACTGCGTCGTCCTGCAGACGATCAAGGGCAGCGCGACGACCTCGGTCGAGATCGCCGCATCCTGAACGTCGGCCTGGTCCGTCCGGGGGTGGCCGGGCTGCGCCGAACGGCCCGGATGCGCGCCCGCCACCTGCGGTCCGCCGCCGGTGGCTGCCCGCTCGCCGCGCCTCGCCGTCGATTCGGCGCCCGGCGCGTTCCGAGGTCTCCGGCGCTCTCCGGGGCTCTCCGTACGGTGACCTCGTCCTCGCAGGCGTGACAGAGCGTGCCGTCGAGCGCCGACGGACCCGCCCCGGTAGGTGAGACGTGATCAAGCTCGCGGACGACGTGTCGTCCGGCGATCACGTCTGCGCGATCCCGGACAGCGTCGAGCACCTCGGGGAGATCTCGTCCGGGTTCGTGGTGCACGGTCTGGCTCGCGGCGAGAAGATCTTCTTCTTCGACGACGACGGCGCGGCGGACGGGTTGCTGCGCCGGATGGCTGAGGACGGCCACGATCCCGAGGAACCGCTGCGTGTCGGGCAGCTGGAGATCGTGCCGGAGGAGGGCACCCGGCTGACCTTCCGCACCCCGCTCGCCGACATTCACGCCGGCATCACCGGTGAGGTGCTCAGGGCGCTGGACGAGGGCTGGGCCGGGGCCCGGATCACCGGGCAGGTGCACGCGGCTCTCGATCCGGGCGCGTCCGGCACGCTCCCCGAGTACGACGGTTTGCTCGCCCGGTTGGTCCGGGAGAACCCGGACACCCTCACCGCGCTCTGCACGTTCGACCACGTCCACTTCCCCGACGAGTCGATCGACATCATGCGCGCGCTGCACCGGGACCATCTTGCGGCGACCGGCGCCTACGACGACGGGCTGCTGCGGATCGTCCGGCTCGGGATCGGGCACGCCCGGTTGGCCGGCGAGATCGACCACAGCAACCGGCCGAAGATCACCACGCTGCTGCACCAGGCCCTCGACGCGACGCTGCGCTCGGCCGACGCACCGACCGACATCGGGCTCGACATGGCGTCGGTCCGGTTCGTCGACGTCGCGTCGGCGGTGGCGCTGGTGCACGCGGCGGAGAGCTTCCCGTCGACCCACCGGCTGGTGCTGCACCGGGTGCGGCCCCGGGTGCAGCGGATCCTGGACCGGTGCGGCGCCGCGTTCTCCCCCCAGCTCGCGTTCGACGACGAGCCGCCCCGCACCGTCCCGCCCTCGAAGTCCGCCCGGTGAATCGCTGATGCAGGTCAACGCGGCCCCCCGCCCTCCCGGGTTCGCCCACGCGCTGGTGCACGCCGACGACACCGCGGAGCTCGTCCGGCGGGTCGCGCCGGTGGCGGCGGCCGCGGACCGCGACACCGGTGCCCAGATCGCGCTCGCCGTCTCCCCCGAGGCCGAACGCGCGCTGCGCGAGGAGCTCGCGGACTGCACGGGCGGTGTCGGCAGGCTGACCACGCTCACCCGGTCGGCCCGCGAGTCCGGCCAGACGGTGGCCGCCTGGCGGGCCAGGGAGCTGCGGGCGCTGTCCTCGTCGGGCCGGCCGGTGTTCGTCGTCGCGCAGCACGATCCGGATCTCGACGGGATCGACGGGGGGTTCTGGATCGAGCTGGAGGCCGCCCTCAACATCTCGTTGGACGGGCTCGCGGTCACCCAGCTGTGCGTCTACCCGCGGATCCCCCTGTACGGCGCCGTCGGCGACGCCGCACTGGCCAACCACCCGTTGCTGCTGCACGCCGAGCAGTTCGCCGCGAACCCGGCGTTCCGCTCCCCGGCCGAGGTGCTCGCCGCGCTGCCCTTCGCTCCGCCGCATCTGCTCGGGCCACCGGACATCCAGCTGCAGTACAACACTTTCGAGCTGTCCCGCGTGCGGGACGCCGTCGAGGCGGCCGCCCGCGCCTGCCGGTTCGACCAGGTCCGCGGCGAGGACATGGTGCAGGCGGTCAACGAGGTGGCGACGAACGCGGTCGAGCACGGTTCCCCGGAGGCGGGGCTCTCGATCTGGACCCGCCCGGGTGAGCTGGTGTGCGAGGTGCACGACACGGGGTCGCTCCCCCTCTCCCTCATCGGGTTGACACCACCGCACCCGTCGCGCCCCCGGGGGCGCGGCACCTGGATCGCCCGCCAGCTGTGCGACAGCCTGCACGTGTGGCGGGCCGACGACGGCACCCGGGTCCGGTTGCTCGTCCGGGCCTGACCGGGCGCCGGTGCGCCTCGTTCGGCGGTGCGCCCACCCGCCGCAGGGGTGAATCCTTACCCGGATCTCACGCGCCGGGCCCGGCTCCGCTATCCTCGGCGACCGAGCACACCGCACGGAGACGCCGCCCGCCGTCCGTGCGGTGCGGTCTCGTCGCGCCCTCTCCGCGCCCCGGTCTTCCGCCCGGGTGGCGCGCCCCGGCCCGGCGCACGGCCGCCTGCGGGCCGCACGTCACGAACGATCCGGGGAACCGTATGTCCGACGATCACTGTCGATCCTGTGAGTGCGAGACGACACCAGCACTCGCCGGGTCCGCTGACCACGCACCGTCCACCAGCAGCATCGACAGCACGGGTAGCACCGGGAGCAGCGCACCGCAGGTGCGTGTCCTGGGCGCGTTCGGCCTGCGCGTCGGCGACCACCCGGTCCCGCTGCCGGTCGACTCGCGCAGGCTCATCGCCTACCTGGCCGTGCATCCGCGGCCCCAGCCCACCGCCGCGCTCGCCGCCGACCTGTGGGCCGGTGTCGGCCCGGCGGCCGCGGCCCGGCTGCTCGACGAGGCCGTGACGGGTGTGGACCTGCCCGAGCTGCTGGCCGCCGACGACCGTGGCCGGCTGCATCTCGCCGATGACGTGCGGGTCGATCTCGCCGAGGCGCTGCTGCTCGTGCGCGGGCTGTCCTCGGCCGGCCTGCTGCGCACGGTGCGGGAGATCGGCTGCCCGCAGACCGACCTGCTCGAGTCCGACATCCTGCCGTCGTGGACCGCGCCGTGGATCGCGGTCGAGCGCGAGCGCTTCCGCCAGCTCCGGCTCTCCGCGCTGGAGGGACTGGCCGGCACCCTCACCGCCGCCGACCGGCACGACGACGCGGTCGCGGTGGCCCGCCGCGCGGTGGCCACCGCTCCCAGCCGCGAGCGTTCCCGGCGCGCGCTGGTCGAGGCGCTGCTGGCCGGCGGTCATGTCGCCGACGCGCTCGCCGAGTACGAGAAGTTCCAGCAGCTGCTCCGCAACAGCGTCGGCGCCACCCCGGACTCGGAGCTGGACCGGCTGCTGGCCCCGCTCGACTCCGGCTGGCCGCTCGGGCCGGGCCTGCACCGCCCGGTGCAGCGCTGGGGTGTCGGGATGCCCGGTTCCCATCGCCCGTCGCAGCGTGGGCGGCGCCTGGCCGCGGGGAGCCCGGCCAGCGGACGCTGACCGGGCCCGCCCGGCTCAGTGGAACCGGGGGCGCCGCTTCTCGGCGAACGCGGTGAGCCCCTCGGCGCCCTCGGGCCCGGCCGCGCAGGTCGCGATCGAGTCCGCCTCGGCCTCCAGCTGCTCGTCCAGGCTCGACTCCCAGCTGCGGGCGAGCAGGCCGCGGATCCGGCCGAGCGCCGCGGTCGGTCCCTGCGCCAGCCGGTGCGCGAGCGCCGCGGCCTCGTCGGCCACCGCGTCGTCGTCGACCACCGAGGCGAGCACGCCGAGCTCGGCCAGCGTGTCGGCGTCCAGCACCTCGTCGGTGAGCAGGATCCGGCGGGCCCGCGCCGACCCGACCAGGCGTGGCAGGGTCCAGCTCATCCCGCCGTCCGGGGAGAACCCGATCGCCGGATAGGCCGGGCGCAGCCGGGTGGACCGGCCGCCCACTGCCAGGTCGCAGGCCAGCACGAGGCTCATCCCGGCCCCGGCGGCCCAGCCCGGCACCGCGGCGACCGTCGGGACCGGGGCGGCCACCAGCACGCGCAGCATGGCGTGGAAGGTGTCCGCCAGTTCGTGCACGTAGGTGTAGCGGTCCTGGGCGCCGGCGAACGCCCGCACGTCCCCGCCGGTGCAGAAGTTCTCACCGTCGCCGTGCAGCAGCACGGCACCGGCACCGTCGAGGACCCCGTCGGCCGGCTGCGCGAGCGCCGCGGTGACCTCCTGCATCGCAGCACCGTCCAGCGTGCCGTGCCTGCCCGTCGAGATCCGGCAGCGCAGCACCCGCCCGTCGCGTTCCAGCGCGGTCATGCCAGTGCCCGCAGCTTCGGCAGGACGTCCTCGGAGAACTGGGTGAGGAAGCGACGCTGGTCGTCGCCCGGCCCGTGCACGACGAGATGGTTCAGCCCGGCGTCGAGGTAGGGGCGGATCTGTTCCACCGCCTCGTCCGGGTCGGAGGCGACGATCCAGCGCCGGGTGATCTGCTCGATCGGCAGCTCGTCGGCGAGCCGCTCCATCTCCTGCGACGAGCCCACCGAGTGCTTCTGCTCCGCGGTCAACGACAGCGGTGCCCAGAACCGGCAGTTCTCCCGCGCGGCCTCCGGGTCCCGGTCGTAGCTGATCTTGATCTCGATCATCTTGTCGATGGCGGAGGCGTCGCGGTCCTCCTTGGCGGCACCCTCCTCGACGCCCGGGATCAACTTCTCGGTGTAGAGGTCCATGCCCTTGCCCGAGGTGCAGATGAAGCCGTCACCGTGGCGCCCCGCGTAGCGGGCGACCATCGGGCCGCCGGCGGCCACGTAGATCGGGACCGGCTGTTCGGGCCGGTCGTAGACGGTCGCGTCGACGAGCGTGTAGTACTCGCCCTCGAAGGACACGGTGTCCTCGGTCCACAGCGCGCGCATCGCCCGCACGGCCTCGCGCAGCCGCGCGAAGCGCTCCTTGAACTCCGGCCACTCACGGCCGGAGACGGCGATCTCGTTGAGCGCTTCACCGGTGCCGACACCTGCGATGATCCGACCGCCGGTGAGCAGCGACATCGTCGCGAACGTCTGGGCGAGCACCGCCGGGTTGTAGCGGAAGGTGGGCGTCAGCACCGAGGTGCCGATCTGGACCCGCTCGGTCCGCTCACCCACAGCTGCCATCCACGGCAACGCGGCCGGGGCGTGCCCGCCGGTGTGCCGCCAGGGCAGGAAGTGGTCGGACGCCCAGACGCTGTCCAGGCCGACCTGCTCGGCCAGCACCGCGTACTCGACGAGATCGCGCGGGCCGAACTGCTCGGCCGACGCCTTGTACCCGATCTTCAGATCCACAGGGTTTCCTTACCGCGTGCAGGGCGCGCACCGGTGTCGGCGCGCCGTGTCCTACCCGAGTGCCTACACCCCCGGCGCGGCGCGCGCAGCACCGATCCGGTCACGCCGGGCGCTCCGCCCACCGGAACCGGGCGGGACGGGCCCCCTACGATCGGAGGCGTGGTCGACCCTGCCGCGCCGGACGAGATCCCGCTGCCGCCAGAGCCGGACGACGGGTACGGCTGGGAGCCCCCGCCCGAGGACCCCGACGGGCCGGACGAGCCCGTCGGGACCCCGGTGCGCAGCTCCGACCCGCACGAGGTGCTGCGCCGGGTCTTCGGCTACGACGCGTTCCGCGGCGATCAGCAGGAGATCGTCTCGCACGTCGTCGCCGGTGGCGACGCGCTGGTGCTCATGCCGACCGGTGGCGGGAAGTCCCTCTGCTACCAGGTGCCTGCGCTGGTCCGGCCCGGCACCGGCGTCGTCGTGTCGCCGCTGATCGCGCTGATGCAGGACCAGGTCGACGCGCTGCAGGCGCTCGGTGTCCGGGCCGGGTTCCTGAACTCGACCCAGGACGCCGACGAGCGCAGGCTCACCGAGCAGGCGTTCCTGGCGGGCGAGCTGGATCTGCTCTACCTGGCGCCGGAGCGGCTTCGGGTGGAGTCGACCGTCCGGCTGCTCGACCGTGGCCGGATCGCGCTGTTCGCGATCGACGAGGCGCACTGCGTCGCACAGTGGGGCCACGACTTCCGGCCCGACTACCTGCTGCTCTCCGAGCTGCATGGTCGCTGGCCGGACGTGCCGCGGATCGCACTCACCGCGACCGCCACCGAGGCGACCCGGACCGAGATCGCGCAGCGGTTGCAGCTCACCGGGGCACGGCACTTCGTGGCGAGCTTCGACCGGCCGAACATCCAGTACCGGATCGTCCCGAAGAACGAACCGCGCCGTCAGCTGCTCGACCTGTTGCGCTCCGAGCACGACGGGGACTCCGGGATCGTCTACTGCCTGTCCCGCAAGTCGGTCGAGAACACCGCCGAGTTCCTGTCCGGCCAGGGCATCCGGGCCCTGCCCTACCACGCAGGGCTGGACGCGGCGGTGCGCCGGACGAACCAGTCCCGGTTCCTGCGCGAGGACGGCCTGGTGATGGTCGCGACGATCGCGTTCGGGATGGGCATCGACAAGCCCGACGTCCGGTTCGTCGCGCACCTCGACCTGCCGAAGTCGGTCGAGGGCTACTACCAGGAGACCGGCCGGGCCGGGCGGGACGGTCAGCCGTCGACGGCCTGGCTGGCCTACGGGCTGGCCGACGTCGTCCAGCAGCGGAAGATGATCGACGACTCGGAGGGCGACGCCGCACACCGGCGCCGCCTGGGCATGCACCTGGACGCGATGCTCGCGCTGTGCGAGACCACCGAGTGCCGGCGGGCGCAGCTGCTGCGCTACTTCGGCCAGGATCTCGACACCGGGGCCGGCACCGCATGCGGCAACTGCGACACCTGCCTGACCCCGGTGTCGTCCTGGGACGGGACGGTGGCCGCCCAGAAGGTGCTGTCCGCGGTCTGGCGGTTGAAGAACGAGCGCAGGCAGAGCTTCGGCGCGGTGCACGTGATCGACATCCTGCTCGGGCGGCGGACGGCGAAGGTCGAGCAGTTCTCGCACGACGAGCTGTCGGTGTTCGGGATCGGGACCGAGCTGAGCGAACCGCAGTGGCGCAGCGTCGTCCGCCAGCTGGTGGCGCGCAGGCTGCTGGCCGTCGGCGGGCCGCACTCCACGCTGGAGTTCACCGACGACTCCCCGGCCGTGATGCGGGGCGAGAAGCCGCTGCGGCTGCGGACGGAGCCCGAGCGGACCGCCCGGCCCCGCTCGCGCTCCGGATCCGGGTCCAGGACCGCCGTGGCGCTGTCCCCCGAGGCCGCGCCGGTGTTCGAGCGGTTGCGGAGCTGGCGGGCCGCCGCGGCCAAGGAACAGGGGGTACCCGCCTACGTGATCTTCCACGACGCGACGCTGCGCGAGATCGCCTCGCGGACCCCGGCCGACCGGGCGGCGCTGGGCACCATCGCCGGGATCGGCGAGGGCAAGCTGGCCCGCTACGGCGACCAGGTCCTCGACGTGGTGCGCGGTGACGGATGAGGCCGCTGGTCGGGATCACGAGCTACTCCGAGCGGGCGAGCTACTGGGTCGTCGAGGACGAGGAGACCGTGCTGGTCCCGCGCGGTTACCTGGACATGGTCTCCGCGGCCGGCGGCACACCGGTGCTGCTGCCGCCCACGGCGGACGCCGTCGACGCCGTCGCGGCCTGCGACGGTGTCCTGGTCAGCGGCGGACCAGACATCGGCGCCCGGCACCACGGCGCGACCCGCGGACCGCACGACGACGACCCGCGGGCCGAACGGGACACCGCCGAGCTGGCCACCGTGCGGCGGGCCCTGGAGCTCGGCATCCCGCTGCTCGGCGTGTGCCGCGGGCACCAGCTGCTCAACGTCGCGCTCGGCGGGACGCTGCACCGGCACCTGCCCGACGCGGTGGGTGAGGCCGTCGCGGCCGCGCACTCCGCCGGGCCGGGTGTGTACGCGCCCGTGCAGATCGTGACCGAACCCGGCTCCCGGATCGCGAACGTGCTCGGGACCGACCCGGTGACCGTGCGCTGCCACCACCACCAGGCTGTCGACCGGCTCGGCAGCGGCCTGCGGGTGACGGCGCGCTCCGGCGCCGTCGTCGAGGCGATCGAGACCGACGGGGCGGGGCCGTGGGTGCTCGGTGTGCAGTCCCACCCCGAGCGCAGCCCGGACGACCTGAGGGCGGCGCGGGCACTGGTCGCGGCGGCGTCGGCGCGTGCGGCGGCCCGGGTGCCGACGCGGGCGGCGGCTGACCTCGTTCGGTCCTAGCCTGCCGCCATGAACCGTGGCACGAGCGACCGGCGCCCGCGAACCGGGCACACCGGCCCCGACCCGGCCGGGATCGACTGGAACGCCCAGCTCCTCGATCAGCTGACCTTCCACTGGGAGCACCTGCTGCGGCCCCGGCTCGCCGGGCTCACCGACGACGAGTACCTCTGGGAACCGGTACCCGGTATGTGGAGCGTGCGCCCCCGGGGCGCGTCGGTGACCCCGCCGGGCGCCGGGTCCGGGGACCGGGTGCTCGACTTCGCATTCCCGGCACCGGAGCCACCGCCGGTCACGACGATCGCCTGGCGGCTGGTGCACGTGATCGTCGGGGTGTTCGGGTTGCGGGTGCACGCGCACTTCGGCGGCCGGCCGGTCGACTTCGACTCGCACGTCTGTGCGGCCACCGCCGCCGGGGCGCTCGCCCAGCTCGACGAGGCCTACCACCGCTGGACCGAGGGGGTCGCCGCGCTGGGCGTCGACGGGCTGGCCCGGCCCTGCGGGCCCGCCGAGGGCCCGTACGCCGACGCGCCGCTCGCGACGCTGGTCCTGCACATCCACCGCGAGGTCATCCATCACGGCGCCGAGATCGCCCTGATGCGGGATCTGTACGCGGCCTCGCCGCCCGTGCGTGGTTGACGCGGCCAGAGCCGCGAGAACCACGCACGGCGGGCGGGTCACCAGTTCCAGTTACGCATGTCGCGCTCCTTTCCCGAGTGTTTCCGGCAGTTTTCTGACGCGGTCACCAGTTCCAGTTACGCATGTGTTCGACCCCTTCCGGCTGTTCGCGACCTTCGTCCGTTCGGCATCCGATTCACCAGTTCCAGTTACGCATTCCGCTGCACCTCCTCACGCATGGATCCGGACGCCCACCCCCGCTCCCGGGTCGGCCGGGAGACACCGCGGGTTCGTCACTGTCCGCAGCCCTGACACTCTTATGGGTGAGATCCGAGCACCAGGGTAAACACGACTTCGCCACGTCAGGGACACTGTCGATCTTCACGGGGCGATCTGCCGGGCCGTCCGCGATCTCACCGCAGGCCGATGCTGCCCCGCTGACCAGCATCGAGTCCGAGCTGCCGGCCGCTATGCTCGACGAAGGAAACGATCAAAGGTTCGGCACCCTTGTCTGGAGATCCGTCGGCATCCGGCGCCCGGGTTCCGGGCACCGGCGACGCGGTGCGCCGCCGACCGTTCTGGCTCCTGCCGCTGCGTGTGCGCCTCCTGCTGATGGTGGTCGAACTGACCGCCGTCGTGCTCGTGGTGGGCGAGATTCTGCTGCGTGGCCAGGAACTGCTCGAACTGCGGGTGTGGATGGTCGGTGCGACCCTTCTCGTCGCGGCCGCCGTGCACGCCGAGCTGTCGCTCGGGGCCGAACGGATGCGTCGGCGCATAGCCGAAACCCGTTACATCGACCTGAGCTCGGTGTGGACGTTCGCGGCCGCCCTCGCCCTGCCCGCCGCGGCGGCGGCCGCCACCGTCGTCGCCGTCTACACGCACCTGTACTTCCGGGTGTTCCGCCCGGCGGGCACACCACTGCACCGGCAGCTGTACTCGACCTCCACCGTCGTCCTCGCGGTGTACCTGGTCGTGGCGCTGCGGGAGCTGACCGGTGTCCACGACGACTACGCCTCGCTCACCGGCTTCCTCACCCTCGTGTGCTGCCTGCTGGCCTACACCGCGACGAACACGCTCCTGGTCGTGGGCGTGATCCGGCTGTCCCAGCCGCGTTCGACGTTCCTGGCGATCCTGGCCGGCGGCGAGATCGCGCTGGAGATCGCGACGCTGAGCCTGGGGGCCCTGGTGGCCGTCGTGGCCCTCCCCGAACACTGGCCACTGCTGGCCCTGCTGATTCCGCCGTTGCTGCTGCTCGAACAGACCACGCTGGTCCGCCAACTGGAGAACAAGGCCGACACCGACCCCAAGACCGGCCTGCTCAACGCCGACGCCTGGCGGGCCAGGGCCACCCGGCTGCTCGCCGCGGCCCGTCGCGACCGGGTCGCGGCCGGCGTCCTCATCCTCGATCTCGACCATTTCAAGGTCGTCAACGACCGGCACGGCCATCTCGTCGGGGACGCCGTCCTCGCCTCGGTGGCCGAGGTGCTGACCGCGGAAGTCCGTGGCACCGACGTGGTCGGCCGGTTCGGCGGCGAGGAGTTCGTCGTCGCGATGGGCACGATGAAGCAGGACCCGGCGGCCGGGGCGGCGGCGGTGCACGAGATGTGCGAGCGCATCCGGCACCGGGTGGAGTCGCTGAGCGTCGAGGTGACCTCCCTGCAGGGCGCCGCGCGCATCGACCGGCTCAGCGTGTCGGTGGGCGCGGCCGTCCAGCCCGGGGCGGGCACCGAGCTCGACCGGCTGCTCGCGGCCGCCGACGAGGCGCTGTACACCGCGAAACGAGCCGGGCGGAACCGGGTCCGGATCCGCGGCACCGGGCGGTCCGGCCCCGCCCGCTGAACGCGGTCCGGCGCACGGGACCGGCGGTACCCTCCACCGGGCCCGCGGCCGGCAGCGCTACTGCTCCCGGCTGATCCGCTTCAGCACCGGCGGCAGGTCACCGGAGTGCAGCACGCCGAGGCGCTGGGTCGCCCGGGTGATCGCCACGTAGAGGTCGTTGAGGCCGCGCGGCGACTCGGCGAGGATCTCCTGGGGCTCCACCACGACCACCGCGTCGAACTCCAGGCCCTTCGATGCGGCGACCGCGAGCACGACGACCGCGGCGTCCAGCTCCTCCGGGTCGGTCTCGGCGTCGAGGACCCCGGCCGCGAGGAGCGCAGCCCGGGTCGGGGCCACCCGCGCGGCCGGGACCAGCACCGCCGTCCGGCCCTCACCGACCGCGTCCCGATCGGCGGCGATCCGCTCGGCCAGCACGCGGTCCCGGCCGGGGCCCTCGGCCGGGAGCGCCGCCGCCCACGGCGGGACCCCGGTCGAGCGGACCGACGACGGCGGTTCCAACGACGGGTCGATCTCGGCGAGCACGTCGTCGGCGACGTCGGCGATCTCGGCCGGGGTGCGGTAGTTGACGGTCAGCTGCTCCAGCCGCCACCGGCGCGCCACGAACGGCGACAGCACCTCGTGCCACGATCCGGCGCCACCCCGGTCACCGGTCTGCGCGATGTCCCCGACCAGCGTCATCGACCGGGCGGGCGCCCGGCGCATCACCATCCGCCAGGCCATCGCGGACAGCTCCTGCGCCTCGTCGACGATCACGTGACCGTAGGTCCACTCGCGGTCCGCGGCGGCCCGCTCGGCCGTCGAGTCGTAGCGGGCGACCTGCATCCGCTCGGCGAGCCGGTCCGCGTCGATGATGTCGGTGGCCCGCAACAGCTCCGGGTCGAGGTCCTCCTCGAGGTCGAGCACGTCGAGCACGCCCTGGGCGTACTCGACCTCCTCGCGCAGCGCGGCGGCCTCGGCCGCGGCCTGCGCGGCACCGTCGTCACCGAGCAGCTCGGCCGCCTCGTCGAGCAGCGCCACGTCGGCGGCCGACCAGCGCTGCTCGTAGGGCACCTCCGGGCCGGGCGCGTCGCGCTCCAGCAGCGCGCGCTCGGCGGCGGGGATGCGGCGGGCCACCGAGTTCAACCGCCTCCGGTCGGCGAACAGCTCGGTGAGCAGCTGCTCCGGCGACAGCGTCGGCCACAGCTGCTCCAGCTCCTGCTGCACCGCGGGGGACTCGGTCAGCTCGTTGCGGATGTCGTCGACGTCGAGCCGGTCCAGCAGTCCGGACTCGCCGCCACCGACCCGGCGAGCGACCTGCTGGGCGAGCAACCGCAGGAGCTCCTTGCGGAAGATCCGGCGGGCCTCGTTGTGCGGTTTGCGCGAGCGCCGGGCCCTGGTCCGGGCCTGGGCGACCGTGTCGCGGTCCAGCACGACCCGTTGCTGCTCCACCACCAGCTCGATCGGCTTGCGCGGCAGCTGCTGGCGGTCCCGCACGGCGGCTGCGACGACCGCGGCCAGGTCGACCCGGCCCTTCAGCTCCGCGGTCGCCGGATCCTCCGGACGGCGGGCGTCCAGACCCGGGTAGAGCTGGGCGACGGTGCCGAGCACCACCGAGGTCTCCCCCAGCGACGGCAGCACCTGCCCGATGTAGCGCAGGAAGGTCGGGTTCGGCCCGACGACGAGCACACCGCGCCGGGCGAGCCGGTCGCGGTGGGTGTAGAGCAGGTAGGCGGCGCGGTGCAGCGCCACCGCCGTCTTGCCGGTGCCCGGGCCGCCCTGCACGACGAGCACCCCGGACGGTTTGGACCGGATGATCCGGTCCTGCTCGCCCTGGATGGTGGCGACGATGTCGCCCATCCGACCCGTGCGTGCCTCGGACACCGCGGCCAGCAGCGCCGCCTCGCTGGTCAGCCCCGCCCCGGCCCGGGCCCGCTCGTCGTCGCTCATCTCGGCGAGGTTGAGCGGCTCGTCGTCGATCGCGACGACCTGACGGAGCCGGGTCCGCAGGTGCCTGCGCCGGCGCATGCCCTCCGGGTTCGCCGCGGTCGCGGTGTAGAACGGCCGGGCCGCGGGGGCCCGCCAGTCCATCAGCAGCGGCTCGTACTCGTTCTGCTCGTCGAGCAGGCCGATCCGGCCGACGTACCGGACCTCGCCCCCGTCGGCGTCCAGCCGCCCGAACGCGAGACCGTGCTCGGCGGCGCGCAGCGCGGCGAGCTTGTCCGCCAGCAGGGCCGCGGCCGCGTCGCGCTGGGTGATCGCCTGCGGGGTGCCGACGGTCTCCTCACGCAACGTGTCGGTGAGCCGCCGGGCGGTGTCACGGCGACGGTCCTCGAGCTGCTCGTAGAGCATGCCGACGTAGGCCTGCTCGTGGCGCAGCTCCGGGTCGGGCTCCGGTTCCGGCCCGCTTCCGGGCGGGTCGACGGACGGGTCGGGAGTGGGTTCGGGCACGGCGCGGGGATCCTCCACCGAGGGGGCGAGCACGGTCGCGGCACCTGCCGGTGCGGGCCCTCCACGGACCCCGCCGTCGTCGGGCGACGCGACGTATCAACGTACCAGCGCATCGCGGGGGGCTCGCCACCGTTCCGCCCGGCCCCCGTGCCGCACCACGCGACGGGCCCCGGCGCGGACCGGCACCGGTCCGCGCCGGACGCGTCAGCTGCGCTGGCGCGGCGCCCGCCCGGCCGGCTGCTCCACCGGCTCCACCCACTCGGTGGGCGGCGTCGCCGCGCTCACCGGGCCCTCGCCGTCCAGCGCGATCGGTTCGTCGTGGTGGCGCAGCCGCATCGGCGCGCCGTCGAGCAGCTGGTACTCCACCTCGTCCGGGGTGATCGTGACCCGCAGCCTGCGGCCCTGCCACTTCAACCCGAACGAGACCCGCGACAGCGAGGCGGGCAGCACCGGCGCGAACGACAGCCCGTCGGCCTCGCAGCGCATCCCGCCGAAACCGAGCACCACGGCCGACCAGGTGCCCGCCATCGACGCGATGTGCATGCCGTGGTCGGTGTTGCCCGCGAGATCGTGCAGGTCGACCAGGGCGGCCTCGGCCAGGTACTGGTGGGCGAGCTCCAGGTGCCCGGTGCGGGCGGCGAGCACCGCCTGGGTGCACGCCGAGAGCGAGGAGTCCCGCACCGTGATCGCCTCGTAGTAGGCGAAGTTGCGGCGCTTCTGCTCGTCGGTGAACTCGTCCGGGAAGATCTGCATCGCCAGCACGAGGTCGGCCTGCTTGACGACCTGCTTGCGGTAGAGGTCGAAGTACGGGTAGTTGAGCAGCAGCGGGTACCGCTCGGGCGGGGTCTCGTCGAAGTTCCACAGCTGGTGGTCGGTGAAGCCCTCGGACTGCGGGTGCACCCCCAGGCGCTCGTCGAACGGGATCAGCATGGCGGTCGCCGCGTCCCGCCAGGACGCGATCTCCTCCGAGTCCACACCCAGCCGGGCCGCCGAGCGCGGGTGCTTCGCGGCCACCTCGGCGGCGTAGCGCAGGTTCTGCCGCGCCATCAGGTTCGTGTAGACGTTGTTGTCGGCGATCGAGGAGTACTCGTCCGGACCGGTCACCCCGTCGATCCGGAAGTTGCCCGCGGAGTCGTGGTGCCCCAGCGAGCGCCACAGCCGGGCGGTGGCCACCAGCAGCTCCAGGCCGACCTCCAGCTCGAACGCCGTGTCCCCGGTCGCGGCGACGTGCCGCTTCACCGCGTCGGCGATGTCGGCGTTGATGTGGAACGCCGCCGTCCCGGCCGGCCAGTAGCCCGAGCACTCGTGGCCGCGGATCGTCCGCCACGGGAACGCCGCACCCTTGAGCCCGAGCGTCTCGGCCCGTTCGAAGGCCTGCGGCAGGATCGAGCGGCGCCAGCGCAGCGCGTCGGCCGCGGCGTCCGGCGCGACGAACGACAACACCTGCAGGCAGAACGTCTCGGTGTCCCAGAACGTGTGCCCGTCGTAACCGTCCCCGGTCAGGCCCTTGGCCGGGATGCAGCGACGCTCCGCCCGGGCACCCGCCTGCAGGATGTGGAACGTGGCGAGCCGGACGGCCTGCTGCAGCTCGGCGTCGCCGTCGATCTCGACGTCGGCGGTGGCCCAGAAGTCGTCGAGGTACTCGCGCTGCTCGCGGACCAGGCCGTCCCAGCCGGTGTAGCGGGCGGCAGCGAGCGCGGCCCGGACCTGGTCGTAGACCGCGGGCAGGCTGCGCCGCGAGGACCAGCCGTAGGACAGGTACTTGATCACGCGCAGCGTCTCGCCGGGCCGGACCCGGGCGATGATCGTGGTGCGGGCCAGGTCCTCGTTGGCGTCGGTGCTGATCTGGATGCCCTCGGGCCCGCTGACCTCGTGCTCCATCGCCGCGCCGCAGCGCAGCCCGGACTTGCGGGTGCGGTGCACCAGGGTCGCGCCGGCCTCACCGGCCCGGGACTGCTCGGGCTCCAGGACGTTGTCCAGCGCGGTGTCCAGTCGCGGGTCGTCGGCGTCGCGGCCGGGGAGCTGCTCGTTGGCGACCAGCTCGGACTGCAGCACCAGCAGCGCACCGTCCGCGTCGGAGTGGCCGGTGTCGACGAGCTCGACCTCGTAGCAGATCGCCGCGATCGCCCGCTGGGTCAGCGACACCAGCCGGGTCGAGCGGACCTGCACGGCGCGGCCGGCCGGCGACTCCCACTCGACGTCGCGCTCCAGGGTGCCGGACTGCATGTCCAGCACCCGTTCGTGCCGGCGCAGCGTGCCGTAGCGCAGGTCGAACGGCTCGTCGTCGACCAGCAGCCGGATCAGCTTGCCGTTGGTGACGTTGACGATGGTCTGCCCGGACTCGGGGTAGCCGTAGCCACCCTCGGCGTAGGGCAGCGGGCGGACCTCGTAGAACGAGTTCAGGTAGGTACCGGGCAGCACGTGCGGCTCGCCCTCGTCGAGGTTGCCGCGCAGGCCGATGTGCCCGTTGGACAGGGCGAACACCGATTCGGTCTGCCCCATCGCGTCCAGGTCGAGGCGCGGCTCACGGACCACCCACGGCTCGGTGGTGAACGTGGGCAGGTGGTCGGGCTTCACGAGCGCTCCAGCAGGTCGGCGAGATCGGTGACGACGACGTCCGCGCCGTGCTCACGCAGGGCGGCGGCCTGGCCGAGGCGGTCGACGCCGACGACGGCGCCGAAGCCTCCCGCGCGGCCGGCCTGCACGCCGGCCAGCGCGTCCTCGAACACCACCGCGGCGGACCGGTCGACATCCAGGTCGGCCGCGGCGGCGAGGAAGGTGTCGGGTGCGGGCTTGCCGGGCAGGCCGCGTTCCCGGGCGGTGACGCCGTCGACCCGGTGGTCGATGAAGGTCTCCAGCCCGGTGACCCGCAGGATCTGCTCGGCGTTCGCCGAGGAGGACACGACGGCGGTGGCCAGCCCGGCCTCCCGGACGGCCTCCAGGTAGCGGCGGGACCCGGGATACACCTGCACCCCTTCGGTGATCTTCACCTGGACCAGGTCGTTCTTGCGGGTGGACAGGCCCCACAGGGTCTCGGTGTCCGCGCCGTCGGACGGGTCGCCCTCGGGCAGTTCGATCCCGCGCGAGGCGAGGAAGCTGCGGGTGCCCTCCAGGCGGGGCTTGCCGTCGACGTAGGGACCGTAGTCGGCGGTCACGTCGAACGGGACGAACCCGGCGCCGTCGCGGGCACGCAGGTACTCGTCGAACATCTGTTTCCAGGCGGCGGCGTGCACGCTCGCCGTGTCGGTCAGCACACCGTCGAGGTCGAACAGGCACGCGCGGGTGCCGTCGGGGAGCCCCAGCATGGCGCGCACGCTATCCGGATCGATGAAGGTCCGTCGCCCCCGGGGAGTTCACCGCGTACCCACCCGGCCGGATCACGACCCGGCCGGAGCGTCCAGCGGCAGGCTGAACAGGACGAACGGGGCACGGGCGGCATCCGTTCGGCCCACCTCGCTGATCTCGATCCGGCACTGCGGCCCGTCCGGGCCGGTGACGAGCAGCACATGCACCGCCCCGCCGCCCGGGACCGGTTCGATCTCCTCCTGCACGCCGCGGCGCACCGCGGCGAGCACCGACAGCGGTACGACGGCAGACCCGGGATCGACGCCGGCCCGTGCCGGATCGTCGATCTCGGCGCTGAGCCGGGCGCCGAACCGGGCCCGTTCGATCTGCAGGTAGGCACGGACGGCCGCCAGCTCCTCGTCCAGCCGGATGGTGGGTTCCTCGGCACGATCGGCGGCCCGGGACAGGTCGGCGAACCCGAGCAGCAGCTCCCGGGCCCGCGGCGGGTCGGTGCGCACCAGCGAGGCGATCGTGTTCAACGTGTTGTAGACGAAGTGCTGCTCCAACCGCCGCGACAGCGGCCCGTGCCACGGGCCGGCGGGCTCTGCCGTGCGCGGCGCGGGCTCGGCGGAGGCGGCGGGCCCGCGCCCGGTGGCCTGCCGGGGCGGGGCGGCCGCCGGTGGGGTGAGCTCGTCGAGCAGCTCGTCGTCGCGCTCGTCGTCGGGCACCAGACCCCGCCAGGACGGCAGCGCGAGCCGGCCGGCCGCCGTCCGGCCCCGGTGCTCGACCGCGGCGGTCAGCCCGGGTGCCAGCCAGCGGGCGTTCTCGGCGATCCCGTCGGGCACCGCGGAGGGCGGCGCACCGGGCGGGGCGGCGAGGATCGCGGCGGCGTCGGCGTCCGCGGCGCCGATCCCCACCCGGCCGACGTAGCGCGGTCCGTCCGGTCCGGGCAGCGCCAGCAGCACCGCGGCGATCCGTTCCGGCCGCCCGGGCGCCGGTACCCAACCGGCGACCAGCACCTGCCTGCGCCTGCGCAGCGGCACCCGCAACCAGTTGCGGGTACGCCTGCCCGGCTGGTACGGCACGTCGAGCCGCTTGAGGTGCAGGCCGTCCAGTCCGTACTGCTCGGCGGTGCGGACCACCAGCTCCGCCTCGTCCAGCCCGAACGACGGGGGCACCAGGATCGCCGGCCCGGCCAGCGCCAGTTTCTCCAGCTCCGCCCGCCGGTGGCGGTAGGGCAGCTCCAGCACGCGGCGCCCGTCGCACCACAGCAGGTCGGTCACGACGTAGCCGACCGGCACCTCCGCGCGCAGCGCGGCGTCCGGGGCGAGCGTCGCGGTGCGGCGCAGCAGCGGCCCGCGCGAGGGGCGGCCCGCCTCGTCGAGCGCGACGACGGTGCCGTCGAGGACCAGCCCGCCGGGCGGGGCCTGGTCGGCCAGCACGGCGAGCTCGGGGAACGAGCCGGTGACGCTGCGTGCCGTCGAGGAGAGCAGCCGGACCCGACCCCCGCGCACATAGGCGACGCAGCGATGCCCCTCCCAGCCGAACTCGACGGCCCACCGCGCCGGGTCGGTGGCGTCGGACAGCTCGCCGGTCGCGGGCAGCATCGGCGGGACGAGATCGGGCATGGTCGGGCGGATGCCACCCGACTCCCCTCCCCCGGTCACGGGCCCACGGTAGTCCGGAGTGCGGCGCCGGGCTCCGGCCGCGGTCACCGCGGCCGGGTGAGCGGGCACAATCGGGGTCATCATGACGCTCACCGACCGGCTCCCCCGCACCACCGGCCCCGACGACCCGATCGACCCCGCCGACCTGGTGGAGGTCTTCGCCGACTGGGCGTTCGACGAGCGCGGCCTGTCGCTGTACCCGGCGCAGGAGGAGGCGCTGCTGGAACTGGTGACCGGCGCGAACGTCATCCTGTCCACCCCGACCGGTTCCGGGAAATCGCTGGTCGCGATGGGCGCGCACGCCGCAGCCCTGGCCCGCGGGGAGCGGACCTTCTACACCGCGCCGATCAAGGCCCTGGTCAGCGAGAAGTTCTTCGCGCTGTGCGAGGTGTTCGGCGCGGACAAGGTCGGCATGCTCACCGGTGACGCCGCGGTGAACGAGAAGGCCCCGATCATCTGCTGCACCGCGGAGATCCTGGCCAACCTGGCGCTGCGCACCGGATCGGGCGCGGACGTCGGGTCGGTGGTAATGGACGAGTTCCACTTCTACGCCGACCCGTCCCGCGGCTGGGCCTGGCAGGTGCCGATCGTCGAGCTGCCCCAGGCGCAGTTCCTGCTGATGAGCGCGACGCTGGGCGACACGACGTTCTTCGCCGAGGACCTGACCCGGCGCACCGGCCGGGAGACCGCGGAGATCAGCTCGGTGGACCGGCCGGTGCCGCTGCACTTCCGCTACGTCGTCGAGCCGCTGCACGAGACGATCACCGAGCTGCTCGCCACCCGCGAGGCGCCCGTCTACATCGTGCACTTCACCCAGCAGGCCGCCGTGGAGCGGGCGCAGGCTCTGATGAGCGTGAACGTCACGTCCAAGGAGGACAAGGCGGCGATCGCCGAGACGATCGGAGCGTTCCGGTTCACCTCCGGCTTCGGCCGGACGCTGTCCCGCCTGGTGCGGCACGGCATCGGGGTGCACCACGCCGGGATGCTGCCCCGCTACCGGCGCCTCGTGGAGACCCTCGCCCAGGCCGGGCTGCTCAAGGTCATCTGCGGCACCGACACGCTCGGCGTCGGGATCAACGTGCCGATCCGGACGGTGCTGTTCACCGCGCTGTCCAAGTACGACGGACGCCGGGTCCGCCCGCTCAAGGCCCGCGAGTTCCACCAGATCGCCGGCCGGGCGGGCCGGGCCGGGTACGACACCGTCGGCACCGTGGTCGCCCAGGCACCCGAGCACGACATCGAGAACGCGAAGGCGCTCGCCAAGGCCGGTGACGACCCGAAGAAGCGCCGCAAGATCCAGCGCAAGCAGCCGCCGGAGGGCTTCGTCGGCTGGTCGCAGACCTCGTTCGAGAAGCTCCAGCAGGCCCGCCCCGAACCTCTGACCAGCCACTTCGAGGTCACCCACGCGATGCTGCTGAACGTGATCTCACGCGGCGGGGACACCTACGCCGCGATGCGGCACCTGCTCACCGACAACCACGAGCCCCGCCCGCGGCAGCGCAAGCACATGCTCCGGGCGATCGCGATCTACCGGGCGCTGCGCAGCGCCGGCGTCGTCGAGGAGTACCGGGTGGACGGTGCCGAACGGCCGCGCGTCCGGATCGTCGACGAGCTGCAGCTGGACTTCGCGCTGAACCAGCCGCTGTCGCCGTTCGCGCTGGCCGTGTTCGAGCTGCTCGACCAGGAGTCCCCGGACTACGCCCTCGACGTGCTCTCGGTCGTCGAGTCCACCCTCGACGACCCACGGCAGATCCTCGCCGCGCAGCAGAACAAGGCGCGCGGTGAGGCGGTCGCGGCGATGAAGGCGGACGGGATCGAGTACGAGGAGCGGATGGCCCGCCTCGAGGAGGTCACCCACCCCAAGCCGCTGGAGGAGATGCTGCACGCCGCGCTGGAGACCTATCGCCGCGGTGCGCCCTGGGTGGCCGACGCCGTGCTGTCGCCCAAGTCGGTGGTGCGCGACATGAGCGAGCGGGCCATGACGTTCACCGAGTACGTCTCGTACTACCAGCTCGCCCGCTCCGAGGGCCTGGTGCTGCGCTACCTCGCCGACGCCTACCGGGCGCTGCGGCAGACCGTCCCCGAGCACGCCCGCACCGACGAGCTCACCGACCTGATCGAATGGCTGGGGGAGCTCGTCCGCCAGACCGACTCCTCGTTGCTCGACGAGTGGGAGAAGCTCGCCGCGGGCGCCGACACCGACGGTGGCGACGGCGAGGTCACGCCACCGGGTGCCGACGTCGGACTCGCCGCACCGGCCGGGGTGACCGGCAACGTACGCGCCTTCCGGGTGCTGGTCCGCAATGCGATGTTCCGCCGGGTGGAGCATCTCGCGCTGGGCCGCTACGAGGAGCTCGGCGCGCTCGACGCCGACGCGGGCTGGACGGCGCAGCGCTGGCGGGAGGCCGCGGCGCCCTACTTCGAGATCCACGACCGGATCGGGTTCGGCCCTCGGGCCCGCGGCCCGGAGTTCTTCGACCTCACCGAGGAGGCCGACCGCTGGCTGGTCCGCCAGGTGCTCGACGACCCGGCGGGCGACCGGGACTGGGCGATCACCGCCGAGGTCGACCTCGCGGCCTCCGACGAGGCAGGTGAAGCGGTCATCTGGGTGACCGGGGTGACGGACGGCGCACAACCGGAGACGACCGGCCCCGGGGCGTAACCCGGTCGGCCCCCTCGCAGGCATCGGATCGGTTACGGTGTTCCCCGATCGAGAGGGCAGTCCCTCCACCGGAGCGAACGGGGGTCGGTGGATGCAGCAGGCCGACGTCGCCGCTGCATGCGCCGACCACGGCCGGGCCCTGGCCGTCGAGGCGATCTCCGGCCCGTCGGAGCTCGCGGCCGCGTGGACCACCGCATTGGCCCGCCGGTGCCCGCAGCCCGCGGCGGAGCTGCGTCCCCTGCTGGAGCAGCTCGCCGATCGGTTGCACCGGGCCGCGACGGCGCAGACGCTCGTCCCGGCCGAGGTCGCCGATGCAGGCCGCGAACTGGTCGATGCCCGGATCACCGACCCGGCCTGCCTCGAGACCACCCTGTCCGTGCTCGGCGCGCACCTGGAACGGGCCGCCGACACCGCAGGACGGGTCCGGCGCCTCGCCGCGGTGCAGGCGGCGTTCGTCCGCGGGTTCACCGACGCGCTGCGGCTGCAGGTGCTCGCCGACCAGGAGCAGGTCACCCGGGCCGCGCTGGACGCCCGCCGGGTCGCCGAGCGGGCCCGCTGGGCCTCCGAGACCCGGTTCTCGGCGATGTTCGAGTCCGCCGCCGTGGGGATTGTGATCTTCGACTCCTCCGGCCGCTCGATCGAGGCCAACGACGCCGCCGCGGGGATGCTCGGCTACTCCCGCGAGCAGCTCACCGGGATGGGCGTCGCCGACTTCGTGCCCGTCCGGCAGGCCCCCGAGCTCTGGGCCGAGCGCGCGCGGCTGCTCGACGGGTCGCTCGACCGGTTGCGTGTCGTGCGGCCGGTGCGCCGTGCCGACG
The DNA here is from genome assembly GCF_040659795.1 of Pseudonocardia sp. NPDC049635. Taxonomy (NCBI): domain Bacteria; kingdom Bacillati; phylum Actinomycetota; class Actinomycetes; order Pseudonocardiales; family Pseudonocardiaceae; genus Pseudonocardia; species Pseudonocardia sp. NPDC049635. Next base: position 394,440 of record NZ_JBFAON010000001.1, read on the forward strand.
GTGCCGAGATCTGGATCGATGCCGTGGTGACCCCGCTGCGCGAGGACGACGGCTCGACCGACCACCTGGTCGCCGTCCTCAGCGACGTCACCGAGCAGCGTGAGCTGCAGCAGCGGCTGGAGCACCAGGCGACCCACGACCCGCTCACCGGACTGCCCAACCGCTCGCTGTTCATCGAGCGGCTCGCCGCGGCGATCGCCGACCACGCCGGCACCGGCACCCGGCCCGGCATTTGCTACCTCGACCTGGACGGCTTCAAGGTCGTCAACGACACCCTCGGCCACCAGGCGGGCGACCGGCTGCTCGCGGTCCTCGCGGACCGGTTGCGTGCCTCCCTGGAACCGGAGGGCCACCTGGTGGCCCGGATGGGTGGCGACGAGTTCGTGGTGCTGGTGCCGCGCACCGCCGACCGTGCCGATCTCGAGGAGATCGCGGGCCGTGCGCTCGGCACCGTGCGCAGGCCGGTCCGGGTCGACGGGCGGGACATCATCATCTCGGCCAGCGTCGGTGTCGTGCGGCACGACGGCGAGCTGGGTGCCGACGAGCTGCTGGCCGCCGCCGACACCACGCTGTACTCCGCCAAGCGGGCCGGGCGCGGCCGCTACGTGCTCTACGACCGGGAGCGGCACCGTTCCGACGTCCGGCGGTTCGAGTTGTCCTCACAGATGCCCGAGGCGCTGCGCCGTGACGACTTCGTGGTGGTGTACCAGCCGCTGGTCCGGCTCGCCGACGAGCAGACCATCGGGGTGGAGGCGCTGGTGCGCTGGCAGCGCCCGGACGGCGAACTGCTCGGCCCGGACCGGTTCATCCCGCTCGCCGAGGAGACCGGGCTGGTGGTCCCGCTCGGTCGCCGGGTGCTCGACGAGGCGTGCCGGCAGGGCCGCACCTGGGCCGACGCGCACCCGGACCAGCCGCTGCTGGTCAGCGTGAACGTGGCGGCCCGCCAGATCGTCGAATCCGACCTCGTCGCGGACGTCGCGACGACCCTGGAGCGGCACGGCTGGCCCGCCGAACGCCTGCAGATCGAACTCACCGAGTCCGACCTGATGGGTTCGCCCGGACGGCCGCCCGCGACGCTGCGCGAGCTGGAACGGATGGGGGTGCGGATCGCCATCGACGACTTCGGCACCGGCTACTCCAACCTCGCCTACCTGCGCCACCTCCCGGTGCACGTGCTGAAGCTCGCCGGGCACTTCCTCGCCGGTTCCGCCGAGCGCGACGACGTCATCCTGCGCACGCTGATCTCGCTGGCCTCGGCGCTGGACCTGGAGGTGACCGCGGAGGCCGTCGAGACCCGGGAGCAGGCGCTGCGGTTGCGCGAGTACGGCTGCGCGAACGCGCAGGGCTGGTACTACGCGCCCGCGGTCGTCCCGGAACGGGTCCCGGAACTCCTCGGGGACCCGTTCCTGCGCGACCCGGCCTGAACCGGCCGCCGGAGGTCAGCCGTTGCGCTCGTCGCGCCAGGCCAGCCAGTCCTTCAACCGGCCGAGGTCGTAACCGCCCTGGCCGTCCTGGGCGACGGTGAACAACCGGACGCCGGCGTCGTACAACTCGGCGCCGACCTCCTCCGGGGCGGCCTCGACCGCGACCGAACGCTCGATCTCGGCCGGGTCGCGCCCGATGTCACGGCAGTGCCCGTCGAGCACCGCGCACTTGTGCGCCACGGTGCCGGCGTCGCCGAACCCGTGCCAGATGTTCGCGTGCTCGGCGGTGTAGCGCAGCGTCTTCTTCTCGCCACCCCCGCCCACGAGGACCGGGATGTCGCGGGTCGGGGCCGGGTTCAGCGTGGCCCAGCGGGCCCGGATCCGGGGCAGGGCCTGCGCGAGGTCGCGCAGCCGCCCGCCTGCGGTGCCGAACTCGTAGCCGTACTCGTCGTAGTCGCGGCGGAACCAGCCGGCGCCGATGCCGAGGATCAGCCGGCCGCCGGAGATGTGGTCGACGGTGCGGGCCATGTCGGCGAGCAGGTCGGGGTTGCGGTAGCTGTTGCAGGTGACCAGCGCGCCGATCTGCACCCGGGAGGTGGCCTCCGCCCAGGCGCCGAGCATCGTCCAGCACTCGAAGTGCTTGCCGTCGGGTTCGCCGTAGAGCGGGAAGAAGTGGTCCCAGTTGAAGACGACGTCGGCGCCCGCCTCCTCGGCGGCGGCGACGGTGCGTCGGATGTCGGCGTAGTCGGCGTGCTGGGGCTGCAGCTGCAGCCCGATGCGGACGGGACGCGGATCGGTCATGCCCTCATCCTGACCGACCGGGGCGGGGCCCGCCGCTCGGCCGGCCCGGACGTGTCACAGGTTGCGCAGACCCGAGAGCACCCGGTCCATCAGCTCCATGCTCGGCCCGTCCTCGGCGGAGGAGACGCCGTGCACGGTCAGCCTGCCCTCTCCCGCCAGGTCGTCGATCAGGACCCGGGCGACGCCGAGCGGGACGCCGGCCAGCGCGGCGATCTCCGACACCGAGCGGGTCTGGGCGCAGAGGCTCAGCACGGTCGCCTTCTCGGTGCCGAGCTCCGGCACCGGACCCGGTACCGGGCTGGCCGAGACCAGCGTCTCCAGCCGCAGTTCCTTCCGGACCCGGGTCCGGCCACCGGTGATCACGTAGGGGCGGACGGCGGCGAACGCGACGCGTGGGGCGGGCTCGGTGACGCCGCTGACCACCGGGAGCGGCACGGTCTCGGTGTCGGTCCCGGTGCCGATCCCCGCGCCGGTGTCGGCGCCGGTGCCGGTGTCGGAGTCGGTCCCGGCACCGGTCTCGGTCCCGGTGTCGACTCCGGCGCGGGCCGCGTCGGGCGAACCGTCGACCGCGTCCCGCCCGGGCCGCCCGCTGTCCCGCTCCCGCGCCGCGACCCGTTCCCGGCGGGTCGTGCGCCTCCGCCGCGCGGAGTGCCCGCCGAACCGGGCCCCGGTGAGACCGATCAGGTTCTCCTCGGCCACCGGCTCCGGGGCCGGGTCCGCGGGACGGGCGTCCGCCGCCGGACGGCCGTGCGGATGCTCCGGATCCGGGGTGTGCCGGGCCGGGCGGGCCCCGAACCGCGCACCCGTCCGTCCGATGTCCGACGGTGCCATCCACCCCTCCGCTCCAGCTCCGCCGGTGGCGGCGCCGATACACGTTCGATCCCCTGCGAACATGATCAGCCTCGACCATGATCACTCTGAGCGATCAGGAAGACGCACAGAGTGCACCAACATCACTACCGCTGGGTGTCCAGCCTGTCACGGTCATATGACACGGGCACCGATCCGCAGGTCAGGACACCGGAAAAGACCCCGATCGGATCACCTCGGGTACATCTGTTCAGCCCAGTGGGCTGCGCGGCAGCAACCGGTCGGCGATGATCTTCTTCTGGATCTCGCTGGTCCCCTCGAAGATCGTCGTGAGCCGGGCGTCCCGCCAGTGCCGCTCCACCTGGTGCTCGGTGGTATACCCGTTCCCGCCGTGCAGCTGGATGCCGTCCGCGGTGACCTCGGCGGCCATCTCGGTGGCGACGAGCTTGGCCATCGCCGCCTCCCGGGCATACGGTTCGCCCTGGTCGAGACGGTGCGCGACGTGTTGGTAGAACGACCGCGCCTGTTCGACCCTGGCCGCCATCGTCGCCAGGGTGAACCGGACGGCCTGGAAGTCGCCGATCGGGTGCTCGAACTGCCGCCGCTGTTGCAGATAGCGCACACAGTCCTCGACGGCCGCGCGGGCCAGCCCGACCGCGCGGGCGGCGGTGTGCACACGGGCGATGTTCAGCCAGGCCTGCGCGTCGGCGAAGCCGTCGCCACCGGCGCCGAGCTGGTTGGCGACCGGGACCCGCACCCCGTCGAACTCGAGATCCCAGGTCACGAAGCCGTGGTAGCCGATCTTGTCGATCGGGCGGCCGGTGAGCCCGTCGGGGAAGGTGTCGCGCTGCTTCTCGACGACGAGGGTCGCGAGCCCGGCCGAGCGCTTCTCCCCCGGCCCCGGGGCACCGGTCCGGACGAGCACCTGGATGAAGTCGGCCGCCTTCGCGTTGCCGGTCCAGCGCTTCCGGCCGGTGATCACGTACTCGTCACCGTCACGGACCGCACGGGTCTCCACCGCGGCCAGGTCGGAACCGGCGTCCGGCTCGGACAGCGCGATGGCACCGATCCACTGCCCGCGCGCGCTGCGGCGCAGCAGCTCCGCACGCCGCTCGGGATCCGCCACCCCGGTCCCGGCGCCCTGGGCGCGAGCGATGATCGAGCCGACGCTCATCCAGGCCCTGGCCAGCTCCTCGGCCACCATGCAGTACTCGAACGCGCCCAGGCCGAGGCCGCCGTGCTCACGCGCGACCGTGATCCCGAAGTAACCGAGCTCACCCATCTCCTCGAGGAGGTCACGCGGGATCTCACCGCGTCGCGGATCGAGCTCGTTCGCCACCGGGAGCACCCTGCCCGTCGCGAACTCGCGGGCCTGCGCCTGCAGTGCCTCCCGCTCCGGGGTGTGGTGCGGCGCCGTCAGCACCGGGACCGGCGGCTCCCGGAGATCGTCACGGGGATCGTCGCTCATCGGGGCAGTATCACCGTCCGCGGCACGATCCGCTGTGCGGTCGCGGCCCGGCCCGGCGATCCCGTGCCACTGCGGCCGGTGCGCACAGCGGTGCACGACGCATCCACGCATGCGCACGTCGGGATCCTGTGCGACGGTCGGGACCGGCGGCGCAGCCGGTGCGGGGACATCCGGGCGCGTCGGCCGGGCCCGGTCCGCGACCGCGGGCCGCACCGACCGTGAGAGGAACCAGTCACATGCCCGACAACCGCGTGGTCGTCTACAAGGCTCCCGGCGAGGTCGCCGTCGAGTCGATCGACTACCCGAAACTCGAGCTCCCGACCGACGTCTCGGACGGCCTGAAGATCAAGAAGAAGGCCCCGCACGCGGCGATCCTGAAGGTCGTCACCACCAACATCTGCGGCTCCGACCAGCACATGGTCCGCGGCCGCACCACCGCTCCGGCCGGACAGACGCTCGGCCACGAGATCACCGGCGAGATCGTCGAGGTCGGCGACGACGTGTTGTTCGCCCGGCCCGGTGACATCTGCTCGGTGCCGTTCAACATCGCCTGCGGTCGTTGCCGGATGTGCAACGAGGGCAAGACCGGGGTCTGCCTGAACGTCAACCCGGCCCGCCCCGGCGCGGCCTACGGCTACGTCGACATGGGCGGCTGGATCGGCGGCCAGGCCGAGTACGTGATGGTGCCCTTCGCCGACTTCAACCTGCTGCGCTTCCCGGACCGTGACCAGGCCCTGGAGAAGATCCTCGACCTGACGATGCTGTCCGACATCTTCCCGACCGGCTATCACGGGGCGGTCACCGCGGGCGTGACCACCGGGTCGACCGTCTACGTCGCCGGAGCCGGGCCGGTCGGGCTGGCCGCGGCGCACGCCGCACAACTGCTCGGTGCGGCCACCGTCGTGGTCGGGGACATGGTCGCGTCCCGGCTGGAGCAGGCCCGCAGCTTCGGCTGCGAGACCGTCGACCTCACCGCGGGCGGCACCCTGCCCGAACAGCTGGAGCAGCTGCTCGGCGAGCCCGAGGTGGACGCGGCCGTCGACGCCGTCGGATTCGAGGCCCGCGGGCACGGCAAGGACGCCGACGAGGCACCGGCGACCGTGCTGAACTCGGTGATGGAGGTGACCCGGGTCGGGGGCGCGCTCGGCATCCCGGGCCTGTACGTGACCGGTGACCCGGGCGCGGTGGACGAGAGCGCCAAGGAGGGCACCCTCGGTGTCCGGATCGGGCTGGGCTGGGCCAAGTCGCACAGCTTCACCACCGGCCAGTGCCCGGTGAAGAAGTACAACCGGCAGCTGATGGCGGCGATCCTGTCCGGCCGGGCGGAGATCGCGAAGGCGGTCAACGCCACCACCATCTCCCTGGACGAGGCACCGCAGGGCTACCGGGACTTCGACGGCGGGGCCTCACGCAAGTACGTGATCGACCCGCACGGTTCGGTCGCGGCCTGACCGGCGCGCCCTGCCGGGCGGGGCTCTGGCCGGCGCAGCGCCGGGCCCCGTCCGCGGTGCCGCCCCGGGGCCGCGGCAGGTCAGCGACGATCGGCGGCGCGGCGGTACAGCTCGGCGGCGGCTCGGGAGAACCCGTCCGGCACACCGACCGCCGCGAACGCCTCGGCGGCCTCCTCCATCTCGCCCGCCCAGCGCCAGCCCTTCGTGACCGCCCGCTCCCGGGCCCCGGCCAGCGCGGCGGAGTACTCGACCCCGGTGCGGGTCAGCTCCTCGCGCAGGGCGTCGCCGACACCGAACCGGGCCGCGGCCTCCTCGAGCGCCAGCCACAGCGTCGGCAGGGCCTTGCTCTGCAGTGCGAAGCACGCCTTCAGGCCACTGGCCGTGCCGAGCCCGTCGAGCGTCCGGGCCTCGAACGGGGTGCCGTCGAACAGGTCCGCGACGGTCCGCGCACCGGGGCCCGAGAGCCACAGCACGGTCGTCCCGTGCTGCCAGGCGGGCGGGCCGATCACGGCGCCGTCGCACACCTGGGCGCGGTCGCCGAGCAGCTCCGCGATCGCCCGGACGGTGTCCGGTGCGACCGCGTTCGCCTCCAGGTAGATCGGCCGGTCGGTCCGGCCCGCCAGGCCGGCCGCCACCTGCTGCGCCACCTCCCGGGCGGCGGCAGGCGGGCAGATCGACACGATCACGTCCGACCGCGCGGCCAGCTCCGCGACGTCCGGGACGGCGACCAGGTCGGCGAGCTCGGCGCGCTTGGCCGTGGCGTGGCTGCGGCCGGCGTCGGCCCAGATCACCGCACCGGCCCGGGCCTTCAGCGCCGAACCGATCGCGGCCCCCATCGCTCCCGGGTGCAGGATCCCGATCACCGGGCGGGACGGCAGGCTCGTCGGCATGGGGAGCATGATGCCCCGGCCGTCCGCCGGTGGCGCGTTCCGGGGCGGACGTGCACGGTCGACCCATGAACGTTCCCAGCACGGACCCGATGTTCACCGGGGACGCCGTCGGCGGCTGGTTGCAGCTGCCCTCCCCCGCCGTCGCCGAGATCGTCGGCTCGACGGGGTTCGACAGCGTCTGCGTCGACACCCAGCACGGCCTGATCGGCGACGACAGCGTGCTCGGCATGCTTCAGGCGCTGACCGCGGCCGGGACCCGGTCGCTGGTCCGGGTGCCCGGCCACGGGCCCGAGGCGATCGGCCGGGCGCTCGACCGGGGTGCGGACGGCGTGATCGTCCCGCTGGTCGACACCGCCGAGCAGGCCGCCGCCGCGGTCGCCGCCTGCCGGTTCCCGCCGGCGGGGACCCGCAGCTTCGGCCCGGTCCGGCCGTCCTGGCTCGGGCGTGACCCGCTCGCCGGTGGACGGTGCGTGGTGATGGTCGAGACGGTCGCCGCAGTGGCGAACCTGGAGGAGATCCTCGCCGTGGAAGGGCTCGACGCGGTGTTCATCGGCCCGTCGGACCTGGCGCTGGCCTACGGCCTCCCCCTGAGCGCACAGGCACCGGACGCACCGGAGGCGGCCCACTACGGCGAGCTGATCGAGGGGATCACGGCTCGGAGCGCGGCGGCGGGGGTGCCGGTGGGCATCTACTGCGACTCCCCCGCCCACGCCCGCCGGTTTCGGGCGCTCGGGTGCACCTTCACCATGCTCGCCGCCGAGCAGGCGATCCTGCGGGCGGCCTGTTCGGACTGGCTGGCGCAGACCCGCGCGGTCTGAACCGGGGCCACCCCGCGGGCTCAGCGCAGGGCGTCCAGGATCTGCTGGGCGGCCAGCGTCGGGGTGAGGCCACCGCTGCGGACCTCGGCGGTGAGTGCCGGGAGCTTCTCCGCCAGTCCGGGATCGTGCAGCAGCCGGTCCATCAGGCGGTCCCGGACCATCTGCCACATCCAGTCGACCTGCTGGTCGGCCCGCCGGGTCGCCAGCTCCCCCGCCTCCTCCAGTGCGGCGCGATGGGCCCGTACCTTCTCCCAGACCTTGTCCAGACCCATCCCGGTCCGTGCCGAGCAGGACAGCACCGGAGTCCGCCACACCGACGACGTCGGGGTCATCATGTGCAGTGCCCCGGCGAGCTCGCGGGCGGCCGCACGGGCGTCCTGCTCGTGCCGGCCGTCGGCCTTGTTGACCGCGACGACGTCGGCCAGCTCCAGGATGCCCTTCTTGATCCCCTGCAACGAGTCACCGGTCCGCGCGATCGTCAGGAACAGGAACGTGTCGACCATCCCGGCGACGGTCGTCTCGGACTGGCCGACGCCGACCGTCTCGACCAGCACGACGTCGTAGCCCGCGGCCTCCATCACCACCATCGTCTCCCGGGTACGACGGGCCACCCCACCGAGTGTCCCGGCCGACGGCGAGGGCCGGACGAACGCGGCCGGGTCGACGGCCAGCTTCGGCATCCGGGTCTTGTCCCCCAGGATCGACCCCCGGGTCCGGGTGGACGAGGGATCCACCGCCAGCACCGCCACGCGGTGCCCGGCCCCGGTGAGCCGGGTACCGAGCGCCTCGATGAAGGTGGACTTCCCGACGCCGGGCACCCCGGAGATCCCCACCCGGACGGCGCCGCCCGCCGCCGGGGTCACCTTCAGCAGCAGCTCCTGCGCGGCCTGCTGGTGGTCGGGCCGGTTCGACTCGACCAGCGTGATGGCACGGGCGAGCAACGTGCGGTCGCCGGCGAGGACGCCGCGCGCCAGCTCCGCGGGGTCGGGGACGCGCGGGGGCATCAGATCCTCCGGTTCTCGGGATCGGGGTAGGAGGCCGCCACGACGGGGACGAGCACGGCCAGCACGAGGGCCGACCCGATCAGGACGGCGAGGATCGCCGGGATGGTGCGGTCGTTCACCTGGGCACCCTAGGTCTGCGCGGACCGGGGCCGGGCCGGTACACGCCGGTGTCGGCCACCTCGCCCGGCCGGGCAGGTCCCGGCCGGCCCGCTCGGCCGGTCAGTCCGCGAACACGCTCCCGGCGGCTGGGCCGGGCTCGCCGTCGTGCCCGAGTGCCGCCGAGAGCTTGCCGAGCAGATCCACCGCCGCCTCCGCGATGACCGTGCCGGGCGGGAACACCGCCGCGGCACCCATCTCCAGCAGCTCCGGCACGTCGGCGGGCGGGATGACCCCTCCGACGACGACCATGATGTCCTCGCGCCCGAGCTCCGCGAGCTCACGACGCAGCTCGGGGACCAGCGTGAGGTGCCCGGCCGCCAGCGAGCTGGCGCCGATGACGTGCACGTCGGACTCGACGGCCTGCTTCGCGACCTCGGCCGGGGTCTGGAACAGCGGGCCGACGTCGACGTCGAAGCCGATGTCGGCGAAGGCCGTCGCGATGACCTTCTGGCCCCGGTCGTGACCGTCCTGACCCATCTTCGCCACCAGGATCCGGGGCTGGCGGCCCTCGGCCCTCGCGAACGCGTCCACCAGCTCGCGGGCGCGGTCGATCGCCGGGTTCGTCCCGGCCTCGGAGGAGTACACACCGGAGATGATGCGGATCTGGCCGGCGTGCCGTCCGAAGACCTTCTCCAGCGCGTCGGAGATCTCACCGACGGTGGCCTTGTTGCGGGCCGCGTCGACGGCCAGGCCGAGCAGGTTGTCGGCGTCGTCGCGCCGCGCGCCCTCGGCGATCTTCTCGGCGACGGCGGTGAGCCGGCGCAACGACTCGTCGAGCGCCCGGTCGTCGCGCTCGGCCCGCAGGCGCTGCAGCTTCTCCAGCTGCTCGCGGCGCACCCCGGCGTTGTCGACCTTCAGCACGTCGATCTGCTCGTCGACGTCGACGACGTACTTGTTGACACCGATCACCGGCTGGCGGCCCGAGTCGATCCGCGCCTGGGTGCGGGCGGCCGCCTCCTCGACCCGCATCTTCGGGATGCCGGCGTCGATGGCCTGCGCCATGCCGCCGGCCTTCTCCACCTCGTCGATGTGCGCCCAGGCGCGGCGGGCCAGGTCGTAGGTGAGCTTCTCGACGTAGTAGCTGCCCCCCCACGGGTCGACGACGTTCGTCGTACCGGACTCCTGCTGCAACAGCAGCTGGGTGTTGCGGGCGATCCGCGCGGAGAAGTCCGTCGGCAGCGCCAGCGCCTCGTCGAGCGCGTTGGTGTGCAGCGACTGGGTGTGCCCCTGGGTGGCGGCCATCGCCTCGACGCAGGTCCGGACGACATTGTTGTAGACGTCCTGCGCGGTCAGCGACCAGCCGGAGGTCTGGGAGTGGGTGCGCAGCGACAGCGACTTCGCGTTCTTCGGCTCGAAGGTGTTCACCAGCTTCGACCAGAGCAGGCGGGCCGCCCGCATCTTGGCGACCTCCATGAAGAAGTTCATGCCGATCGCCCAGAAGAAGCTCAGCCGCGGCGCGAACTTGTCGATGTCGAGGCCTGCGTCGACGCCGGCCCGCAGGTACTCCACGCCGTCGGCGAGGGTGTAGGCGAGCTCCAGGTCGTTCGTCGCGCCGGCCTCCTGGATGTGGTACCCGGAGATCGAGATCGAGTTGAACTTCGGCATCTTCGCGCTGGTGAAGCCGAAGATGTCGGAGATGATCTGCATGGAGGGCTGCGGCGGGTAGATGTAGGTGTTGCGGACCATGAACTCCTTCAGAATGTCGTTCTGAATGGTCCCGGTCAGCTTCTCCGGCGCGACGCCCTGCTCCTCCGCGGCGACGATGTAGAGCGCCAGCACCGGCAGCACGGCGCCGTTCATGGTCATCGACACCGACATCTTGTCCAGCGGGATCCCGTCGAACAGCTGGCGCATGTCCAGGATCGAGTCGATCGCGACACCCGCCATGCCGACGTCGCCGGCGACCCGCGGGTGGTCGGAGTCGTAACCGCGGTGGGTGGCCAGGTCGAAGGCGATCGACAGGCCCTTCTGCCCGGCGGCCAGGTTGCGCCGGTAGAACGCGTTCGACTCGGCCGCGGTGGAGAACCCGGCGTACTGCCGGATCGTCCACGGCTGGTTGGTGTACATCGTCGGGTACGGCCCGCGCAGGTACGGCGTGATGCCCGGGTAGGTGTGCAGGAAGTCGAGGTCGGCGAGGTCGTCCGCGGTGTACAGCGGCTTGACGCCGATGCCCTCCGGGGCCGTCCAGGTCGGCGCGGTCCCGGCCCACGTGCTCGACGGTGCGCGGCCGGAGTCCAGGGGCACACCGGTGAAGTCCGGAACCTGAGTCACTTCGACCCCTCCAGCGAGGTGTACACGTCGTCGATCACGGCAAGAGCGTCGCAGCCGGCGAACAGGTACCCGTCGACACCTGTCACCTCCTCGGTGGGCTTGCCCGCGAGCAGGATGCGGGTCGCGCCCGCCTCGCGCAGCGCGGCGGCGGTGTCGGCGGCCCGCTCGGCGTAGAGCGCGTCCGAGGAGCACAGCACCGCGACCGCGGGCCGGTCACCGGCCAGGTAGGCCTCGACCACGTCCTGCGTGGTCTCGGTCGGGCCGGCCTCCGCCGCGTCGATGCCGCCGGCGCCGAGCAGGTTGCGGGTGAACCCGGCGCGCGCCGTGTAGGCCGCCAGTGGACCGATCGTGGCGAGGAAGACGGTCGGCCGGCGGCCGTCGCGCTCCAGCGCCGCGTCGGAGCGGTCCCGCTGCGCCTCGTAGGCCTCGGCAGGCCGGTACAGCGGCAGGCCACCGCGGGCCACCGGGGCCGGGAGCGGCTCCCGGACGACCGGCTTCTCGTTCAGGTCCGGGAACTCGGAGACACCGGTCAGCGGGGTCCTGCGTCGGGCGACGTCCTTCTCCCGCCGCGCCCGCACCTGCGCGACCCGCTCCGCGACCACACCGGAGTCGAGCGCGGCGACCGCGCCACCGGCGCCCTCGATCTCCTGGAAGAACTCCCAGGCGACCCGGGCGAGGTCGTCGGTGAGGTGCTCGACGTACCAGGAACCACCCGCCGGGTCGATCACCCGCGCCAGGTGCGACTCCTCGATCAGCAGGTTCTGGGTGTTGCGGGCGATCCGGCGGGAGAACGGCTCGGCCGCACCGATCGCGGCGTCGAACGGCGGCACGGTGACCGCGTCCGCCCCGCCGACACCCGCGGCGAAGCCGGCGACGGTACCGCGGAGCATGTTCACCCACGGGTCGCGGCGGGAGAACAGCACGTCGCTGACCACCGCGTGCTGGCGCTGCGGCACATCGGTGCTGCCGCTCGCCTCCAGCACCCGCGACCACAGCCGGCGCGCGGCGCGCAGCTTCGCGATCGTCGGGAACTGCTCGGGGGTGGCCGCGTAGCGGAACTCCAGCACCCGTGCGGCCGCGGCGATGTCGAGCCCGCCGCCGGTCCCGCCGTCGACCAGGGCACGCAGGTACGCCACCCCGGCGGCGAGCGACCAGCCCAGCTCCTGGGCGTCCGACCCGCCGGCCTCGCGGACGACCGTGGCGTCGACGGTGACGGCCGTGACCTTCGGGAACGACGTGGCGACCCGGCGGGCCAGCTCGACGACCGAGCCGGCGTCCGGGCCGGAGCCGGTGCGGGCCCGCAGACCGATCGGGTCGGCACCCAGCGAGCCGAGCAGCTCGGCGTCCTCGACGCCGTTGCGCGCGGCCAGGTCCAGGTAGGCGGTGCCGGCCTCGACGGCGTCGGCGCCGGCCTCCAGGGCGATCGCGGCCAGGTCCAGGTGGACGCCGTCGACCGCGGCGGGCAGGTCGGCGACCGGGATCCCGCCCTCCCCGACCCGCAGCCAGATCGAGTTGACACCGCACTCCAGATCGGCGAGCAGCGCCTCCCGGACCACCACCGGATCGGTGCCGGTGTGCCGCTGGCGGATGTCCCAGCCCTCCGGGACGTGACCGTCGGTGAGCGCACCGCGGGTGAAGGGCCAGGCACCGGGGACCCCGGTGGCGGGAAGGTCCTCGACGTCCTCGGCCGCGTACAGCGGGGCGACCCGGATGCCGTCAGCGCTGGTCCGGGTCAGTGCCTCGACGCCGGCGCCGGGTTCGGCGTCCTCGGCGATCCGGCCGGACCTGCGCACCACCGCGTCGACGGCGGCGGTCCACTGCTCCCGGGTGACCGGGTCGAACCCGCCCGCGAGGACCAGCTGCTCCGGCTCCACCGGACCGTCACCTGCGTCGACCGCCGTACGGTCGCTGCCCGTCATCCGCTCAGTTCTCCTCACCGGCCCGCAGGCGGCCACGTCGCCCCGCTCGGCGCCGCCGTGATGACGTCGCCGGAGTGCACCGCAGTCTAGTGACGGGGCCCGGCCCGGGGCATCGGCTGTGGTGAGACCCGCACGGTCTGTGACGCACCCGACGGCCTGGAACACGCCGGGCCGGTGCGGCATTGTGCCGTTCATGTCCCCCGTGACCCGTGGCTTCGTCGGCAGGCGCAAACGGGATCCGCGCCTGCCCCCCGGCCAGTACGACGTCGGCGACCAGTGGCCGGTGCTCACCGCCGAACCCGCACCGAACCTGGACACCTCCCGCTGGACCTTCCGCATCGACGGGCTCGTCGAGCGCCCCGTCGAGTGGAACTGGGACGAGATCCGCGCGCTGCCGCGCGAACGCTGGGACGGCGACATCCACTGCGTCACCACCTGGACGAAGTTCGGGATGACCTGGGAGGGCATCCCGGTCGACACGCTGCTGGAGGCGGCGGGCCCGCTGCCGCAGGCCCGCTTCGTGGTGGCGCACTCGCACACCGGGTACACCACGAACCTGCCGCTGGCCGACGTCACCGGCGGGCGCGCGTGGCTCGCGTTCGCCGCCGGGACCGCACCCGCGGCCCCGGAGCCGCTCACCAGGGAGCACGGCGGCCCGGCCCGGTTGCTGGTCCCGCACCTGTACTTCTGGAAGAGCGCGAAGTGGGTGGCCGGGTTGCGGCTGCTGGCCGAGGACGACCCGGGCTTCTGGGAGCGCAACGGTTACCACGACCGCGGGGACCCGTGGGCCGAGCAGCGTTTCGGAGGGGACTGATGGGGACGACCTCCCGGCCGTCCACGACTCCCCGGCGGACCCTGCGCTGGCAGCTGGCGACGGTGCTGGAGATCCGCGACGAGGCGCCGAAGGTGCGGACGTTCCGGCTGGGGCTGGCCGAACCCGCGACGCACCTGCCCGGGCAGTACTACGTGATGCGCCTGACCGCGGAGGACGGTTACACCGCCCAGCGCTCCTACTCGGTGGCCTCCGCACCGGACGGCCGCCCGGAGATCGAGCTGACGGTCGAGCGGCTCGACGACGGCGAGGTGTCGGAGTTCCTGCACGACGTCGTCGTCCCCGGTGACGTGCTGGAGGTGCGCGGCCCGGTCGGCGGCTGGTTCGCCTGGGACGGCTCCGGGCCGGCGCTGCTCGTCGGCGGTGGTTCCGGGCAGGTCCCGCTGGCGGCGATGCTGCGCCACGCCCGCGCCATCGGCCGCCCGGACCTGGTGCGCATGGTGCTGTCGGTGCGCACGCCGCGCGGCATCTACTACGGCGACGAGCTGCGCGGCCCGCAGGTGCACCCGGTGTTCACCAAGGTGGCGCCGGCGGGTTCGGCGCGGCCGGCCGGGCGGTTGCGGCTCGACGACCTCGCGCCGCTGGTCAGGGGCGGGGAGACCGCGTTCGTGTGCGGGAGCCCGTCGTTCACCGATGCCGCGGTGGCGTTGCTCGCCGAGGCGGGCCTGCCCCCCGGGGCGATCCGGATCGAGCAGTTCGGTCCGACGGGGGCCTGACCCCCGCACCACGCGGGCCGGCCGGGTGCGTCACCATGGCCGGTACCGCAACGTGGCCACCCGACCCCGGAAGTGCCGATGACCCCCGTGATCCCGGTCGAGACGACCTTCACCAGCCGCGGGACCCGGTGCTCGGCCTGGCACCTGGGCGCCGCGTCCGATGCGCTCACCGCGGAGCGGGGCCGGCCCTGCGTGGTGATGGCGCACGGTTTCGGCGCCACCCGTGACTCCGGGCTGCTGCCGTTCGCCCAGCGGTTCGCCGCGGCGGGTTGCGACGTACTGCTGTTCGACTACCGCGGTTTCGGCACCAGCGACGGCACCCGTGATCCGCGGCTCGCCCAGGACGTGCACCACCTGCGGCACCGCGCCGACTACCATGCGGCGATCGCGCACGCCCGGTCGCTGCCGGGGGTGGACCGGGAGCGGATCGTGCTGTGGGGCAGCTCCTACTCGGGCGGCCACGTCGTGGCGGTCGCGGCCCGGGACGGCCGGGTCGCCGCGGTGGTCTCGCAGGGCGCGGCGATGGACGGGCTCGCCGCGCTGCGGGAGATCCTCCGCCACGCGGGCCCCGGCCCCCTGCTCGGGCTCACCGCGCACGGGCTGCGCGATCTCGCCCGGTCGCTGCTGCGCAGGCCGCCGCACCGGATCGGGGTGTTCGGTCCGCCCGGTGCGACCGCCGCGATCACCGCACCGGACGCGGAGGCCGGCTACTCCTCGATCACCGGCCCCTCGTTCCGGAACACGATGCGGGCCCGCGGCGTGCTGCGGATCCCGCTGAACCGTCCGGTCGCAGCGGCGCCCCGGCTACGGGCACCGCTGCTGGTGGTGGTCGCCGCCCGGGACTCGATCGCGCCACCGGCGGCCGTGCGGCGGGCCGCGGCACGGGCCGGGGCCGGAGCCGAGGTGCTGGAGCTGCCCTGCGGGCACTTCGACATCTACACCGGCGCGCACTTCGAGCGCTCGGTCGCGGCCCAGGTGTCGTTCCTCGGGCGAACCCTCTCCGTGACCCCGGTGGCCGACTGACCCCGGCCGCGCACACCCCGGCCCGGTCCGCGGGTGTGGTCGTCGCTGCTGCTCGTCGGCTGGGGTCGCCGGCGATGAACCTGCCGGGCCGGCCCCGGCTTCCCCGCGTCGACGCACGCCCAGGACGGCCACTGTTGATCACCTCGTCGTCGGCCCGGCACGGCAGGTCTGGAGCCGGTCGTGTCCCGGCGCGTGGATTCGGGGGAGCTCGCCCGCGTCCAGAGCGACCGGTTCCGGCGCACCGGCTGCGGATCGGTCGGTCGGTCGGTCGGTCGGTCGAGAGTGGTCCACGCAGTCGCGTTCCGGGCGTGGCTCGGGGACCTCGCGCTGCCGGTCCCGGCCTGTCACCAGGGGTGGTCGGGGTTCGCCGCGGCGGTAGACCTGATCGCGGTCACCGAACCGCTCACCTGCCGCAAGTGCGCGCTCCGGACCGGAGCCGCTGTCCAGGCCGTGCCCGAGCAGACCGCGCTGTTCGGACTCGACCAGCCCTGAGCGGCCGCCCCCGGGCCGGTGCGGACGGCTCATGGGGGGTTGGGCCGCGGTGCATTTCTGCCGGGGCAGCAGTCGCTGCCGGGAGGTGCCCGCTGCTTCGGGCCCGGTGCCGGACGGCGGGGCGTGCGGTCGTCAGGGGGCCCACTGTGAGGTCGGTTCGATCACTCGGGTGCGCACGTGTTCGTAGACCACCGACGTGCGAACGTCGGCGACCTCACGGCGTTCGGTGAGCCGGTCGATGACGAAGGCGTAGAGCCCGTCGGTGTCGGCGACGCCCACGTGGATAAGGAAGTCGTCAGTGCCGCTGGTGACGAACAGGCCGAGCACCTCGGGCAGGGTCACCACCCAGTCGCGGAACGACTCGATCATCTCCCGCGAGGGCGGCCGGATCCGGACCGAGATCAGGGCCTGCACGGTGCGCCCGAACGCTTTGAGGTCGACCTCTGCGTGGAAACCGGTGACCACGCCCCGCCGGATCAGGCTCCGCACGCGCTCCAGCGAGGTCGAGGGTGCGACGTTGGTCTGCGCGGCGAGTTGTCGGTTGGTCAGCCGTGCATCGTTCTGCAGAAGCCGCAGCAGCGACAGATCGATCGCATCATATCCGGAGTTACCTGCACTCGTCTGACTTTCGTTCGGTAGTCGACTCATTGGATCACTATAACGTCTAGCGTTTCGTGTCATGGGTGAACGAGTGGGAGTCCGTGTCGGGCTCGGAGCGGCGGCGGTGTTCGCGGCGGCGGTCTTGTGGGGCACCGTCGGTCCCGCACAGGTCCTGGCGGAGGCGTCGATCGACGCGACCACGCTGGGGGCGGCACGCCTACTCGTCGGCGGTCTCGCGCTGCTGGTCGTGGTACCGCTGCTCGACCACCCGGCCAGGGGCCGGTGGGCTGCGCTGGCGCGTGGCTCGGCGCTGCGGTGGCTGGTCCTGGCCGCGGTCTCGACCGCCGCGTACCAGGCGGCGTTCCTGAGCTCGGTCGAACGGACCGGGGCCGCGCTGGCGACGGTGGTCGCGCTGGGTGTCGCTCCGCCAGCGGTCGGAGTCATGGCGCGCGCGATCGGCGCCGAGAGGCTGACCCGGTCGTGGCTGCTGGGCACCGGTGCCGCGGTCGTCGGGACGACGCTGCTGCTGCTGCCCGGGGCGAGTGGAGGCATCGACGCGATCGGTATCGGGCTGGGTATCATCGGCGGGCTCTGCTACGGCGTCTACACGGTGTCGGCCAAGGTCCTGCTCGACGGGCCCGCGCCGACCTTCGCCGCCGTCGCGCTGACCCTCGTTCTGGGCGGTGCGGTCCTGCTGCCTTTCGCCCGCCTCGACGGCACGCTGCTGACCGAGCCCGGCACCGTGCTGCTGATCGCGTGGCTGGCCATCCCGGCCACGGCCGGCGGCTACGTGCTGTTCGTCGCCGGGCTGCGCCACATCAGTGCGGCCACGGCGGGAACCCTGAGCCTGGCCGAGCCGCTGGTCGCCGTGGTCCTCGGCGTCGCGTTCCTGGGCGAGCGCATGTCGCTCATCGCCACAGTCGGTGCCGTGGTCCTCCTCACGGGACTGGTCGCGGTGACCGCACCCAGACACGCCGGGCGCGGCACCTCGGCGCCGCAGGATCTGACCGTCCCGGTCACCGACTCCGATGTCCTGCAGGGGCACCATGTCCGGTGAGCGCACGGTGTCCGATGAGCGCACGGTCATCGTCGTCGACGAGAAGCTGCATGCCGGGCACGCAGCCAACGCTGCTGCGGTTCTCGCCTTCACCGCCGGAGCCCACCGACCGGACCTGACGGGCGATGAGCTTGTCGATGCCGAGGGCCAGCGCCACCCCGGGCTGATCCCGACCGGCATCACCGTCCTGGTCGCACCGCGCGATCAACTCACCGAGATCCGTCGCGGCGCCCTGGACGCCGAGATGAGTGTGGTCGATCTCCCCGCCGCGGGGCAACGCACCAAGAGCTACAGCGACTTCCAGCAGCGTATGGCGACCATGAGCTCAGTCGACATCGACTACGTCGGGGTCCTGGTCCACGGCGCCGCCCGGGACGTGCGGCGGCTGACCAGGCCACCGACGCCGGGAGTCACGACCCATCCCCGCCGCCGAAGGACCGGGAGATGCCGAGCATCCCCGAACCCGCCACCAGCCCGCCGAGCACCTGCGCGAACAGCTGATCGGCGAGCTCACGGTCGGCCTCCGGGCCGCGCGGGACGAACCAGTGCTGCATCCAGCCGAGCGTGCCGACCACGACGTAGGCGGCCGTGCGCGGCTCACCGGCGAGCGCGAGCTCCCCGGTCCGGACGCCCTCGGCGAGCAGCGCCTCCAGCGCGTCCATGTACTGCTCGTCCATCTCGCGGAACTCGGCGAACCGGTGGGAAGGCATGCGGCCGAGATGCTGCAGGTAGACGAACGCGGCCGGATGGCAGTCGGCGAAGATCCGGACCTGCATCCGGATCAGCTCCCGGAGCCGGACGGCGACGGGACGCCCGGACGAGGAGCGCAACCGTTCCAGCTCCGCGAGCAGCTGCCGGGCGGGTTCCTCGACCACGGCGAGCAGCAGCTCCTCCTTGGAGGCCACGTAGTTGTAGATGCTGCCCTTCAGGATGCCGACCCGGGCGCCGATGCTCTCCAGCGTCGCGTTCTCGTAGCCGCGGTCACGGAACTCCTCGCTGGCGGCGGCGACGATCTCCGACCAGCGGCTCGGGCGGGGCACCCGGACAGACTAGTGGCCCGCACTGCGCCCAGGGACGTACGCCACCCGTCCACCCATCGATCTTCTACTTCCGGTAGAACTACTACTGGACGTAGAACTTCGCTGAGACGAGGCCCTGATGGACGCGCTCGACCTGGCCCGCTGGCAGTTCGGGATCACCACGGTCTACCACTTCCTGTTCGTGCCACTGACCATCGGCCTCTCGGTGATCGTCGCCTCGCTGCAGACCGCGTGGTACCGCACCGGCAGACCCGAGTACCTGCGCGCCACCAAGTTCTTCGGGAAGCTGTTCCTGATCAACTTCGCGATGGGTGTGGTCACCGGGATCGTCCAGGAGTTCCAGTTCGGGATGAACTGG
The DNA here is from genome assembly GCF_040659795.1 of Pseudonocardia sp. NPDC049635. NCBI lineage: Bacteria > Bacillati > Actinomycetota > Actinomycetes > Pseudonocardiales > Pseudonocardiaceae > Pseudonocardia > Pseudonocardia sp. NPDC049635. The sequence goes on from NZ_JBFAON010000001.1 coordinate 413,573, forward strand.
AGCACCTACTCCACCTTCGTCGGCGACGTGTTCGGCGCACCGCTGGCGATGGAGGCGCTCATCGCGTTCTTCCTGGAGTCCACCTTCATCGGACTGTGGATCTTCGGGTGGGACCGGCTGCGCAAGGGCGTCCACCTGGCCTGCATCTGGGCCGCGGCGCTCGGTTCGAACCTGTCCGCCTACTTCATCCTGGCCGCGAACGCCTGGATGCGGAACCCGGTCGGTCACGAGGTCGACGCCGCCACCGGCCGGGCCCGGCTCACCGACATCGGCGCGGTACTGACCAACCCGCAGGCCTGGTCCACCTACTTCCACGTCATCGCCGCGTCGTTCGTGGTCGCCGGGTTGTTCGTCGCCGCGGTCAGCGCCTGGAAACTGATGCGCGAGCGGTGGTCGGGCCCGGGTGACGCCACCCCGCACCCGTCCGAGCACGAACTGTTCCGCACGAGCCTGCGGGCCGGGTTCCTGGTCACCGCGATCGCCGGTGCCCTGGTCGTCGCCTCCGGTGACCACCAGGCCAAGCTCGCCGCCACCTACGAACCGATGAAGCTCGCCGCGGCCGAGGCGCTCTGGGAGAACGAGCAGTCGGCCGGGTTCTCGCTGTTCGCCGTCGGCGACGTCCAGGGCAGCCGCAACCACGTCAACGTCCAGATCCCCGGTGTGCTCAGCTTCCTCGCCACCGGCAGCCCGTGGGGCGAGGTGCAGGGCATCGAGAACGTCCAGGCCCAGTACGAGCAGCTCTACGGGCCCGGCGACTACCGGCCCAACATCGCCGTCATCTACTGGGCGTTCCGGCTCATGATGGGCCTCGGGCTGGCCGGTGTCGCGATCTCGGTGGCCGGCCTGTGGCTGACCCGCGGCGGCCGGCTGCCGGGGCGGCGCTGGATGTACCGGGTGGTCGTCGCCGCACTGCCCGCGGCGCTCGCCGGCAACATCTTCGGCTGGATCCTCACCGAGATGGGCCGCCAGCCCTGGACCGTGCGCGGTGAGCTGCTCACCGCGGCGAGCGTCTCCCCCGGGGTCAGCCTGGGCCAGGTCGCCTTCTCGCTGGCGACGTTCACCCTGCTCTACGGCGTGCTCGCAGTCGTCGAGGCCGGACTGCTGTTCCGGTACGTGAAGGCAGGCCCCGGTGCCGCGCTGCCCTACGAACCCGATCCCGTACCGGACGAGCGCCGCGATCCGGCGTTCAGCTACTGACCCGCACGATCGACGAGGAGATCCGCGATGGACCTGCCCACCGTCTGGTTCCTGGCCGTCGCCGTGCTCTGGACCGGCTACCTCGTCCTGGAGGGGTTCGACTTCGGGGTCGGGATGCTGCTGCGGGCGTTCGGCCGCACCGAGGACGACCGTGAGGTCGCGCTCGGTGCGATCGGCCCGGTCTGGGACGGCAACGAGGTCTGGCTGATCGCCGCCGTCGGCGCCATGTTCGCGGCGTTCCCGGCCTGGTACGCGGCCACCTTCTCGGGGTTCTACCTGCCGGTGCTGTTCGTGCTGCTGGCGCTGATCGTGCGCGGGGTCGGGCTGGAGTACCGGCCCAAGCGCGACGACACCGCGTGGCGGGCCCGCTGGGACCTGCTGATCGGTTTCGGCTCGCTGGTGCCCTCGTTCGTGTGGGGCATGGTGCTGGCGAACCTGGTCCGTGGCCTGCCGACCCGGGTCACCGAGCCGGGCAGCGGGGCGAACACCGTCGTCACCGCCTCGCTCGGCGAGCTGTTCAACGGCTACGCGGTGCTCGGCGGGGTGCTCACCACGGCGTTGTTCCTGCTGCACGGCGCGGTCTTCCTGGCGCTCAAGACGGACGGGCCGGTGCGGTACCGGGCCCGTCGGTTCGCCGTCCGTGCGGTGCTGCCGGTGCTGTTGCTGACGGTCTCCTTCCTGGCCGCGACCCTCGCGTTGCGCGCACCGGGGTGGACCACCCCGGTGGCCTGGGCGGCCGGAACCGCCCTCGCGGTCGCCGGCATCGCCCTGCTGCTGGGCCGCGAGGGCTGGGCGTTCACCGCCACCGCGGCCGCGATCGGCGGGACGTCGGTGGTGCTGTTCGGGCAGCTGTTCCCGCAGCTGCTGGTCTCGGCCACCGACCCGGCGCACACCCTGACGGTGTCGAACGCGGCGTCCGCCCCCTACACGCTGACCGTGATGAGCTGGGTGGCCGTGGTGTTCCTGCCGCTCGTGCTCGCCTACCAGACCTGGAGCTACTGGGTCTTCCGCAAGCGGCTGGGGGGCGAACGGGTCACCCCGGGCGGGACCGAGGGCCCTGACCAGCACGCGGTGCCGGCAGCACCATGAGCGGTGTGATCCCGGCCGCCCCCGCTGCCCCACCGGCCGCCGCCGGACCACCCGTCGATCCCCGGTTGCTCCGCTCGGCGAGCGCCGTGCGCGTGCACCTGCTGGTCGCCGCGGGTTGCGGCGTCGCCGCGACCGCGCTCATCCTGGCCCAGGCCTGGCTGGTCTCCCGGGTGATCGCGGGCGCGACCCCGCAGTGGGGGCTCGACGGTGGCTTCCTCGGCGCCGGCGCAGGCCTGGACACGCTGCTGCCGCTCGTGGTCGCCGTCGCCGGGATCGCGATCGCCAGGGCGCTGCTGGCCTACGGCGCGGAGACCGCCGCGCTGCGCAGCGCGGCGCGCGCGAAGTCGCAGCTGCGGATGCAGCTGGTGCGCCGGCTGGCCGCCGCCGGGCCGGACCCGGCGCGCTCCACCGGCACCACCGTCACCCTCGCCACCCGCGGCCTGGACGCGCTCGACGACTACTTCGCCCGCTACCTGCCGCAGCTGGTGCTGGCGGTGCTGGTCCCGGTGGCGGTGCTGGTCGTCGTCGCCGACGCGGACTGGATCTCGGCGGTCGTCATCGGGGTCACCCTGCCGTTGATCCCGGTGTTCATGGCGCTGGTCGGCATGCACACCCGGGCCCGCACCGAACGGCAGTGGCGGATGTTGTCCCGGCTCGGCGGGCACTTCCTCGACGTGGTGCAGGGTCTGCCGACACTGGCCCTGTTCCGGCGGGCCCGGATCGTCGCGGAGAAGGTCCGGGAGACCACCGACGAGCACCGGCACGTCACGATGGGCACGCTGCGGGTGGCGTTCCTGTCGGCGTTCGTGCTGGAGCTGCTCGCGACGCTCGCGGTGGCGCTGGTCGCGGTGGAGGTCGGCCTGCGGCTGCTCTACGGCGACCTCGACTACGCCACCGCGCTGTTCGTGCTGATCCTGGCCCCGGAGGCGTACCTCCCGCTGCGCGAGGTGGGTGCCCGGTTCCACGCCAGCATGGAGGGCGTCGCGGCCGCCCGCCAGGTGTTCGACGAGCTCGACCGCCCGGCCGGGGGCGCGGCCGGAGGAAGCACGGCGCCGCCGCCCGCGGCCCCCGCCGGGCGCGCCCTGGCCGTCCACGACCTGCGGGTGCGCTACCCGGGGGCGGACACCGACGCGCTGTCCGGGCTGTCGCTGACCGTGCGGCCGGGTGAATCGGTGCTGCTGCGGGGACCCTCGGGCTCCGGGAAGTCGACGCTGCTCGGTGTGCTGCTCGGGTTCGTCGCCCCGTCCGGCGGCACCGTCCTGGTCGACGGGGCCGAGCTCGCCGAGCTGGATCTCGACGCGTGGCGACGGACGCTCGCCTGGGTGCCGCAGCAGCCGCACCTGTTCGCCGGATCGGTCGCCGACAACGTCCGGCTGGGTGAACCCGACGCCCCCGACGCGGCGCTGCACGCAGCGGCACGCCGGTCCGGCCTGGACACCGTCGTCGCCCGGCTCCCGCAGGGGTGGGACACCCCGCTCGGTGAGGGCGGGCTGCAGCTGTCCTCGGGCGAGCGGCAGCGGGTGGCGCTGGCCAGGGCGTTCCTGCGGGACGCACCGCTGGTGCTGCTCGACGAACCCACCGCGCACCTCGATCCGGACTCGGCCGAGGCGATCCGCACGGCGGCCGCGGAGTTGCTGCGCGGGCGCACCGCGATCGTCGTCGCGCACGACGCGGGCTGGACCGAGCACACCGACCGGACCGTCCGGGTCGCCTCGGCGTGCTGGTGGGACCAGCACCCGCGGCGCACCGGGGAGGCACACCGATGACCCGCGCCACCGTCCCCGGTTCCCCCTGGGCGCTCGCGCGCACGGTGCTGCGACCGCGGGCCCGCGGCATCGTGGGCGGCGCCCTGCTCGGCGCGCTGGCCACCGCCTGCGGGGCGGGGCTGCTCAGCCTGGCCGCCTGGCTACTGGCCACCGCGGCGCAGCACCCGTCGGTGACGGCCCTGAGCATCGCCGTCGTGCTCACCCGGGCGCTCGGAGTGGGTCGCGGCGTCGCCCGCTACGCCGAACGGCTGGTCGGGCACGACGCGGCCCTGCGGGCGCTGGCCGACATGCGCAACCGGGTCTACGCCCGCCTCGCCGCGGCCGAGCCGATCGCCAGGTTCCGCTCCGGCGACCTGGTGTCCCGGCTGGTCAACGACACCGACTCGGTACAGGACCTGGTCGTGCGCGGGGTGCTCCCGCCGGTCGCCGCACTCGTCGCCGGATCCGGTGCGGTGCTGCTGGCGACGGCGTTGCTGGTTCCCGGGGGCGCGCTGCTCGCCGCCGGTCTGCTGCTCGCCGGGGTCGCCGTGCCCGCGGTCGCTGCAGCACTCTCGCGCGGGCCGGCCGCCCGCGCGGCCCGCGCCCGGTCCCGGCTCGCGACCGGCCTGGTCGATCTGCTCGACGGGGCCCAGGACCTGGCGGCCCACGGTGCCACCGGCCGGATGGTGGCCGAGGTGGAGCGGGCCGACGCGGAGCTGACCCGCGCCGCGCGCCGCGACGCCGGACTGCTCGGGCTGAGCGCGGGCGCCGGCGCGCTGGTGGCCGGTCTGACGCTGGCCGGGATGCTGCTCCTCGGAGTGGCCGCGGTCGACGCCGGGACGCTCGGCGCCGTACCGATGGCCGTGCTGGTGCTGACCGCGCTGGCCGCGTTCGAGATCGTCGCCCCGCTGCCGGCGGCGGCGGCGAAGCTGGCGACGGTCCGTGCCGGGCTCGCCCGGCTGGTGCCGGTGCTGCGGGCCGAGCCCTCGGTCCGGCACCGCGAGCCCGGTGACACGCCGCTGCCGGTTCGTGGCGACCTGCGGATCCGCGGGCTGACCGTCACCCACCCCGGCGCCGCGGCGCCGGTGCTGGACGGCCTGGACCTCGACGTGCGGCACGGCGAGCACGTCGCGCTGGTCGGGGCCAGCGGCTCCGGGAAGTCGACGCTGGCGAGCGTGCTGTTCCGGTTCCTCGACCCGGTCGGCGGGTCGGTCGCCCTCGCCGGGCACGAGCTGACCTCCCGCCCGCCGGAGGAGGTGCGCGCGGTGGTGTCGGGTGTCCCGGCCGATCCGCACGTGTTCGACTCGACGGTGCGGGAGAACCTGCGCCTGGCCGCCCCGGACAGCACGGACGCCGAACTGGCCGAGGTCCTGCGGCGGGTCGGGCTGAGCGGCACCGGCACCGCTCCCGGACTCGGGCTCGGCGACGAGGTGGGCGCGCACGGCGCTCGGCTCTCCGGGGGAATGCGCCGGCGACTGGCGTTGGCCAGGGCGTTGCTCGTCGACCCGGCCGTCCTGGTGCTCGACGAGCCGACCGCGCATCTCGACCCGGACACCCGCGACGCCGTCCTCGACGACCTGCTCACCGCCGCTGCGGACCGCTCCGTACTGCTGATCACCCACGACCCGGCCGTCCTGCACCGGTTCGACGCCGTGTACACGTTGCGTCACGGACGGTTGCACGCCCGCACGGGGGTTGCGGGCGGCGGACCCGGGCCTCGGCCCTACCCTGCTGCGAACGTCTGAGGGAGGCGCCGCGGCACCGCTCTCAGTCGGATCACAGGAGCCCGCTGCGACCCTTGGGTCCGGCCCCCGGGTGTCACGGTCTCGTCCGGTGGTCGTGAACCCGTGTCAGCGACCGTGTCAGAACGTGAGGTCCCACCCCGTGCGAGTGTCCCGTCGTCCATCCCCGACGTCCCGGGGGCGGTCAGTGCCGCCCGGCCGGTTCCGGATACGGCGGGTGCCCGCCCTGGCTGCCTTCGTCGTCGGCCTGCTCGCGGTGGCGTCCTGCACCCCTGGTGACATCGGGACGACGGAGAACCCGCCGTCGACGTCCCTCGAGGCGTCCGCCCGCGCCGTCGATCTCGACACCGGGTGGACCTGGGACCCTCGGGCGGAACCGATGGAGCTGGGCGTCACCCACACCCAGAACAGCCTGGACGCCACCGAGCCCGCCGAGGCCCGTCAGCGCGGCGTCGACATCCTGTCCAGCCTCGGTGAGGAGTACCAGAACCACCATCTGATGGGCTTCGGGACCCTGAACCCCGAGCCCTCCCCCGGCGAGTTCGACTGGGGCTCGCTGGACCGGCGCATGCAGCTCACCGAGGAGACCGGTGGCAAGGCGATGCTGACGCTGTGCTGCTCGCCGGACTGGATGAAGGGCGGCCCGCCCGGTGTCACCTCGTGGGAGCGGATCGAGATGGCGCCGCTGCCGGAGTTCTTCGGTGACTACGCGAACCTCGCTCGCGAGGCCGTGCAGCGCTACCCGCAGGTCGACCGGGTCCTGGTCTGGAACGAGCTCAAGGGCTTCTACAACCAGGAGGAGAACCGCTGGGACTACGAGGGTTACACCGCGTTCTACAACGAGGTGTACCAGGCCGTGAAGTCGGTCCGGCCGGACATCCTGGTCGGCGGGCCGTACGTGGTGATGAGCAGCCTGCCGGTGGACTCGCCGGACGCCTCGGACATCCGCGGGCCGTGGGGCGCGCTGGACCAGCGGCCGCTCGACGTCATCGAGTACTGGCTGGCGAACAACGTCGGTGCCGACTTCATCGTCGTCGACGGGGCGACGACCAACCGCGGTCAGCAGGACGCGATCTCGCCGGTCGACGTCGGCGCGGAGAAGTTCTCGGTGGTCGACCGGTGGATCCAGGAGCGCACCCAGCTGCCGATCTGGTGGGCGGAGTTCTACGCCAACGTCCCGGCCGACGCCGAGGCCGGTTACGGGACCGAGGCCAGCGCGGTGGCCACCCTCGCCGTCATCCAGGCGATGGCCCGCAGCGGCACCCAGGGTGCGCTGCTCTGGGGCCCGGAGGGAAGCGAGTCGCTGGACTACTCCTCGCTCTGGAGCCCGGCCACCGAGCCCGACGGCGGACAGCCGACACCGTTGACCGACGCCTGGCGCTGGCTGGTCCCCAAGATGCGCGAGGGCGACGTCGAACTGGGTCGTGCGCAGGGCGGTTCCACACTGGCCGCGTTCCGCGCGGCGGACGGCTCGGTGCTGATGATGAACCTCGCCGCCGACCCGGTCCCGGTGCCCGGCCAGGAGGACATCCCGGGCTGGGCGATCATCCCGATGGACAACAGCGCCTGACCACGGTGGCGGGCCGGACCGGCCGGTCCGGCCGGCACGGGCAGCCCGGTGGCGCCGCCCGCTGCCGCGACCGCCGACGACTACGCGGCGTCGCAGCGCTG
>NZ_JBFAON010000001.1:421026-428043 GCF_040659795.1 Pseudonocardia sp. NPDC049635
ACGGGTCGGTTTCGTCGTCGCGGCGATCACCGGACCGGGGTTGCCGCTCTACCTCCCACCCCGGCGGATCAGGTCTTCGGACCGCCCGCCACGTAGATGACCTGTCCGTTGACGAACGACGACCGCTCGTCGACGAAGAACGACACCGTGTTGGCGATGTCCTCCGGCGCACCCGGCCGCTGCACCGGGATCTCCGCGGCACGGGCCGCCTTGAACTCCTCCCAGTCCACGCCGAGCCGCTCGGCGGTGGCCTTGGTCATCTCCGAGGCGATGAACCCGGGGGCGATGCAGTTGGCCGTGACGCCGAACTTGCCCAGCTCGATCGCCAGGGTCTTGGTGAAGCCCTGCAGGCCGGCCTTCGCGGTGGCGTAGTTGGCCTGGCCCCGGTTGCCCAGCGCCGAGGTCGACGACAGGTTGACCACGCGGCCCCACTTCGCCTCGACCATGTACTTCTGGACCGCGCGGGTGGCCAGGAACGAGCCCTTGAGGTGGACGCCCATCACCGCGTCCCAGTCGGCCTCGGACATCTTGAACAGCAGGTTGTCCTTGGTGATACCCGCGTTGTTGACCAGGATCGTCGGGTTGCCGAGCGTCTCGACGACCGCGGCGACGGCGGCCTCGACGGCGGCCGCGTCCGCCACGTCGGCCCCGAATGCGGCCGCGGTGCCGCCTGCGCCCTCGATCGCCTCGACGGTCGCCTTGGCCGCCGACTCCTCGAGGTCGAGCACCGCGACCCGGTGCCCGTCGGCGGCCAGCCGGACCGCGGTGGCCGCCCCGATCCCGCGGGCGCCTCCGGTGACGATCGCGGTCCTCTGCTGCTGGGTCATGTCTCTCCTCGCATGCGCACGTGCCCGCCGACGGTCGGCCGGCGGTCCGGAACCTTCTGCTGGGCCCGGTGGGCGCACCGCCGGACACGGACAACGCGGACACGGCGGCGACGCCGGGGTCGATCGTGTCACCCCTGCCCGTCCGGTGCGGAACCGTCGGTGCGGCGTTGGTCACGCCGGACGGAGGTCCCCGGGTCGACTAACGTCGAAGAGCCCGTTCCCGACCAGGAAGGTGCTTCTATGGCCGTCGAGCGTTCCGAACTCACCTACCGGCTGGCCCTGCCGGAACCCACTGAGACCCACGAGCAGGACGTCGAGTTCTGCGTCATCGACACCGGCGAGGGATGGCAGGAGTACCGCTTCCACGACTACGACGCCCTGTACCGGATCCCCGGACTGTACGAGAAGCTGTTCTACGACATCCTGCAGTGTCAGTCGCCGCCGGTGGTGTGCGACCTGCTCGTCGAGCAACTGCGGGCGCAGCAGGTCGATCCCTCGAGCCTGCGGGTCCTCGACGTCGGCGCCGGCAACGGCATCGTCGCCGAGGAACTGCGTGCCCGGGGCGTCGGCAAGGTCGTCGGGGTCGACATCATCCCGGAGGCGCGCGACGCCGCCGAGCGGGACCGTCCCGGCGTCTACGACGACTACCACGTGGTGGACCTCACCGCGCTCGACGAGGAGCAGATCGAGTCCATCGCCTCCGGCGGGTTCGACGCGCTGACCTGCGTCGCGGCGCTCGGCTTCGGTGACATCCCGCCCGCCGCGTTCCGGGCCGCCTTCGACATGGTCGCGGTGGACGGATTCGTCGCGATCACGATCCGTGACGACTTCCTCACTGACGGCGACACCACCGGCTTCGCCGGTCTCATCGGCTCGCTGCTCGAGTCCGGCGAGCTCGAGCAGCTCGGCTCGACCGTCTACCGCCACCGGCTCGCGACCTCCCGCGATCCGCTGCTCTACCGGGCCGTCGTGGCCCGCAAGCGCCGCCCCCGCGGCTGATTCCGGCGCGCCCGCGTCGGGGAGCAACGAGGCGCTCGACGCGGGCGCGAGCTCAGTTCAGGCGAGCCTGCACTAACCTCGGCCCGTGATTCGAAAGTTACTTGTACTTCCGGCCCTGCTCGCGCTGGTCGTCGGCTGCTCCTCGGCACCCGATGACGCCGCCGGCCCGGCCGACGAGTCCGGTGGCACGTTCCCGGCGACCGTCGAGCACGTGTTCGGGACCACCGAGATCCCGCAACGCCCGACCCGGGTGGTCGCGCTCGGCGTGACCGATGCCGACCCGCTGCTCGCGCTCGGCGTGACCCCGGTCGCGCTGGCCTCCTACACCTTCTACGAGGACACCGGCGGGCTCGGTCCGTGGGCCCGTGACCTGGTCCAGGGAGAGCCGCCGGTGGTACTGACCGGCGAGCCGAACCTGGAGCAGATCGCCGGCCTCGCCCCGGACGTGATCCTCGCCGTCAGCGCCGGCATCGAGCAGCAGATGTACGACCAGCTCTCGTCGATCGCGCCGGTCGTGGCGCGCCCCGCCGGGACGATCGCCTACGGCGTCCCGCGCGACGAGCACACCCGGATCGTCGCGGCCGTGCTCGGCGAGACCGACCGCGGCGAGGAGCTGATCCGGCAGGCCGACGCGGCGTTCTCCGACGCCATCGCCGCGAACCCGCAGTTCGAGGGCCGAACCGCCGCGACCGTGCTGCCGTTCGACGGGAAGTACGGCGCCTTCACCACCGCCGACAACCGCGGCCAGTTCATGATCGGGCTCGGACTCGCGCAACCCCCGCGGATCGACGAGCTGGACGACGGGGAGAGCTTCTACGTCGAGCTCTCCGCCGAGCAGGCCGGCCTGCTCGACGGCGACGCGCTCGTGATGCTCGCCGACGGGGGCGCCGCCGCCGAGCAGGTCGCCGGGGACCCGGTGCTGGCGCAGGTCCCGGTCGTCGCACAGGGCCGGATGATCGTCCCGGACACCGACACCCGCGGTGCGATGACCTACAACAGTGTGCTGTCCGCTCCGTTCGCGCTGGACCGGCTGGTCCCCGAGCTGCAGGCCGTCCTCGGTTCCTGATCGCCGCGCGGGGCCGTCCCGGTTAGGGTCGGCCCGTGAGCGTGATCGAACGATTTCGACTGGACGGCAAGGTCGCCGTCGTCACCGGTGCCTCCTCCGGGCTGGGCGTGGCCTTCGCCCGCGGCCTCGCCGAGGCAGGAGCCGACCTGGTCCTCGGTGCCCGGCGCACGGACCGGTTGGCCGACACCGTGAAGCTGGTGGAGAACGCGGGGCGCCGGGCCGTCGCCGTCGCCACCGACGTGGCACGGCCCGAGGACTGCCGGGCACTGGCGCAGGCCGCCGTCGGCGAGTTCGGCCGGCTCGACGTGCTGGTGAACAACGCCGGAATCGGCACCGCCGTGCCGGCGCTGAAGGAGACCCCGGAGCAGTTCACCCAGGTCATCGATATCAATCTCAACGGCAGCTACTGGATGGCACAGGCCTGCGCCGCACACATGGGGCCGGGTTCGAGCATCGTCAACATCTCCAGCATCCTGGGCCTCACCACGGCGGAGCTGCCCCAGGCCGCCTACTCGGCGTCCAAGGCGGCGATCATCGGGCTGACCCGGGACCTGGCCCAGCAGTGGTCGGGCCGCAAGGGCATCCGGGTCAACGCGATCGCCCCCGGATTCTTCGCCTCCGAGATGACCGAGCAGTACCGGCCCGGTTACCTGGAGAAGATGGCCGAGCGGATCCCGATGGGACGCAAGGGCGACCCGGAGGAGCTGACCGCGGCGGTGATCTTCCTGGCGTCCGACGCGGGCGGTTACGTCACCGGCCAGACCTGGGCGGTCGACGGCGGGCTCACGATCACCTGAGCGCCGGATCTCAGTCCAGCAGCACCGTGCGCAGATCGAGCCGGCGCAGGACCCGGTCGGCCGCGTGCGGGTCGACCCCGGGTTCGCGGCGGGCGGTGAGCACCTCGGCCCGGGCCGCGGCCAGGGCCGCGGCCTGGGCCTGCGCGACCTCGCCGCGCACGGCCTGCAGTGCCGCGATCCGCTGCCGCTCCTCCTCCGACGACGTCTCCCCCGCCAGCACCGCCTGCAACCGGTCCATCCGCTCCCGCAACACGGTGCCGACCTCGTCGGGCAGCTCGCGGACCCGCTGCTCGAGCGTCACGACCGCGGCCCGCCGGGCCCGCCGGACGATCTCGCGTTCGGCGCGTTCCTCGGCGTCGGCCTCGTCGTCGACGGCGAGTGCGCGCACCAGCGCCGGCAGCGTGAAACCGGGCACCAGCAGCGTCACCAGCAGCACCGACACCGCGATCAGCACGAGCTCGGTGCGGGCCGGGAACGGCTCGCCCGAGGCCGTGCTGACCGGCAGGGACAGCGCGAGCGCCAGCGTCGCGAGCCCACGCATGCCGCACCAGGACAGCAGCACCGCCTCCCGCCCGGTGACCGGTGCCGCGCCGGTGGCTGCTGCACCGGAGCTGCGGCGCAGGATCCGCCAGGCGGCGACCATCCACAGCGCCCGCACGGCGATCACCACCAGGCAGACCAGTGCGGCGTGCCCGAGCATCCGGGGCAGGTCGTCGCCCGCGTCGGTCACCACCTGGCGCAGGTCCAGCCCGATCAGGCCGAAGGCGAGCCCGGTGACCAGCAGCTCCACCACGTTCCACAGCGACGCCTGGGTGAGCCGTTCGGCCGCCTCGTCGGCGTCCGCACCGGCACGCAGCTGCAGGGCGAGCACGACGACGGCGATCACTCCTGATGCGTGGATCTCCTCGGCGGCCAGGTAGGTCGCGAACGGCAGGACCACGGTGAGCGCGCTGCGTCCGACGGCGTCGGTCAACCGGCCGAGCACCCGGCGTGCCAGCCAGGCCACCGCCAGCCCGACGAGGACGGCGCCCGCCGCACCCGCCACGAACCGGACACCGAGCCCGAGCGGGCTGAGCTCGTCACCGGCGACCGTCGCGAGCACCGCCGCCTGGAAGATCACCAGCGCGGTGGCGTCGTTGAACAGGCCCTCGCTCTGCAGGACCGACAGCAGCCGACGCGGGATCCGGACCTGCCCGGCGACGGCCTCGACGGCCACCGGGTCCGGCGGCGCCACCATGGCTCCGAGCGCGACCGCGGCGGTGAACGCGATCCCGGGAACCAGCAGCCAGGCGGTGCCCGCGACCGCGGTGGCGGTGACCAGCACCAGACCGACGGCGAGCAGCGCGATCGTCCGCCACCGGGCACGGAACAGGGCCCACGAGGTGCGCTGCGCGGTCGCGAACAGCAGCGGCGGCAGGAACAGCGGCAGGATCAGGTCGGGATCGACCCGGAACCCGTCCGGCAGTCCGGGCGTGACCGCGACACCGGCACCGAGCACCACCATCAGCGCCGGCCACGGCAGCCGCAGCCGCTCGCCCACCCCGACCAGCACGACCGTCGCCACCATCAGTCCGACGAGCACCAGCAGCATCTGCACAGCGGACAGACTTCATCGCCGTCCGGCAGGACGGGCGGCGGCGCGCCGTGCCAGGATGCGGCGGACATCCACCCGAGACGAGGAGGAGGAACACGTGCCCCGCAACCCCTACGACGAACTGCCCCCGGTCCCGTCGTTCGAGCTGTCCAGTACCGACCTCAACGACGGTGCCGCACTCGCCACCCCGCAGCTGTCCGGCATCTTCGGCGCCGGCGGGGAGGACGTCTCGCCGCAGCTGTCCTGGTCGGGCGCACCCGACGGCACGCAGTCCTACGCGGTCACCTGCTTCGACCCGGACGCGCCGACCGGCTCCGGGTTCTGGCACTGGGCGGTGTTCAACATCCCGGCGTCGGTGACTTCGCTGCCCTCGGGCGCGGGTGACGACAGCGGTTCCGGGCTGCCCGAGGGCGCGGTGCAGCTGAAGAACGACGCGAGCCTGGCCCGGTACCTGGGCGCCGCGCCGCCGCCCGGGCACGGACCGCACCGCTACTACTTCGTGGTGCACGCGGTCGACGTGCCGTCGCTGGACGTCCCGGACACCGCGACCCCGGCGTTCCTCGGGTTCAACCTGTTCGGCCACACCCTGGCCCGGGCGGTGCTCGTCGGCACGCACGCCAACCTGAGCTGACCGGCGGCCGACCGGTGGGCCCGGATTCGCCGGCGGGTCGCGGCGGCCCGCCGGCCCGCGGCCCGGGGTCGCCCGCACCCGCCGGGGGTGACACCGGCGGCTCCGGTTCGGCGCCTGCGGTGTCCGCCGCGGCCGCCCGGTTGTACCGGGTCCCGCCCGAGGACTTCGTGGCCGCGCGGGACGAGCTCGTCGCCGAGGCGCGGGCCGCCGGGGATCGTGCGGCCGCCAGGGAGATCGCCGCGTTCAAGCGGCCGACCCGGGCGGCCTGGCTGACCAACCTGCTCGCCGCCGAGGCCCCGGACGAGGTGGCCGGCCTGCTCGACCTCGCCGGTCCGCTCGCGGCGGCTCAGCAGTCGTTGGACGGAGCCGCCCTGCGCCGGGTGTCCGCGCAGCGCAGCAAGCTGCTCGGCTCGCTCTCCCGACGGGCGGCGCAGCTGGGCCGGGCCGCCGGACGCCGGATCGAACCCGCGCTGGAGCGTGCGGTGCGGGTGGTGCTGGAATCGGCGCTCGCCGACGACGGACTCGCTGCACGGGTCCGCTCCGGACGGGTGGTGCGCGTCGAACGGCACAGCGGTTTCGGGCCGCTGGCCGCCTCGTCCGAACCGGAGCAGGAGACCCCCGGTGCCCCGGCAGCGTCCCAGCCGCCGCCCCCGGCCCGGACGCGGTCAGATCAGCTGTCCCGCAAGCGCAGCACGGTGCAACACCGGGAGCGTGAGCGGGACACGGCACGGTCGCGCGAAAGGTCGCGGGAGCGGGAGCGGGCTCGGCAGGAGAAGGCGCTCGCCGATGCCGAGGAACATCTCGAGCGTGCGCGGCTCGCCGCGCACGACGCGGCCCGGGAACGCGACGACACCCGAGAACGGGCCGCCGCAGCGGTGGAACGGCGTGCTGACGCGCATCGCCGCGTCGACGAGCTGCGGGCGGAGCTCGATCGTGCGCGCAGCGCGGCCGCGGCCGCTGATCGAGCGGCACGATCCGCGGAACGAGCGGCCGACGAGGCGGCCCGGCGGGCCTGGGGAGCGGTCCTGGATCGCGGCGTGCCGTAGGGCGGCTGCCCCGGCGGCGACAGTCGCCTTCTCAGCGGGCAGATCGCGCACTGTTCC
>NZ_JBFAON010000001.1:428053-568388 GCF_040659795.1 Pseudonocardia sp. NPDC049635
GCGCGCTGGCGGCCGGGTTGGTGCCGCTCGACGAGGGCTCGGACTTGGGCGGTTCGCTGCGCAATCCGGCGCACCGCGGCCGCGGTGGAGCGGGCCGCCGAGGCCGTCGACGACGCTCGGCAGCAGTAGCCGCACGGTCCGCTCCCGGGCGGTGTCACCACCGGGCCCGTCACACCCGGGTGGGTGATCACCGTGCGTGGCCCCGATGGGGGGCCCCCGGCCTCCCCGCTTCCCCGCCTCGGCGCCTTCCCGGCTCTCCCTGACTCCCCGCGCCGACGGACGTGAGAGGCCCGGAACCGCCCTCCCGCTGCCGGGCAGCAACACACCGTGCCCACTGGTCGCGGGCACGGCCCCCGTGGCCGGCTCCGGCCGGGCCCACCCCGCACCGTCAGGCCGTGCGCGGCACGCGGCGCAGCGCAGAGCCTGTTCACCATTGCAAACGATCATGGTCGGTGGCTCGCGACGGCGACCCCGTCGGCGCTAAGGTCGAATGCATGTTCGATCCGGTGGTGGATGAGGCGGACCTGACAGACCTGGTGCTCGCCCGTCCGCACTGGGCCGAGCGGGAGCCCCCCGAGATCGACCCGGAGATGGAGGACGAGGAGGCGCCCCACGTCCTCCACCCGCCAGCACCCGGCACCCCGGTGATCGATCCCGACTCCCCGCCCGGCGCCCGCCTCGCCCTCGACATCGAGTACGCCACCGCCCTCGCGAACCAGCTCACCGACACCCAACTGCTCGAGGTCGTCGCGGCCACCGCACGCCATCGCAACTGGCTCGCCGCGCTCGAACACCGCGTGATCGCTCTCTACGCCGACCGCCATCCCCGGTCCGGCGAGGCCGTCCGCCCCGGTGCCGCCGCCGCGACTCCGGTGCAGCAGTGGCTGCCCGACGAGCTCGGCCTCGTCCTGGCCGTCAGCCGCGAACGGGCCCGCGGGATCATCGCCGACGCCCAGCGCCTCGCGCACGTCCTGCCCGCGACGCTCGACGCCCTGCAGTCCGGGCGGCTCGACCGGTGCAAGGTCGACACCGTGCTGCGTGCCACCGACGTCCTCGACGACGAGCAGGCTCGCCAGGTCGAGGCCATCGTGCTCGCGAATGCCGCCGGGGCCACCCGCCGTCAGATCTACGACCGCCTCCGCCGCGCCGTGGCCACGGTCGATCCGGACGGAGCGCGCCGCCGCCACCTGCGCAGCCTGGACGACCGCAGGATCGGGCTCTCCCACGGAGATGACGGCATGGCCACCCTCTGGCTCACCGGTTCCGCCCCCGACGCCCAGGCGTCCTGGAGATCACTCGACCGCCTCGCCCGCTCGCTCGGCGCCGAGGACCCGCGCACCCTTGAGCAACGCCGCGTCGACCTGGCTCATCAGCTCCTGCAAGGCACCCTTTCCGTCACCGACCTCGGCCAGGTGCACACGGCCGTGGAGAGCCTCCTCGCCGCCACCCCGGTGCCCGTGGCCCCGGCCGCGGTCCCGGTGACCAGGCCGCCGGCGGCCACCGCCCGACCCGGCACCGAGCAACCCGGTCCGGGCACCACCGGGCCACCCGGCCCGACCAACACCGACCCCACCGGCCACCACAGCGCGTCCCGGTGCGGTGCCCGCGAACCCGCCGACCAGCCCGCCGGTCCGGCCCGGGTCCCGCATCACGTGCTCGCCGAAGCGGTCGCCCGAGCGCTGGCCCAGAAGCCCGACCCGAGCGATGCGCTCGGCCGCAAACCACTCGTCCAGGTCGTGGTCTCCCTCGACACCCTCATCGGCACCAGCGAGCGCCCCGCCGAACTCACGGGGCACGGCCCCATCCCCGCCACCACCGCCCGCGCACTCGCTGCCGGTGGGGTCTGGCAGCAACTCATCACCCACCCCGCGACCGGCCGGATCCGGAACGTGGGGCGCACCATGTACTCACCGCCCGCTGCCATGGCCGACCACGTCCGAGCCCGCGACGGGCGCTGCCGTGGCCCGGCCTGTGATCACCCCGTGCGGGACCTCGACCACCACATCCCCTGGGCACGAGGCGGTCAGACCAGCGAGGACAACCTGCACGGTTACTGTCGCGGCTGCCACACCCTGAAGGATCGACCTGGCTGGCAGGTTCTGGCCCACCCCGACGGCACCATCGAATGGATCAGCCCTCACGGCTGGACCAGCACGTCGCATCCCCGCGACTACCGAGACCTCACCGGCGACGCGCCTCCGGATGCATCCCCAAGGCCGGGCACCGTCTCGTCACCGGCGCCGGCCGCCGTGGCATCCGCGCGACGCGACCGGTGCGTCCCGCCCCGCCCGGTGAGGACCCTCGCCGGCTCGGACACCACCTCGTACGACTCGGACGATGCGGGCGACGACCCGGCACCCTTCTGACCGCACCCGACAGGTCGGGTCTCGGTCTCGGGACCACCGGGCCGCGGGCACGAGCCCCCGGTCGCGGAGGCGTCGGCCCCGAGTCGATGGCACACTGGACTCCGTACGTCGTACTGAAATAGTACCGAGGCGTACCGCCCCATCATCGAACCGGCACCGACCTGTGGAGATGCCATGACCGGCACGCCCGACCCCCGTTCCCAGATCCGTGCGCCGCACGAGCTGAAGGGGATGAATGATCAGCTCCTGGCCCGGCGCGAGGCCGGAGAGCTGCCGTTCGAACTGCCGGTGCTCACCGTGCCGGGCCGGCGCAGCGGCCGCCCCCGGGCCATCCCGCTCACGGTCCACGAGCGGGACGGTGCCCGGTTCGTCGTCGGCGGCTTCCCGGCCGCCGACTGGATCGCGAACGTCCGCGCCGCGGCCGGGCAGGCGATACTGAGCAGTGGCGTACCAGCGACCACCGAGACCGTCCTCCTGACCGAGCTCCCGGTCGAGGAGGCACGCCCGGTGCTCGCAGCGTGGCCGGAGGTGACCCCGGAGGGGGTCGAGATCATGGTGGAGAGCGGCATCGCGGCTGCACCGACGTCCGAGGCGCTGGCAGCCCTCGCCGGCATCTGCCCCGTGTTCCGGATCGATCCGGGCTGAGTCGCGGGCTGTGCCGCCGGCCCTCCCGCGCTCGGCGGTGCCGGTGCGGTCCGCCGCACGACCAGATCGTTCGCTCGAACAACGATCGTGTTCCGGGTCACCGTTGCGCGCGGGGCGGGCTCGGCACGGTCCCGCATACGCTCGGCCCGTGATCACACGGTGACGGCATTCCGGCGCCCGCGGAACACTTCCTGGTGGCGATGGCTCCTGCTCGCCGTCCTCACCGTGCTCGGCACCGCCGGCCTGGCCGCCCTCGGTGTGCCCTCCCCCGCACTGTTCGCCGGGCTGTTGGTCGCCACCGTGCTGGCCCTGTGCGGGCTCGGTCCGAGCCGGGTCGGGCGCCCGCTCAGCGTCGGTGCGCAGGCCGTGATCGGCGTCGTCATCGGGTTGCTCGCCCAGCCCGACACGCTGGCCGCGATCGCGTCGAACTGGCTCCCCGTCCTGCTCATCAGCCTGGGGACGCTACTGGTGAGCATGGCCGCCGGCCTGCTCATGGGCCTGCAGTCCGGCGTCACACCACTCACCGGGATGCTCGCGCAGACCGCGGGCGGCGCGTCCGGGCTCGTCGCGATCAGCCGCGAGCTAGGTGGCGACGAACGGATGGTCGCGGTCATCCAGTACCTGCGTGTCGGCCTGGTGACGGCGATGATGCCGGTGGTCGCCGTCGTGCTCTACGGCGCGCAGCACGACGCGCCCGGCGCCGTGCCGGATCCCGCCGCACCCGCTGCGTCGTGGGCCGGGTTCGCGGTGCTGGCCGTGTGCGCAGCCGCCGGTATCCCGCTCGCCCGGCTCGCCCGTGTACCGGCCGGGGCACTGCTCGGTCCGATGGTGATCGCGCTGGCGATCACCCTCAGCGGATTCTCGTTCGGCGCCTCGGTCCCGCTGCCCGTCGTCGACCTCGCCTACGCGCTCATCGGCTGGCAGGCCGGTCTGCGGTTCACCCGCCGGGCCCTCGCCACCGTCGCACGGGTGCTCCCGCTCGCCACCGTGCTCATCCTGGCCGTCGTCGCGCTGTGCGCGGGGCTCGGCCTGGTCCTGTCGTACTTCACCGGCATGACCCCGCTGGAGGGCTACCTCGCGACGACCCCCGGCGGGGTGTACGCGGTACTGGCCACCGCGATCTCGTCCGGGGTCGACGTGACGTCGGTGGTCGCCGTCCAGGTGCTGCGCGTGGTGCTGATGCTGCTCGTCGCGCCGTGGATCGCCCGGCTCACCGGTCAGTGGCTCGGTTCGGGCGGTCGTGGCGGTGACCAGGCGGAGCCGGAGCACCCACCGGGGTGACGACGCGCGGTCGGGCCCGGGCGGAGCGCCCCCGCGCCGGAGCGCCCGGTCAGCGCACCCGTTCGATCCGGCCCGGCGGCGGCTCCGGCACCGCCCCCGGATGCAGCACCGAGGCGATCGCCTCGACCCCGTCCACCAACCGCGGCCCGGCCCGCACCACATAGGACGCCGAGTCCAGGGCGTACACCGGGATCTGCGCCGGGAGCCGGTCCAGCACCGCGCGGGCCTGCGCGAGTGCTCCCTGCTCGCCGGTCAGCCCGAAACCGCACGGTGCGACCAGCACGACGTCGAACGGGCCGGGCAACGTGTCCCACCCGGCCGCGACGCTGCGGCCACCCGGAACCGCGCCGACCGCGGACCCGCCCGCCGCCGTCACCAGGTCCGGGACCCAGTGCCCGGGCAGGAACGGTGGCTCCGTCCACTCCAGCACCAGCACCCGGGGCCGCGGCCGTCCGCACACCGCGGCAGCGACGCCGTCCAGCCGCCCGGTGAGCTCTCCGACGAGAGCGACCGCCGCCTCCGGGACCTGCGCCGCCGTACCGACCGCGGTGATCACGTCCAGGACGTCGGGCAGCCGGTGCGGGTCGAGCGACAGCACCTGCGCGTCCGTCCCGATCGACTCCTGCGCCTGCGCCACCGTGGATCCCGGCAGCGCACACACCGCGCACAGATCCTGGGTGAGGATCAGGTCGGGATCGGCGGCGGCCAGCGCCGCCCGGTCCAGGTCGTAGAGCGGCAGCCCGGCCGCCGCCCGCTCCCGGACCACCGCATCGATCTCCGCCGGCGTCCCGGCCGCGGGCAGAGCCGTGTCGACCACCACCGCAACCCGGTCCCGAACCCCCGCCGGATGGTCGCACTCGAAGGTCACCCCGACCAGCCGGTCGGCCAGCCCCAGCCGCCCGGCGATCTCGGTACCGGCCGGCAACAGTGAGGCGATCCGCACGTACGGCAGCGTAGGTGCTGCCGACACCCCTGCCCATGCGGCAGGGTGAACGACGACCGATCTCCGGAAGGACAGGACTCCATGACCGTGCACGAGCGCGCCGGAACCCCGGCCCGCCCCGAGGACCTGGTGGACGTGCCCGCGCTGCTCGCGGCGTACCGGGACGTCCACCCGGACCCGAAGGTCGACGTCCAGCGGGTCGCGTTCGGCACCTCCGGGCACCGGGGGTCGGCGTTCACGGCCACCTTCAACGACGACCACATCGCCGCCACCAGCCAAGCGATCGTCGAGTACCGCGCCGCTCAGGGCATCGACGGACCGCTGTTCCTGGGGCGCGACTCACACGCACTGTCCGAACCGGCCTGGCGCACCGCGGCCGAGGTGTTCACCGCGAACGACGTGACGCTGGTGGTCGACTCCCGGGGAGGCCTCACCCCCACCCCGGCGATCTCGCACGCGATCCTGGTCGCGAACACGGGAGAAGGCGGGCGGGCAGGTAGCGCCGGATCGGGTCGGCTCGCCAACGGTGCCGGATCGGGTCGGCTCGCCGACAGTGCCGGATCGGGTCGGCTCGCCGACGGTGTCGTCGTCACCCCGTCGCACAACCCGCCCGCCGACGGCGGCTTCAAGTACAACCCGCCGGACGGCGGCCCGGCCGGCACCGAGGCCACCACCTGGATCGCGAACCGGGCCAACGAACTGCTCGAGGCCGGCCTCGCCGGCGTCCGGCGCTCCACGACGATCGACCCCGGCCGCTACGACTTCCTGGGCGAGTACGTCGCCCAGCTCGACCAGGTCCTCGACATGGACGCGATCCGCGACGCGGGCGTCCGGATCGGCGCGGACCCGCTCGGCGGCGCCTCGGTCGACTACTGGGGCGCCATCGCCGAGCGGTACGGGCTCGACCTGACCGTGGTCAACCCGACCGTCGACCCGGCGTTCGGGTTCATGACGCTGGACTGGGACGGCAAGATCCGGATGGACTGCTCGTCGCCCTACGCGATGGCGTCGCTGATCACACGCATGGCGCCCGGCGGTGCCGGCGCGCGGCCCGCCGACGCCCCGTTCCGCATCGCCACCGGGAACGACGCCGACGCGGACCGGCACGGCATCGTCACCGCCGACGGCGGCCTGATGAACCCCAACCACTTCCTCGCCGTCGCGATCGGCTACCTCTACGCGCACCGCCCCGGCTGGCCCGCGGCCGCCGGGGTCGGCAAGACCGCCGTCAGCTCGTCGATGATCGACCGGGTGGCCGCCGACCTGGGCAGGCCGCTGGTCGAGGTGCCGGTCGGGTTCAAGTGGTTCGTGCCCGGCCTGCGATCCGGGGAGATCGGGTTCGGCGGCGAGGAGAGCGCCGGCGCGTCGTTCCTGCGCCGGGACGGCTCGCCGTGGACCACCGACAAGGACGGCCTGCTGCTCGCGCTGCTCGCCGCCGAGATCACCGCGACCACCGGGCGCACACCCAGCGAGCACTACCGTGAGCTCACCGCGCGCTTCGGCGAGCCGGCCTACGCCCGGACCGACGTGGCCTGTACCCGCGAGCAGAAGGCGGCGCTGGGCAGGCTCGACGCCGACGCGGTCACCGCCACCGAACTGGCCGGTGACCCGATCACCGCGAAGCTCACCCGGGCCCCGGGCAACGACGCGCCGATCGGCGGGCTCAAGGTCGTCACCGGGTCCGGCTGGTTCGCCGCCCGCCCGTCGGGCACCGAGGACGTCTACAAGGTCTACGCCGAGAGCTTCCGCGGCCCCGACCACCTGGCGGCGATCCAGGCGCAGGCGCGCGACGTGGTGTCCGCCGCACTGGCGGGCTGAGGAAGGATCACCGACGTGAGCAGCACGCACGAACACGGTTTCGGTGTCGACATCGGCGGTTCCGGCGTCAAGGGGGCGCCGGTCGACCTGGCGACCGGGAAGCTCGTCGGCGAGCGGGTCCGGATCCCGACCCCGCAGCCTTCCACCCCGGAGGCGGTCGCCGGGGCGGTCGCCGAGATCCTCGACAGCTTCGGCTGGACGGGTTCGTTCGGCTGCACCTTTCCCGCGGTCGTCCAGCACGGGATCACCCGGACCGCCGCCAACGTCGACGCCTCCTGGGTCGACTGCGACGCCGCGTCGGTGCTGCGCACCGTGACCGGCCGGGACGCCACGGTGGTCAACGACGCCGATGCGGCCGGGGTCGCGGAGGTCGAGTTCGGCGCCGCCGGGGCCGCCTCCGGCGTCGTCCTGCTCGCGACGCTCGGTACCGGGATCGGGACGGCGTTGATCTCGCACGGCCACCTCGTGCCGAACACCGAGCTCGGCCACGTCGAGCTGGACGGGCACGACGCGGAGACCCGAGCCGCCGATTCGGCCCGCGAGCGCGAGGGCCTGAGCTGGAAGGAGTGGGGCGGGCGGCTCACCCGGTACTTCCGCCACGTCGAGAACCTGCTCTGGCCGGACCTGATCGTCGTGGGCGGCGGGGTCAGCAAGAAGTTCGACAAGTGGTCGCCCCACGTGTCGACGCGGACCCCGATGGTCCCGGCGAAGCTGCGCAACGAGGCCGGGATCATCGGGGCGGCGCTGCTCGCCCGCGGCTGAGCGGAGGGGATCTCCCCCCGGTCGCCGGCCGGGTTCAGGCCAGATCGGCGACGGTGGCGGCCGCACCCCGGGTGTAGAGCGACTCCAGCGCGCCGCGGAACGCACCGGCGAACCGCTCGTCCTCGGCGAGGTCGCCGAACACCGGGGTGTAGCGCAGGAACGTGAGCGGCTCGGTCCGCTCGCGCTGCGCGAGCACGGTCAGCTCCGCGGCGAGCCGGTCCTGCTGCTCGATCGGGGTGCCCTGCTCGTCGGTCCCCTCGGCGTAGCGGCACCATCCGGCGACGACGGCGGCCGCCCGGTCCACCGGCCCGCCCGCGGCGAGCTGCTCGCGCACCACCGGCAGCAGGAAGATCGAGATCCGGTCCGAGCTGCCGTAGTTGATACGGAGCAGGGTGTCGGCCACGCCGGCGTTGGCGAACCGCTCGATCAGCGTGTCCTTGTACCCGTCGAGGTCGATCCCGGGCACCGGGCGCAGGGTCGGAGTGGCCTCGTCGTCCATGTAGCCGCGCAGGAACGCCGCGAACACCGGGTCCTGCGCGACCTCGTGCACGTAGCGGTACCCGGCGAGGTAGCCGAGGTAGCCCAGCGCCTGGTGGGTGGCGTTGAGCAGGCGCAGCTTCATGAACTCGTAGGGCACCACGTCGTCGACGACCTGCACGCCGACCCGCTCGAAGTCGGGGCGGCCCGCGGCGAAGTCGTCCTCCAGCACCCACTGGGTGAACGGTTCGCAGACCACCGGCCAGCCGTCGCGCAGGCCGAACCGCTCGGCGAGCGCTTCGCGGTCGGAGTCGGCCGTCGCCGGGGTGATCCGGTCGACCATCGAGTTCGGGAAGGTGACCTGGTCGGCGACCCAGGCCCCCAGCGCGGGGTCACGCAGCTGGGCGACCCCGGTGAACACCCGGCGGGCGGCGTCGCCGTTGCCCTGCATGTTGTCGCAGCTCATGATCGTCAGGGGCCCGGTGCCGCGCTCCCGGCGCCGGGCGAGCGCCTCCACGACCAGGCCGAACGCGCTGGCCGGATCGCCCACGCCGGGGAACTCGGGATCGAAACCGCCGGTCTTCTGGTCGATCGCGTAGCCGCCCTCGGTGATCGTCAGGGAGACGATCCTGGTGTCGGCGTGCGCGATCCGCTCGATCACCGCCTCCGGGTCGTCGGGGGCGAACAGGTAGTCGAGAAGCGAACCGACGACGCGTGGGGCGAGCGAGCCGTCGGGTTCCTTGCGCACCAGCGTGTACAGCCCGTTCTGGGCGCGCAGCACGTCGCGCATGCGGGAGTCGCCGGGCAGCACGCCGACGCCGCAGATCCCCCAGTCCCGGGCCTCCCCGGCGATCAGCAGCGAGTCGACGTACATCGCCAGGTGCGCGCGGTGGAAACCGCCGACGCCGATGTGCACGATGCCGGTCCGGATGCCGGTCCGGTCGTAACCGGGGACGTCCACCCCCGGCACTCCTTCGTTCCAGATCGCGGCCTCGTCCAGCGAGCGCATGGCCCTCTCCCCCGGGTCGACTCCGTACCGACGGGCGACCCTACCCGGGACCGGGCGCCCGGCCGTCCCGTCCACCGCACCGACCTGAACGACGCACCGGATACCAGTGCCGTACCTGCACGGAACAGCGCCGACGGCACGACAACGTTGCGATTAGCGCAAGTCGGGCATTACGGTGCCCCGTCATGACCTCCCGTCCCGCGACCACAGGAGACGCCGCCGTCGCCTCCCGGGTGCGCGATCTGCTCGAGCGGGAGGGCTGGACCCAGCGGCGCTTCGCCGCCGCGATCGGGCTGGAGGAGACCAAGCTGTCCAAGGCGCTGGCCGGCCGCCGCCGGTTCGCCGCCGCCGAACTCGTCGCGATAGCCGACGTCACCGGGGAGACCGTCAACCGCCTGCTGCACGGCCGCGACGATGCCCGGACGCACACCGCCGTACCCGGCGGCGCCGCGGTCACACCCACCGCCGCCACGACGGCCGGACCGGCCACCCACCGCGCCCGCCGGACCCGCCGCCGGATCCTGGACGCGGCCTGGCAGCTGATCGCCGACCACGGCTATCACCGGGTCCGCACCGCGGACGTCGCCCGCGCCTGCGGCACCAGTCCCGCCGCGATCCACTACCACTTCCCCACCCGCTCCCAGCTCCTGGACGAGGCACTGCGGCACAACGTGAAGCTGGCGTTCGACCGGCAGGTCGCGGAGCTGGGTGAGATCGCCGACCCGCACCGGCGGCTACTGCGGCTGATCGACCTGCAGCTGCCCCACGGTGAGCTGTTGCGCCGCGAATGGTCGATCTGGATCCAGGTGTGGGCGGAGTCCGCGATCGACCCGGCACGGCGCGAGCTCTACTGGGACTCCTACGACCGCTGGTACCGCAGCGTGCTCATGACCTTGCAGGACGGGGCGTCGGCCGGCGTGTTCGTCACCGGGCGGGCCGAACTGCTGGCCCACCAGCTCACCGCGCTGATCGACGGTCTCGGGATCCAGGTCATGGCGGGCACCCCCGGGACCGGGCCCGCCGAGATGCGCGCGGTGCTCCACGACTTCATCGACCGGGCCGTGCTCGCGGTGCCGGGAGACCCGTCGACCGAGAACGACCGGATGGAGAACGGATGAACCGTGACGTCATCATCACCTGCGCGGTGACCGGGGCCGGAGACACGGTGGGCCGCAGCCCGCACGTCCCGGTCACCCCGGCCGCGATCGCCGCCGACGCGATCGCCGCCGCCCGCGCGGGCGCCGCCGTCGTGCACATCCACGTGCGCGACCCCGAGACCGGTGACCCGTCCCGCGCGGTCGCCCTCTACCGCGAGACCGTCACCCGGATCCGGGACTCCGGTGTCGACGTCGTCCTGAACCTGACCGCAGGAATGGGCGGCGACCTGGTGATCGACGCCGAGGACCCGTTGAGACCGGTCGAGGGCACCGACCTGGTCAACGCTCTGGAACGGCTCCCGCACGTCGAGGAGCTGCTCCCGGACATCTGCACGCTCGACTGCGGATCCCTGAACTTCGGCGAGGGCAACCAGCTCTACGTGTCCACGCCGGACATGTTGCGCACCGGTGCCAAGCGGATCCAGGAGCTCGGTGTGAAGCCCGAGTTGGAGATCTTCGACACCGGTCAGCTGTGGTTCGCCTCCACGATGGTCACCGAGGGGCTGATCGACGCCCCGCCGCTGTTCCAGTTGTGCATGGGCATCCCCTACGGCGCCCCAGCCGACCCGGGCGTGCTGGCCGCGATGGTCGCCCTGCTGCCACCCGGCTCGAACTTCGCGTCGTTCGCGATCGGCCGCGACCAGCTGCCCTGGGTGGCGCAGTCGATGCTGCAGGGCGGACACGTCCGGGTCGGGCTGGAGGACAACCTCTACCTGGCCCGTGGTGTGCAGGCCACCAACGAGCAGCTCACCGAACGGGCCGTCGAGATCGTGCAGAACCTCGGTGGACGGGTCGCGACCCCGGGCCGGGCGCGCGAGATCCTGGGGCTGACGGAGCGGGCCGGTGTCTGAGCCCCCGGTGCGCGAGCACGAACCCGAGACCCCCGTCTCCGGGATCCGCACCGTCGCCTGCATCGGCGCCGGGGTGATCGGCGGCGGTTGGGCGGCGTACTTCCTGGCCCGCGGCCTGCGGGTGCGCGCATGGGACCCGGCACCGGACGCTCAGGCCCGGTTGCGGCGCACGATCGACGCAGCCTGGCCCGCGCTGACCGAGCTGGGCCTGGCCGACGGCGCCGACCCGCGCGCGCTGGAACTGTTCCCGACCGCGGCCGAGGCGGTCGCGGGCGCCGACTTCGTGCAGGAGAGCGCCCCGGAGGACCTCGCCCTGAAGCGGACCCTGCTGGCCGAGCTGGCCGACGCCGCCGGGCCCGGTGTCGTCGTCGCCTCGTCGACCTCGGGGTTCCCGATGTCCGACATGGCGACCGAGGCCGTCGATCCGGGGTGCCTGGTCGTCGGGCACCCGTTCAACCCGCCGTACCTGATCCCGCTGGTCGAAGTGGTGGGCGGGACCGCGACACAGCCCTGGGCGACCACCCGGGCGGCCCGGTTCTACCGGCACATCGGCAAGTCGGTCATCGAGATGGACCGGGAGCTTCCCGGCTTCATCGCCAACCGGCTGCAGGAGGCGATCTGGCGCGAGGCGCTGCACATGGTGGCCGCGGGCGAGGCCACCCCGGAGGAGATCGACCGCTCGATCACCGACGGGCCGGGTCTGCGCTGGCCGGTGCACGGCCCCTGTCTGACCTTCCACCTGGCCGGCGGCGAGGGCGGCATGGCGCACATGCTCGACCACTTCGGACCTTCGCTGAAGGCTCCGTGGACGCGGCTCGACGCCCCCGAGCTGACCACCGCGCTGCGTGACGACATGGTCGCCGGGGCACAGGTCAGCGCCGGGGGACGGCCGATGGCCGAGCTGGTGGCGGAGCGGGACCGGGCGGTCATCGCCGTCCGTCGTGCGGTCGAGGCGGCCCGGGCCGCCGGAACCGGCGGGGGCACCGGTGGCTGACCCGCTGCAGCCCGGGGGGCCACTGGTGCACACCGACACGGCGCGTCCGGAGTGGATCGACTACAACGGGCACCTCTCCGAGCCGTACTACGTGCTGGTGTTCGGCGACGCGACGACCGCGCTGATGGACCGGGCCGGGATGGACGCCGGTTACCGGGCGGCCACCGGCTGCTCGTTGTACACGGTGGAGGCGCACGTCCGGTACCTGGCCGAGGTCGGACCGGGTGCCCCGCTGACCGTGCACACCCGGGTGCTCGGCCGGGACGCCAAGCGGTTGTGGCTCTGGCACGAACTGCGCGTCGCCGACCGCCGCGCGGCCACCGAGGAACTGATGTGCCTGCACGTCGGGGCGGACGGGACCACGCCGTTCCCGCCCGACGTCGCCGACGGGCTCGACGCGCTCGCCGCGCTCGACGGGGGCCGGCCCGCCCCCGAACAGGCCGGACGGGCGATCCGTCCGGTCGGCGGGCGGGCCGCGGAGAACGGGACGGTGGTGCGCCGGCCCCCGACCTGAGCCCGCGACCGCGGCCCCGGGGCGGGACCCCGGGGCCTTCCCGGAGGAGAAGTCATGATCAGCACGACAGCGGGGAACAGCACGCCGGCGGCGTCGATCTCCCGGCGCCGCCTGCTCGCCGGCGCGGCCGGCCTGGGGGCGGTGGTGCTGCTCGCCGGCTGCGGCGGCACCGCCGCCGCCCGCGACGCCGGGCCTCCCCGCCGCGGCGGGGTCCTACGGGTGGGGGTGACCGGCGGTGGCGCGTCGGACACCCTCGACCCGCACAGCCCGGCCACCAACCCCGACATCGCCCGCACGCTGAGCCTCTACGAACCCCTGCTGCACTGGGACGACGCGTACACCCTGCAACCCGCCGTCGCCGAGATGGTCCGACCCGAACCGGGGGCCCGCGCATGGACCGCGACGATCCGCGCCGGCATCACCTTCCACGACGGCCGCCCGGTCACCCCGGACGACGTCGTCGCCACCTTCCGCCGGATCACCGACCCGGACGACCCGAAGTCCGGGGCCTCCCAGTTCGGGATCCTGGACGACGTCGTCGTGGCCGGTGACCGGCAGGTCCGGTTCGAGCTCACCGAGCCGTCGCCGGTGTTCGACCAGTACCTGGCCGAGTACTCGTGCGGGATCGTGCCCGCCGACTTCGATCTCGCCCGCCCGGTCGGGACCGGGGCGTTCCGGGCCGAGTCGTTCACCCCCGGCCAGCAGAGTGCCTTCGGTCGGCACGAGGGTTACTGGCGTCCGGACCAACCGTGGGTCGACCGGTTGGAACTGATCAACTTCTCGGAGGACGACGCGCGGATCAACGCGCTGCTCTCCGGCCAGGTCGACGCGATCGACCAGGTGCCGCTGTCGCTGACCGAGGTCGTCGGGTCCTACTCCCAGATCCGGCTGCTCACCTCGCAGACCGGGGCGTGGCTGCCGATCACGATGCGGGTCGACGTCGAGCCCTTCGACGACGTCCGGGTGCGGCAGGCGCTGCGGTTGATCGCAGGGCGCGGGGAGATGGTGAACCAGGTGCTGTCCGGCCTGGGCGCCCCCGCGGTCGACCTGTACGCGCGGTTCGACCCGGACTACCTGGACCCGCAGCGGGAACAGGAGCTGGAGCGGGCACGCGAACTGCTCTCGGCTGCCGGGCGGCCGAACCTGTCGCTGGAGCTGGTGACCTCGCCGATCCAGGCGGGCACCGTCGAGGCCGCCCAGGTGTACACGACACAGGCCCGCGCGGCGGGCGTCGAGATCGGGCTGCGCCGGGTCGACACCTCCACCTTCTTCTCCGACCAGTACCTGCAGTGGGAGTTCGCCCAGAGCTTCTGGAACACCCGCAACTACCTCCCCCAGGCGTCCCAGTCCTCGATGCCCGACGCCCCGTTCAACGAGACCCACTGGGACGACGCCGAGTACCAGGCCGTCGTCCGCCGGGCCCGCTCCGAGGTCGACGGCGGGATCCGGGCACAGCTCGTCCGGCAGGCCCAGCAGATCGAGTTCGACCGCGGCGGTTACCTCATCTGGGGTTTCCCGGACCGGGTGGACGCGCACCAGACCTACGTCGGCGGCCTCGTCCCGAACCGGACCGGGTTGTCGCTGTCGGGTTACGAGTTCCGGAAGGCGTGGGTGGCCGCATGAGCCTGCTGACGACGATGATCATGAAACGCCTGCTGGTGAGCGTGCTGGTGCTGCTCGTCGTGTCATTGCTGATCTTCGCCGCGACGCTGCTGCTGCCCGGTGACCCGGCGCGGGCGATCCTCGGCCAGCAGGCCACCCCGGAGCGGGTGGCGGCGCTGACCGAGCAGCTCGGCCTGGACCGGCCCGCCTGGGAGCGCTACCTGTCCTGGCTCGGCGGTGTCCTCACCGGCGACCTCGGCTTCTCCGCCGCCACCCAGGGCCCGGTGTCCGAACTGCTCGGCGGCCGGATCGCCGCGTCGGCGCTGCTGCTGGTGCTCACCGCACTGATCAGCACGCCGGTGGCGCTGGCGCTGGGCACCTGGGCGGCGACCCGCCGCGGGACCCGGACCGACTCGGCGCTGTCCGGTGCCAGCCTGGTGCTGGCCGCGCTGCCCGAGTTCGTCATCGGTGTCCTGCTGGTGATCCTGTTCGCCACATCGGTCCTGCAGATCCTGCCGTCGGTGACGATCGCGCGGCCCGGCGAGCCGGTGTGGGCGCGACCCGAGCAGCTGGTGCTGCCGGTCCTCACGCTCGCGCTGGTGGTCATCCCGTACGTCGTGCGGATGACCAGGGCCACGCTGTCCGAGGCGCTGGACGCCGGGTTCGTCGAGATGGCCCGGCTCAAGGGCCTGCCCGAGCGCACCGTGCTCGTCCGGCACGCCGTCCCGCACACGATCGGGCCGGTCGCCCAGGTCCTCGCGTTGCAGCTCGCCTGGCTGGCCGGCGGTGTCGTCGTCGTCGAGTTCCTGTTCCGCTACCCCGGTGTCGGTCAGGCGCTGATCGACGCCGTCGCCAACCGGGACGTCCAGGTGGTGCAGGCGATCACGCTCATCATCGCCGCGTTCTACGTGCTGGTGAACCTGGCCGCGGACGTGGCCGGGATCCTGGCCGATCCACGGATCCGGCACGCATCTGGAGGTGGCGCATGAGTGCCCCCGCTGTCCCTGCAGGACTGCTGCGGCGCACGTTCCGCCGTCGCCAGGCCCGGATCGGGGCGGTGCTGACCCTCGTCGTCGTGGCGGTCGCGCTGCTCGGCCCGGTGCTCGGACCGCTCTTGACCGGTTACGGCGTGGACGACTTCGCCGGGCGCCCGTTCCGGCCCGACGGGGTCGCCGGCACCGACGATCTCGGGCGCGACGTGCTGACCCGGTTCCTCGCCGGCGGTGGCCCGGTACTGCTCTACGCGCTGGCCGCGACCGCGATCGGCATCGTCGGCGGCGCGATCGCCGGGATGCTCGCCGGGTACTCGGCCGGTGACCGGACCAGCAGGCTCGACTCGCTGATCATGCGAGGTGGCGACGTGCTGCTGTCGTTCCCGCAGCTGGTGCTGGCGTTGCTGGCGGTGGCGGTGCTCGGTTCGTCGGGCTGGCTGCTGGTGCTGGTCATCGGGATCACGCACATCCCCCGGGTGGCCCGCGTCGCCCGGCAGGCGACGCTGTCCGTGGCCGGACAGGACTACGTGCTGGCCGCCCGGATGTACGGCGTGCCGCGGCGGCGGATCCTCGCCACCGAGGTGCTGCCGAACATCACCGGTCCGTTGATGGTCGAGCTGGGTCTGCGCCTGACCTACTCGATCGGCTACGTGGCCTCGCTGTCGTTCCTCGGGCTCGGGGTGCAGCCACCGGCAGCGGACTGGGGGCTGCAGATCAACGAGAACCGGATCGCGCTGATCGTCACACCGTGGGGGGTGCTGCTGCCGGTGCTCGCGATCGCGGTGCTGACCGTCGGCACGAACATGATCACCGACGCGCTGGCGAAGGAGTCGGCCGACACGACCGGGGAGGCTCCGGCATGAGCAGCACGAACGAGGCCGGCACGGGATGCACGATCGAGTGCAGCGGGCTGCGGGTGGCGACCACCGGCGGCCGGGAGGTGCTGCACGGTGTCGACTACGCCGTCGCACCCGGTGAGATCCTCGCCCTGGTCGGCGAGTCCGGTTCGGGCAAGACGACCGCCGCGCTCGCCGCGCTCGGGCACTTCCGGGCCGGGCTCGCCCACACCGGTGGGAGCATCCGCTTCGACGGGCACACGGAATCCCACGAGGACCTCCTCACCCTGCCGGCGGCGACGCTGCGCGGCGTCCGCGGCCGGTTGGTGAGCTACGTGCCGCAGGACCCGGCGCTCTCGCTGAACCCGCTGCTGCGGATCGGCACCCAGGTCTCGGAGGTGCTGGTGGCGCACGGTTACGACGGTGACGTCGACGAGCGGGTGCGGGAGGTGCTGACCGACGTCGGCCTGGACTGCGACGAGTCGTTCCTGCACCGCTACCCGCACCAGCTCTCCGGCGGGCAGCAGCAGCGGGTCGGGATCGCGGCCGCGTTCGCGAACCGGCCGGACGTCGTCGTGCTCGACGAACCGACCACCGGGCTCGACGTGACCACCCAGGACCTGGTGCTCGACACCGTCCGCGATCTGGTGACCCGGTCCCGGACGGCGGCGCTCTACATCACCCACGACCTGGCCGTCGTCGCCGGGCTGGCGGACCGGGTGGCCGTGATGCAGGCCGGCGAGGTGGTCGAGGCGGGGACGGTGCGCCAGGTGCTCACCACACCCGAGCACCCGTACACGCGGAGCCTGATCGCGGCGGTGCCCGATCTCGACCGGATCGTCGAGCGGGACACCGTCGCGTCGGGCGCGGATGCCGGTACCCCGCTGCTGCAGGTGTCCGGGGCCGGGAAGAGCTACGGGCGCGCGACCGTGCTCGACGGCATCGACCTGGAGCTGTGGCCCGGTGAGTGCCTGATGCTGCTCGGCGAGTCCGGCTCCGGCAAGACGACCCTGGCCCGTGGCCTGGCCGGGTTGCTCGATCTCGACACCGGGTCGCTGGCGCTGCGCGGCGAGCCGTTGACCACCCCGCGCAGCTACGTCCAGCTGCGCAGCGTGCAGTACGTGTTCCAGAGCCCGTTCGCGTCACTGAACCCGCGGCGGACGGTCGCCGGCTCGCTGGAGGTGCCGCTGCGCCACCTCACCGATCTCGACGCCCCGGCGCGGCGGGCCCGGGTAGTGGACATGCTCGGTCAGGTGCGCCTGGACGAGACGTTCGCGGGTCGCTACCCGGGCGGGCTGTCCGGTGGGGAACGGCAGCGGGCGGCCATCGCCCGGGCCCTGGTCACCGCGCCGGACGTGCTGGTGTGCGACGAGGTCACCTCGGCGCTCGACGTGTCGGTGCAGGCGGCGATCGTGGACCTGCTCGCGACAGTGCGCCGCGAGCTCGGCACGGCCATGCTGTTCGTGACGCACAACATCGCACTGGCCCGCGAGGTGGCGGACCGGATCGCGGTGCTGCAGGGCGGGCGGATCGTGGAGCAGGGCACCGTCGAGGAGGTGCTGGCGAACCCGCAGCACGCCTACACCCGGCAGTTGCTGGAGCACACGCCGTCGATGGCTGCGGTGCGGTGAAAGGGCCGGTACCGGCTGCTGGCCGGTGCCGGCTGCCTGCCGATGTCGGCTGCTGGCCGGGTGCCGGCTGCCTGCCGGTGTCGGCTGCCTCCCGCTACCGGCTACTGGCCGGGTGCCGGCTGCCTGCCGGTGTCGGCTGCCTGCCGATGTCGGCTGCTGGCCGGGTGCCGGCTGCCTGCCGGTGTCGGCCGGGCGGAACCACTCACCAGGTGAGCGGTTCCGGCCGACCGCCCGGCCTCGCCGGGCCCGGCCCGACCCGGCCCGGGAGACAACGGCACGGAGCGGACGGCCGGCGCTCCGCTCAGATGAAGCTCAGCACGTCCTCGGCGGCCAGGCGCGGCAGGCGCGGGTACCAGGGGTCCGCCCCGGGGTGGCCGATGTTCACCACGAGCAGGGCGCGCAGCCGGCCTCCGGGGAAGAACTCCTCGGTGACGGCGTCGGCGTCGAATCCGGCCATCGGGCCGCTGGCGAGGCCGTGCGCGCGGACGGCGAGCAACAGGTAGCCGATCTGCAGGCCGGCGTTGAACCGTGCCATGCCCTCGCGTCCGTCACGGCCCTGCGCCTCGAAGTTGTCCCGCATGTCGGGATTGATCGGGAAGGTGAAGGGTGTGTGCTCGTGGAAGTCCAGGTCCGCGGCCAGGATCGCGGTCACCGGGGCCTGTTCGGACTTGGCCCGGTTGCCCTCTGCGAGCAGCGGGATCAGCCGCTTCTTCGCCTCGGCGGTGCGCACGAACGTCACCCGCAGCGGCTGGGTGTTGGCGGCGGTCGGGGGCCACTGGGCGAGATCCCAGATCGAGCGCAGCGTCTCGTCGGACACCGGCTCGTCGGAGAAGGTGTTCGAGGTACGGGCCTCGGTGAACAGCACGGCCCGGCCGGCGTCGTCGAGCACGGGCAGGCGAAGGGGGAGCTGGGTCTCGGTCGTCACAAGCGATAAAACGCTCAACCAACAGCCCGGATTCCGGCCGCGCAGGTGAAGTGGATCACCCGGTGGCGGTGATCCCCCAGTGCAGCACCTGTGCCTCACCCGGGACCAGCTCGATCAGGTCGGTGCCCGAGTTCAACGCGTCGGGCGGGCAGGTCATCGGCTCCACCGCGACCGCCCTCGACGCGA
Source organism: Pseudonocardia sp. NPDC049635 (assembly GCF_040659795.1). Lineage (NCBI taxonomy): Bacteria > Bacillati > Actinomycetota > Actinomycetes > Pseudonocardiales > Pseudonocardiaceae > Pseudonocardia > Pseudonocardia sp. NPDC049635. Next base: position 447,043 of record NZ_JBFAON010000001.1, read on the forward strand.
CGACGGCACCGTCCGGGCCCTGCCGCGGGAAGTCCCCCGGGGTGAAGACCTGCACCCAGCCGAACACCGGGTCCGCCCACAGCTCGGTCCCGCCGCCGTCCGGAGCGACCACCCGGTGCCGGACCAGCCCGTCACCCTCACCGGGCACGCAGCCGCCGAACGCATGGTCCAGCTCGAGCCCGGCCAGCGGGGTCCCGGCGAACGGGCGCTGCAGCGGTTCCGGCGGTCCGTCCGGCAGCTGGTCGCGCAGCGGCAGGCAGGTCCGGGCGGCCAGGGTCAGCTCCAACTCGTCGGCCGGGACGTCACCGACCCGCAGGTAGGGATGGAACCCCAGGCCGAACGGCACCGGCGCGGTGCCCACGTTCTCCACCTCGGTCTCGACGCCCAGCCCACCGGGACCGACGGTGTAGGTGAGCCGGAGCCGCACCGGCTGCGGCCATCCCGGTTGCACCGGCGCGACGGCGGTCAGCACCAGCCGGTCCGCCGCGCGGTCGGCGAGCGTCCACAGGACGTGCCGCAGCAGTCCGTGGATGGCGTTGCCCGCGCCGGGCTCGGTCAGCGCGAGCTGCTGCTGTGCCCCGCGCAGGCTCCAGCGACCGCCCCGCACCCGGTTCGGCCACGGCGCGAGCACCGCGCCCGAGCCCTTCGCCGGGCGGGCCGTCGGCGGGTGCGGTTCGACCCGGACCCGGCCGCCCTGGACGAACCCGGCCAGCCCGCCACCGACCTCGTCGACCTCGGCCCGGCAGTCCCCGGAGACGATCACGAACCGCTCACCGCACGCGTCCATGCCCGCAGTGTGCGCGACCGGCCCGGATCAGCCCGCGAGCGGGGTGGCGCGCGCGGAACCGGCGTCGAGCGCCGGTTCGATCCGCGACGGCGGGCCGAGCTCGGCGACGGCGAACTCGACACCGGTCCCGCGGGCCAGCCCCACCAGGTGCTCGTGATGGGTGAACAGCAGCACCTGGGCGGAGCCGGCGAGTTCGGCGAGCACCCGGATCGCGGCCGGGGCGCGCTCGTCGTCGAAGGTCATCAGCACGTCGTCGAGCACCACCGGAACCGGCGGCAGGCCCGCCGCGACGCGGTCTGCCTGCAGCTGTTCGATCCCGGCCAGCCGCAGCGCCAGGTGGACCTGGTCCGCGGTGCCCTCGGACAGGGTCGGCGGGGTCAGCTCCTCACCGTCGGCGCGCACCGCGACCAGTGTCCGCGCACCGGACACCGGTTCGGACGGCGGGCGCAGCGCCACGAACCGGCCACCGGTCAGCCGTTCCAACAGGGCACCGGCCCGGACCAGCAGCGGGGAGGCGTGGCTGCGCTCGTAGGCGTCCAGCTCGCGTCGCAGGATCTCGCGCTGCAGGTGCAGCACCAGATAGCGCTCGGCCGCGTCGGCGACCCCGGCCAGCTCCTCCTGTGCGCGGGCGTGCAGCTCGGCCGCACCCTCGGCGTCCTCCAGCTCTCGGCGCCGGGCACGCAGGCCACCCAGCTGCTCGCGCACCTCGTCCTGTTCGGCGCCCAGTTCCCGCTCGTGCGCCTCGGCCCGCTCCAACGCCTCCGCCAGCGCACCCGGATCGGCGCTCAGGCTCACCCCGCCGGCGCCGGTGGGCGGTTCCGCACCCGGATCGGCCGCGGACGCCACCAGCTCGTCGGGGTCGAGGTCCGGTGCGGCGGCGGCGAGCAGCCTGGACTGCTCGGCGATCCGGCCGTCCAGCTCCGCCACCACCGCACCGCGCTCGGCAGCGGCCTCCAGCCCGCCCGGTTCCATCGCCTCGGTCAACGCCAGCTCGACGGCGAGCCGGTCGAGCACCGCCCCCGCGGCCGCGACGTCGCGGGCGGCCCGGGCCGCCGCCTCCTCCGCTACGAGGATGCCGTCGTCGAGATGCCCCGCCGACACCGCGGCCTTGGTGACCTCGCGGACCCGGTCGGCCAGCTCGCCGAGCCGGTCGGCGGGCGCGGTGCCGGTCGGGGCCCGGTCCAGGTGGCGTTCGACCAGTGCCGTGACCGCCCGGCGGTGTGCGTTCACCGCCCGCTCCAGACGGGTGGCCTCCTGCTCGTCCTGCCGGGCCAGCGCACCGGCCTGCTGGGCGTCGGCGACCGTGTCGCGCCGGGTGCCCCAGCCGGACGGTTCCAGATCGGTCGGCAGCCCGGCGCCGCGCAGCGCGAACCGCCAGCGCTGACTCGCGAGCTCCCGGTCGTGCCGTGCGGCGTCGGCGGCGCCACCGGCCCGCTCGGCCTCGCTGCGCAACCGGGCCAGCAGCACCTGGCGGTCCCTGGCGTGCCCCGCCTCGACCGCCAGGTCCTCGGCGGCGAGCAGCAGGACGTCCAGCGGCGCCCCGTCGCGCGGACGCCCGGCGGCGGCCAACGCGGAGGCGAGCGCGCGTTCCTGCTCGTGGGCCTGGTCGCGCAGCCGGGCCAGCCGCTCGTCGGCGCGGGCCACCTCGTCGTGCGCGCGGGCCGCCTCGGTGAGCGCCGCGACCACGGCGTCGGCGTCGTCCGGCTCGGGGACCGCGACACCGTGCGACCGCCACAGCGTCGCCCACGCCGACGAGGCCGCGTCGCCCTGCTCGCGGGCCCGCTCGACCGCCGTACCTGCCTCGGTCAGCGCGACCGCCGCGGCGGCGAGCTCCGACTCCTTCTGGGCGAGCTCGGCGACCCGGTCCGCGGAGGCGATCATGTCGTCGGCGACGCGGTCGGCCGCCGCCACCGCGGCCGCGACCCGACCGGCCGCCGTCGATGCCGCGCGGTCGTCGGCGGCCAGCAGCCCGGCCACCGCCTCGTCGCGTTCGGCACGCGCCGCGGCCAGCGCATCGGGCCCGACCGGACGCCCCCGGGCCACCACACCGTCACGGGCGGTGCGGGCCCGGTGCTCGCGCTCGGCCGCGTCGGCGGCCACCCGCTCGGCCGCCCGCAGCTCCTGCTCCGCCGCGCGCAGCGCCGTGCGGGCCGATCGGACCTCCCGTACCGGCGGGGCGAGGACCGCGATCGTGTCACCGGGCCCCTGGGAACCGGGCCCCGCTGAACCGGACCCCTCGGAACCGGGGCCACGGTATCCGGCCGCGACGAGCGCGTCCGAACACCGGGCGCGCGCGGCGTCGCGTTCGACGACCGCTGCCCGGCAGAGCGCCGTCGCGGACCCGTCGGCCTCGATGGCCCGTCGGACCTCGGCGACCCGGCCGACCCGGTCGGGATCCAGCCCACCCGGCACGTCCGCCGCCTCACGCACCTCGGCCAGCGCCTCGGCGTACACCCGCTCCGCGCGGTCGGCCTCGACGACAGCGTCGTGCAACCTGCGGGCGATCTCGTCGAGATCACGCGCCCGGTCCGCGGGCAGGTGCACCTCGGCGAGCCGCTCCCCCGCGCTGCGGCCATCGTCGGCGACCAGCCCGGCCAGCGCCGACTCCGCCCGCCGGTGCGCCTCCGCGGCATCGGCCCGCAGCCGGGCCGCCCGCTCGGCGTCGGCGCGGCGGGCCTGGGCCGCGGACTCTAGCTCGCGCACCCGGCTCGCGTCGGCCAGCAGGTCCTCGTCGAGGTCCAGCTCAGCCCGGGCGGCCCGCAGCTCGTCGGCCCGCTCACGGTGGTCGTCGCGCTGCTGTTCGGCGGCGGCCCGGTCCGCCGTCGCCCGGGTGTACTCGGCGAGCGCCTCCGCGCCGAGCGCGGCACCGGTCGCGCACTGCGCCGCCCGCTCGGCGCGCAGCGCGGCCAGCTCGCAGGCCGGTTCCCGGGCGCGGAGCGCCTGCCGGACCCGGTCGGCTCCGTCGGCCGCGGACCGCCGGGCCCGGGTCAGCTCCGCGGCACGACGCTCCAGCCGGGCGATCTCCTCGGCGACGGCGGTGACCTCGCCCGCCCGCGACGTGCGTTCGGTCGCCAGCTGCTCGGTCTCGGTGAACCGGGCGAACGCGGTCCGCACGGCCACCGAGCGGTTGCCGCGGTGCTCCTTGAACAGCGCGTCCGCCTCCGCGTCGAGGGCGGCGACCAAGGCGCGCGCGTCGCGCCCGCTGCGGGCGGTGAACACCAGCTCGGCGAGGTCCCCACCGCCTGCGCACAGCTTGCGTCCGCCCTCGCGCAGCTGCTCGTGGCCGAGTCCGAAGCCCTCCCGCCAGCGCCGGCGGGCCTCGGCCCCGCCGGGCCCCCACGGCGCGTCGACGGCGATCTCGGCCGGGCTCGCCGGGGCCCCGGGAACCCGGTGCAGGCCGCGGGTCGTGCGACGCAGCAGCTGCTCACCGTCGGGTCCGTCGACCAGCGCGGACACGGCGAGCCGGGCCGGGCTGAACGCGTACCCGTGCCGGACCGGGCGGGGCATGCCCCAGAGCAGGTCGGACAGCGCGTCGAGCAGGGTGGTCTTGCCGGCCTCGTTCGGACCGGAGACGAGGGTCAGGCCCGGGCCGAGCTCCAGCTCCCGGCCCTCGTAGGCGCCGTAGCGCTCCAGGACCAGGGTCCGCAGCCTCACCGGTCGCCCCCCGCCCCGGCCATCCTGGCCAGCAGTTGCTGCTCGGCGTGGCGGGCCAGCTCGGCCAGCCGGGCGTCGTCACGCAGGTCGAGCAGGCCCGCCTCGCGCAGCCTGCGCCCGACCTCGCGGTCCAGCGGGGCGGCCAGCTCCCGGATCCGCTCCGGGTCACCGGCCAGCCCGGTGGCGGCCGCGGACACCGCCGCGGTGAGTTCGGGGTCGACGGCGAGCGCATCGGACGGCGGCCGGGTGCGGTTGCGGATCTTCTCCAGTACCGCGCCGGCCTGCCCGGCGGCGAGGTCCAGCTCGGCCCGCACCCGTTCGGTCTCGGTGAGCGCGGCCGCGGCCGGGCCGGCGCCGTGCAGGGTCACCTGCGCGACGACGGTGCGGGGCGCGGCCTGCACGCAACGCTCGCGCAGTGCCGCAGCGGCCGCGTCGAACACCTCGTCGGCACCGGCCAGGCCGGTGATGTCCACCTCGACGAGTTCCCAGCGCGCCACGTCCAGCACGAGCGGCTCGACCGACGCCACACCGCCCGCATCGACATCCACGAGCAGGGCGCCCTTCGGACCCCGCTCCTGCGGGTGGCGGCCCTGCAGGTTCCCGGAGAAGGCGGCCTTGTGCGCCCCGTCGCACACCGTGCGCCGCTCGTGCACGTGCCCGAGCGCGAAGTACTCGTACCCGCAGCCCGACAGGTCCTCCGGGCGGCACGGCGCGTAGGTGTCGTGCCGGTCGTCACCCTGTACCGAGGTGTGCAGCATGCCGACGTTGACCAGGCCGGGTATCCGGTCCGGATAGGCGGGCACCAGGTTCTCCAGGACGGCGCGCCGGGCGAAGCCCTGACCGTGTACCGCCAGGCCGAGATCGTCGAGCACGACCGTCTCGGGCCGCTCCACGGACAGTCGGCGGGTGTTCGGGGGCAGGCGCAGCGACCGGGTGATCTCGGACTCCGCGTCGTGGTTGCCGTTGATCAGGAAAACCGGGATGCCCTCGTCGTGCAGCCGGGACAGCTGCCGGACGAAGAAGGCGCCGGTGGCGTAGTCCTTCCAGTCGCCGTCGTAGACGTCGCCGGCGAGCAGCAGCGCGTCGGCCCGGTGGTCCACGGCGGCATCGACCAGGATCTCGCAGGCCCGGCGGGTCGCGGCGCGCAGCGTACCGGCCAGCTCGGAGTCACCGAGCCGGGCCAGCCCGCGCAGCGGACTGTCCAGGTGCAGGTCGGCGGCGTGCACCAGGCGCATGGCTGCTCCGTCCTGTCCCGGCCCGGTCTCGCCCGGGGTGCTCGTCGAGGGGCGCGCCGAGTGTAGGAGAGGGCACCGACAGCGACGGTGACGTGACCCGGCGCGTCCCCGAAACGGGGTGAAGTCGCAGCTCAGGTGCCTGAGGACACACAGCGGCGCCCGCCACATCCGGGTGTAGAGTAAGGGTACCCTGAGTGAGGATGGGGGAACCCGACTCCGACAGCTCCCCGAGGGCCGAACGATGATCCTGCTCTGCGAGCGGTGCTACGCCTCGATCGATCCCGACAGCGAGGGCCACTACCGGCTCTCGCACATCGACCATGCCGACTCCGCCGGCCGCATCACCTGGCGTGACGCGGTGGTGCACACAGCACCCTGCGCCGCGGCCGGCGGCGAGTGGCGTCCCGAGCCCCAGGACCGCGCGGCATGACCCGGGACCTGATCTGCGAGCGGTGCTGGAACCCGATCGACCGCACCGTCGAACCGCTCCGGATGACCACCCCCGGCGGCGTCGCGGCACACGGCGCCCCGGTGCGCACGTTCGTGCACGCCCTGCCCTGCGTGGCACCGGACACCGGTGACTGGGACACCGGCCGGCGCGGGCTGTCCCCGGCCGCCGTCCGGCACGCCGCCGCCCGCGCCGACCACCGCTGAGCGGACCCGGCCCGGTCCCGCCCGCCGCGGACCGGCGAGCCCGGCCTCAGCCCAGCGCGGCCGCGTCGGCCGCGAGCGCGCGGATCCGGTCCCAGTCCCCGGCCGCCACCAGATCCGGCGGAGAGATCCAGGAGCCGCCGACGCAGGACACGTTCGGCAACGCCAGGTAACCGGGCGCCCGGTCGGCGGTGATCCCGCCGGTCGGGCAGAACCGCAGGTCGGGCAGCGGGCCGGCGACGGCGGTGAGGAACGCTCGTCCGCCGGCGGCCTCGGCCGGGAAGAACTTCATCGCGGTGTGCCCGCGCTCGGCGACGGCCAGCATCTCCGAGATCGACGAGGTGCCCGGCAGCAGGTCGAGCCCGGAGTCCTCCATGGCGTCGAGCAGCCGCGGGGTGGCCCCCGGGCTGACCAGGAAGCGCGCCCCGGCGTCGACGGAGAGCCGCACGTCGCCGGGTGTGCGGACGGTGCCGGTCCCGACGACGGCGTCCGGCACCTCGGCGGCGATCCGGCGGACCGCCTCGGCTGCGGCCGGGGTCCGCAGGGTCACCTCGATCACCGGCAGGCCGCCCTCGACCAGGGTGCGGGCCAGCGGGACGGCCGATCCGGCGTCCTCCAGCACGACGACCGGGACGACGGGGGCCAGCTCCAGCAGCTTCTCGCTCATGGTTCCTCTCAGGATCCGGTTGCTCTCAGAGTCCCGGTGCCGCGACCACGGCGCCCTCGTCGGCCGGTCCGACGGCGGCGCGGAACACGCCGAACAGCTCCCGCCCGGTGCCGAAGGCCGGCCCGGACGGACCGGCCGGGCGGGCGGGCTCGCGGGCGTCGAACTCGTCGGCGTCCACCAGCAGGGACAGTGTGCCGTTCAGGGTGTCGACCCGGATCGGGTCACCGTCGCGCACCTTCTGCAGCGGGCCGCCACAGGCCGCCTCGGGGGTGACGTGCAGGGCCGCGGGGACCTTGCCGGACGCACCGGACATCCGGCCGTCGGTGACGACCGCGATTCGCTGCCCACGGTCCTGCAGCACGCCGAGCGCAGGCGTGAGCTTGTGCAGCTCGGGCATCCCGTTGGCCCGCGGACCCTGGTGCCGCACGACGGCGACGAAGTCCCGCCCGTCCAGCTCACCGGCCCGGTAGGCCGCGAGCAGGTCGTCCTGGTCGTCGAACACGACCGCCGGCGCCTCGACGAACCGGTGGTCCGGCTCGACGGCGGAGGTCTTGACGACCGAGCGCCCGAGATTGCCGTGCAGGACGCGCAGGCCGCCGTCCGGCGAGAACGGGTCACCGACGCCGCGCAGCACCGACTTGTCCAGGCTCTCGGTGGGGCCCTCCCGCCAGACGAGGTCCGCGGCCTCCCCGGAGCCGTCGAGGAACGGCTCGCGGGTGTAGCGGCGCAGCCCGGGACCGTCGACCGTCCGGACGTCGTCGTGCAGCAGCCCGGCCCCCAGCAGCTCGCGCACCAACAGCGACATCCCGCCGGCGGCCTGGAAGTGGTTCACGTCGGCGTGCCCGTTGGGGTAGATCCGGGCGAGCAGCGGCACGACCGAGGACAGGTCGGAGAAGTCGTCCCAGGTGATCCGGACGCCTGCGGCCGCGGCCATCGCGACCAGGTGCATGGTGTGGTTGGTCGAGCCACCGGTGGCGAGCAGCGCGACGATGCCGTTGAGCACCGCCCGCTCGTCGACGATCTCGCCCATCGCCCGGTCCGGGTCGTCGGCGGCCGCGAGCGCGCGGCGCGCGGCCTCGACGGTCAGCGCGTCCCGGAGCGGGGTGCCGGGATTGACGAACGACGAGCCCGGCAGGTGCAGGCCCATGACCTCCATGAGCAGCTGGTTGGAGTTCGCGGTGCCGAAGAAGGTGCAGGTACCGGGGCCGTGGTAGCTCCGGGACTCGGCCTCCAGGAGCTCGTCGCGGCCGACCTCGCCCGCCGCGAACGCCTGCCGGACCCTGGCCTTCTCCTTGTTCGGCAGACCCGAGGGCATCGGCCCGGCCGGGACCAGCAGCACCGGGAGGTGCCCGAACGACAGCGCGCCCATCACCAGCCCGGGCACGATCTTGTCGCAGACGCCGAGCAGCACCGCGGCGTCGAACATGTCGTGGCTCAGGGCGACCGCGGTGGACATCGCGATGACGTCGCGGGAGAACAACGACAGCTCCATCCCGGCGCGGCCCTGGGTGATGCCGTCGCACATCGCCGGCACGCCACCGGCGACCTGGGCGACGCCACCGGCCCCGCGAGCCGCGTCGCGGATCAGCTCCGGGTAGCCCTCGAACGGCTGGTGCGCGGAGAGCATGTCGTTGTAGGCGGTGACGATCCCCAGATTGCGGGCCGGGGTGGCGGTGAGGGTCAGCTTGTCGGGGCCGCAGGCCGCGGCACCGTGCGCCAGGTTCGCGCAGCCGAGGCTCTCCCGGCCGGGGCCGGCCGGCGCGGCTCGGCGAGCGGCGCGGATGCGCTCGAGGTAGGCGGCTCGGGTGGTCGCCGATCGGGCGACCACCCGCCGGGTCACCTGGTCGAGGACCGGGTGCAGATCCGGGGTGACGGTCACGATGCGTCCATCTCCTGGAGGTGGTGGGCACGGTGGAGGACCGGGCGGAGCATGCCCGCAATTCGTACTCTAACGAGAGAATTAGGTACTTACAAGACGTTAGTGTCAGCCGATTGGCGTTTTGCCAGTTCAAAGCCCTGTGGTTGACTGGATGAATGCGAGGACGCACCCCGACCAGCGCGCCCGCCACCGCGGGCGAGATCTTCCGGCTGGTCCGGGACGGCATCGCCGCGACCCGGACCGAGATCGGCCGGGAGACCGGGCTGTCCCGGACCGCGGTGGCGGCCCGGGTCGACCGGCTGCTCGCCGACGGTCTCGTCACCGAGGTCGTCGGGGCCGCCGCCACCGGTGGCCGGCCCGCCGCGCGGCTCGAGTTCAACGCCGCGGGCGGCACCGTGCTCGCGCTGTCGGTCGGTGTCAGCCGGAGCAAGGCGGCGGTGTGCGACCTGACCGGTGAGGTCCTGGCGGAGGCGGTGATCGACCTGCCCGCCTCGGTCGGCCCGTACCGGTTGCTCGGCGACGCCGTCGCCACCCTGGAGAAGCTGCTCGGCGACGCCGGTGCCGAGGAGTCCGGGATCCGTGGCCTCGGACTCTCCATCCCGGGCACCGTCGACGACCGCAACGGCTGGTCGGTGGGCGTCCCCTCGCTGCCGGGCTGGGAGCGCATCCCGCTCCCGCCGCTGCTGACCGAACGCTTCGCAGTGCCGGTCCGGGTGGACAACGACGTGAACGTCATGGCGCTCGCCGAGCACGCCGCGCACCCCGACGTCGCCGACCTGCTGATGGTGAAGATCGGCTCCGGGGTCGGGGCCGGGCTGGTGTCCGGCGGGTTCCTGCAGCGCGGTGCCTGGGGGGCGGCCGGCGAGATCGGGCACATCCCGGTGCACGACGGCCCGGGGATCGGCTGCGGCTGCGGCAACATCGACTGCCTGGAGGTGCTGGCGTCGGGCCGGGCGCTGGTGCGCGACCTGTCGGTCGGCCGCCCGGACGGTGAGGTCGCCTCGATCGCCGACGTGGTCGCGCTGGTGAAACAGGGCGACCCGGACGCCGTCCGGCTGGTCCGGATCGCCGGTCGCAGGCTCGGCGAGGTGCTGGCCGCCGCGGTGAACCTGGTGAACCCGGCGCTGGTAGCGATCGGCGGTGACCTGGTGGGGGCGTTCGACCCGCTGGTCGCCGGTGTCCGCGAGGCGATCTACCGGCGCTCGATGGCGACCGCGACGCAGAACCTGCGGATCGAGCCCGGACTGCTGAGCGGGCGCAGCGGCGTGATCGGCTGCGCGATCCTGGTGCTCGACGAGGTGCTCTCGGCGGCCGCGGTGGATCGCGCGGTGAGCACGGCCGGCCGCGCGGCGGGCCGGCCGGTCAGCGGTTGACCGGCGGCGGCTCCGGGGTCCGCAGCAGGTCGAAGCGCATCTCGCGGGACACGACGAACCCCATGTTCCGGTACAGCCGGACGGCGCCGGTGTTCACCGCGGACGCGTGCAGCAGCGGGCGTTCCCCGCGCGCCACGATCCCCGCGACGACGGCGCGGACCAACCGGCCGGCGAGGCCCTTGCCGCGGAACTCCGGGTCGGTGCACACGGCGCTGATCTCGGTCGCGCCCGCCGCACCGGGCCCGCCCAGGCGCATCCGCTCCCCCGCCATCGCGACCAGCCTGCCGTCGTGCCGGATGCCGACGAACCGGCCGAGCTCGGCGGTGCGCGCCAGCCACGGGCCGGGCTCGGTGCGCGCGGTCAGCTCCGCCATCTCGGTCCGGTCGGCCGGGCCGAGCTCGATCGCGTCGTCGTCGGGTTCGCCGGGCGCGGCGGAGCCGTCCATCTGGACACCCGGGAACGCCCGTTCCAGCCGCCAGCCGGCCGGGAGCTGCGGCGGCCCGTCCCCGGCGCGGACGAGGACGACCTGGTTGCCCGGCCCGCAGAGCGCCGCGAGATCGGACCAGTCGTCGGCGGTGGGGTCGAGCGGCATCCCACCGAACGGGGAGACGTCCGGGTCGAAGCGGGCCGCGCGTCCGCGTACCGAGCCGAACTCGCGCAGCCTGCCGGTGAGGGTGTCCGGGACCGGGTTGCGCAGGGCGGCGGCGAGATCGGCGTGCACGCTGCGATCCTGCCCCGGGCTCCGGCGGCCCGGCCCCGCGGGGCGCGGCTCGCCGTATCGGAACGCCTGCGGCCGAGGAGCACCGTGAGCACCGCCGGGTCCGGAGCATGGTTCGCCCCCGGGCGGGTCAACCTGATCGGCGAGCACACCGACTACAACGACGGCTTCGTGCTGCCGTTCGCGCTGCCGCACCGGGCCGTGGTCACCGCGTCCGTGGCGGACGGCGGGCCGAGCCGGGTATGGTCGGCGCAGCAGGACGGCGTCATCGCCTTTTCGGCGTCGACGGTGACCCCCGGCGAGGTGACCGGCTGGGCGGCGTACGTGGCCGGGATGTGCTGGGCGTTCCGGGAGGCCGGGTACCCGGTCGCCGAGGTCGATCTGCGCCTCGACTCGGACGTGCCGGTCGGGGCGGGACTGTCGTCGTCGGCGGCGGTGGAGTGTGCGGTCGGGATGGCCCTGGCCGGGCTGGCCGGGGTGCGGGTCGGCCCGACCGAGCTGGCCCGGATCGCCCGGCGGGCGGAGAACGTGTTCGTCGGGGCGCCCACCGGCGGGATGGACCAGATGGCGTCCGTGCACGGCAGGCCCGGCCGGCTGGTCTTCCTCGACACCCGCGACGACACCGTGGAGCTGGTGGTGTTCGATCCGCCGGCGCACGGACTGGAGCTGCTGGTGATCGACTCGCGGGCGCCGCACGCGCACGCCGGCGGCGAGTACGGCGCCCGGCGGGCCGACTGCGAGGCGGCGGCGGCCGCGCTCGGCGTGCCCGCGCTGCGCGATGCGGGCCCGGCGGACCTGGCGTCGCTGGCCGACGACCGGATCCGGCGCCGGGCCCGGCACGTGATCACCGAGAACGACCGGGTACGCGAGGTCGCGGCGATCCTCTCGGCGGGCGCCGACCCGCGGGAGATCGGGCCGCTGCTGGACGCCTCGCACGTCTCGATGCGCGACGACTTCGAGATCACCGTCCCGCACGTGGACGTGGCGGTCGAGGCGGCCCGAGCGGGCGGAGCGGTCGGCGCGCGGATGACCGGCGGCGGTTTCGGCGGGTGCGTCATCGCGTTGTGCGACACGGACCGCGTCGGCCCGGTGATCTCGGCGGTGCGTTCGGCCTACGCCGCGCGCGGCTGGGCGGCGCCGGTGGTGTTCCCCGGACGGCCGTGCGAAGGGGCCGGACGGCTCTCCAGTTAGGCTTTTGAAGAGCCGATCGGACTCGGTACAGTGCTGAAGGACAGGCACCTCTGTTCCCGATCGATCGAGGAGACGGCTCGTGCCGCATCCACACCCCGTCATGGACCCCGCCGACATCGTCGTGTTCGGCGGAACCGGCGATCTGGCCATGCGCAAGCTCCTGCCGGCGCTCTACCTGCGCGACCGCGACGACCAGCTGGCCGTGGGCACCCGGATCGTCGCGGTGTCACGATCCGGACTCGACGACGCCGGCTACCGCGACAAGGTCGACGCCGAGCTGCGGGAGACCGCACCCCGCTGGGCCGGTGCCGACGTGTGCACCGACGACGCGGTGCACGAGCGCTTCCTCGGGCGGCTGCACCACGTGACGCTCGACGTCGCCGAGGACGACTGGTCCACGCTCGCCGACCTGCTCGGCCCGCAGGACCGCCGGATCCGGGTGCTGTACCTGGCGTCGGCACCGCAGCTGTTCGGCCGGATCTGCGTGGGCAGCGCGCAGGCCGGCATCGTCGACGACCGCACCCGGGTGGTGCTGGAGAAGCCACTGGGCCACGACCTCGCGTCGGCACGCGCGATCAACGACGAGGTCGGCTCGGTGTTCGCCGAGGAGCAGATCTTCCGGATCGACCACTACCTCGGCAAGGAGACCGTGCAGAACCTGCTGGTCCTGCGCTTCGGCAACTCGCTGTTCGAGCCGATGTGGAACGCGGGCCAGATCGACCACGTGCAGATCACCGTGGCCGAGTCGATCGGCGTCGGGAACCGGGCCGACTACTACGACGGTTCCGGTGCGCTGCGCGACATGGTGCAGAACCACCTTCTGCAGCTGCTCTGCCTGGTGGCGATGGAGCCGCCCGCCCGGATCGACGGCGAGGGCGTGCGCGACGAGAAGCTGAAGGTGCTGCAGTCGCTGAAGCCCCTCGACGGGCCCGACGTCGTCCGGGACACCGTGCGTGGGCAGTACACCGAGGGCCTGGTCGACGGTGCCGCGGTACCCGGCTACGCCACCGAGCTGGCCGAGTCGCGGGCCGCGACGCCGCGCGAGCGGGAGCGGTCCACGACCGAGACCTTCGTCGCACTGCGCGCCGAGGTCGCCAACTGGCGCTGGGCCGGCGTGCCGTTCTACCTGCGCACCGGCAAACGCCTGGCCACCCACGCGTCGGAGATCGTGGTGCAGTTCAAGCCGGTCCCGCACTCGATCTTCCCGGCGTTCGGCGAGGAGCTCCCGGCGAACCGGCTCGTGCTTCGCCTGCAACCGGACGAGGGCGTGCGGCTGCACATGACCGCCAAGCAGCCCGGTCCCGGTGGGATCCGGCCGATCCCCGCGCCGCTGGACCTGTCGTTCGCCCGCACCTTCGGCGACCGGTTGCCCGACGCCTACGAGCGGTTGCTGATGGACGTGCTGCGCGGCAACCCGACCCTGTTCATGCGGCGCGACGAGATCGAGGCCGCCTGGACCTGGGCGGAGCCCATCCTGCGCACCTGGGCGTCCACCGACCAGCGCCCGCGGCCGTACTCGGCGGGGAGCAACGGCCCGGCCTCGGCCACCGCGCTGGTCGAGCGCGACGGCCGGGCCTGGCACGAGGACTACTGAACGGGCAACTACTGAACGGGCAGCGCACCGGGCCGGCGCAGCCCCGGGCGGCGCGCGACGTGATCCACCACGCGACGTGGTGAAACGGCCCGATCATGCTGTTGGTCACATCACCGGCCCGGTTCCTAACCTGATGGTCGTCCGTCACCGCCGCCCGGCGGCGACCACCAGGAGCGGATCGACCGATGAAGTTCGTGACCTTCCAGACCCGGCCCGGACCCGGCGGGCCCCGACCGACCCGGTTCGGGATCCTCGACGGTGACACGGTCCGCGAGGTGCCGGGCAGCCTGCTCGGCCGGCTGCGTGAGGACGACGGCCTCGCGCAGCTGAGAGCCCTCGGCCCGAGCGGGTTCTCCGGTGAGCACCGGCTCGGCGACGTCGCACTCCGAGCGCCGTTGCCCCGACCGAACTCGATGCGGGACTTCATGCTCGTCGAGGAACACGTGAAGGGGAGCCTCGGCGAGGTCCCCGCCGAGTGGTACCGCATCCCGGTCTACTGGAAGGGCAACTGCGACACCGTCATCGGTCCGGAGGCGACGGTGCCGTGGCCGTACTACACCGACAAACTCGACTTCGAGCTGGAGCTCGGTGCGGTCATCGGGCGCCGTGCCTTCCGCGTCGACGTCGGCGAGGCCGCCGAGTGCATCGCGGGGTTCACCGTCTTCAACGACTGGAGCGCCCGCGACATCCAGATGCGCGAGATGAGCGTCGGACTGGGTGTGGGCCTGTCCAAGGACTTCGCGACCTCGTTGGGCCCCTGCCTGGTCACCCCGGACGAGTTCGACGTCACCACGGCCCGCATGCGGGCACGCGTCAACGGTGAGGTGTGGTCGGAGGGCACGCTCGGCGGGATGCGGTTCAGCTTCCCCGAGGTGATCTCCCACCTCTCCCAGGAGCAACCGCTGCAGCCCGGTGACGTGCTCGGCAGTGGCACGGTGGCCCGCGGATGCGGGCTCGAACTGGACCGGTGGATCCGGCCGGGGGACACCGTCGAGCTCGAGGTCGACGGCATCGGCGTGCTGCGCAACGTCGTCGGCCCGAAGAACCCGCCGCCCGGACCCGGAGCCGGGATCCCCAGCATCCTGCGCCCCGCCGCGCCGGCGAACGGCGCCTGACATCACCCCGAGGAGTCGACGATGACCAAAGTGATCCTGCAGGTGTATCCCACGCTCGGTGCCGAGGACAAGATGGCCGAGCTGCGCCCGATCGGCCGCAACAACCAGGCCTGGCAGGACATGCTGGCCGGGCTGGTGGACGTCGCGAAGGCCGCGGACGACCTCGGCTACTGGGGTCTGACCCACGTCGAGCACCACGGCCACTCGGAGGGCATGGAGGTCTCCCCGTCGCCGCTGATGCTCAACATCTACCTCTCGCACTTCACCCGGCGGCTCAGGCACGGGCAGCTCGGCCTGGTCCTCCCGGCGCACGACCCGGTCCGCCTCGCCGAGGAGATCGCGCTCGCCGACCACATGATGCAGGGCCGCCTGTTCGTCGGCATGGCGCGCGGCTACCAGGCCCGCTGGCAGAACGTGCTCTGCCAGAAGTACGGGGTGACCTCGACGGCCTCCGACCAGAGCGAGGCCGACCAGCGCAACCGACTGCTGTTCTCCGAGAACTTCACGATCATGAAGATGGCCTGGGAGAACGACCTGCTCCGGTACAACGGCCCTACCTACCAGGTCCCGTTCCCCTTCGAGGGGATCAAGAACTGGCCCCCGGCGGAGACGATCACCCGGCCCTACGGCGTCCCCGGGGAGGTCGACGAGAACGGCACCCTGCAGGGGCTCAGTGCCATTCCCAAGCCCTACACCTCACCGCACCCGCAGCTGTTCCAGGCCTTCGGTGCCAGCCCGGGCACGCTGCGCTGGTGCGGCGAGGAGAACGTGACGCCGACGATCCTGATGGGCTCGCACGAGAAGCTGCGCCAGCTGATGGAGATCTACCTCGAGGGCGCGAACTCGCGCGGCCGGAGCCCCGCCTTCGGCGAGGGCATCGGGGTGTGCCGCACCTTCTACGTCTACCCGAACGGCACTCCCGAGGACGAGGTCCGGGCCCGCATCCGGCGCAGCGTCGAGCTGTACGAGGCACCGGTGTGGCAGGGCTGGTACGCCCAGTTCGGCTTCATGGAGGGCGCGCGCCTCGACGGTGAGGAGGGGCCGGTCCCCAAGCCCGGTGAGCACCTCGCGGACCGGCTGATCAACAGCGGTCTGCTGATCGGCGGCACGGTCGACGACGTCAAGCGTCAGGTCGCCGGGTTCCTGCAGAAGATGCCGATCGACTACTTCGTCTGGCTGTTCCACTGGGGGATGATCCCGCCCGAGGAGGGGCTGCCGATGCTGGAGCTCTTCGCGAACGAGGTCATGCCCGAGTTCGATCTGGACGCCGCGCCGCGGACGGCGAGCGCCGCCACCGTCTGATCCACCGGCGTCCGTCCCACCGGGGGTACCCGGCCGCCACCACCCGCGCCGGACCGGCGCCCGCCCGACCGGGCGGGCGCCGGCTCGCGGCCGTCGACCGGAGAGCAGAACCATGACCGACACCACGCCCGGCCACGTCGAGCACCGCGCCGATCTCCCCGCCCCGAAGATGGTCGCGCTCGGTGGCGGGTTCCACGCGTTCATCCAGCTCGACGGCAGCTGGGGGCTCAACAACGCCGGGGTCTTCGTCGGCGACGACGGTGTCGTCGTCATCGACACCGCGTTCACCGCCGACCGGGGGCGGTTGCTGCGCGACGCCGTCCGCGAGCTCTCGGACCTCCCGGTCCGCACGGTGCTGAACACCCACCACCACGGCGACCACGTCTACGGCAACTACCTGTTCCCCGGTGCGACCGTGGTCAGCAGCGAGCGGTGCCGCGAGGCCGTCCTCGCCGACGAGTTCGAGGTGACCAACTGGTTCCCCGGGGTCGAGTGGGGCGACCTGCGGGTCTCCCCGCCCACGTTGACGTTCGAGGACTCGATCAGCATCTGGTGCGGCGACGTCCGGGCGATCGCCCGGCACGTCGGGCCGGCGCACACCTCCAACGACGTGTTCGTCTGGGTGCCGGAGCGGCGGCTGCTCTACGCCGCGGACCTCGTCTTCCACGGCGGGACACCGTTCGTGGTGATGGGCTCGATCCAGGGGTTGATCGAGGCCCTCGGCGAACTCGCCGCACTGGAGCCCGAGACGGTCGTGCCCGGGCACGGTGAGCTGACCGGGCCGGAGTCGATCCAGGACCAGCTCGCCTATCTCCGTTTCGTCCAGGAGGTCGCCGCCGAGGGCTTCCGGGCCGGGAAGGAGCCGCTGGAGCTGGCCAGGGCCACCGACCTCGGGCCCTTCGCCCGGCTGACCGACCCGGAACGGATCGTCGGGAACCTGCACCGGGCCTACTCCGAGCTGCGCGGCGAGCCGCTCGGCCAGCCGCTCGACTACCACGGGATCGTCGCCGAGATGGTCGAGTACAACGGTGGTCGCCCGCTGCGCTGCCTGGCCTGATCTGCGGCGCCGCCACGGTCGACGGGCACCGGGTGGGCGATCCGGTGCGGTAACGTCACCCGGCGGTCCTCCCCGGTGCCCGTCGGCCCCGGGCACGAACCTCGACGAGGAGGGGCAGGTGGGCGCTCGCGGTGCACCCGGGGGCGGCCGGCGTGCAGGTTGAGCTGCGTCATCTGCGGGCGTTCGTCGCGGTCGCCCGGGAGCTGAACTTCACCCGGGCGGCGGAGCGGATGCACCTCGCCCAGCAGGCCCTCAGCACCCAGATCCAGCGACTCGAGAAGAGCCTCGGCACCGACCTGTTCGTGCGCACCACCCGTCGCGTCGAGCTGACGGCCGCCGGTGAGCTGCTGCTCGCCGAGGTCGCTCCGCTGCTGGAGTCCCTGGACGCCGCGTTCGAACGGACCCGCCGGGCAGGGCAGGAGGGCGGGCTCTCGATCGCCTACACCCCGACGGTCGCCCCGGAGGCGCTCCCCGCGGGGGCGAACCGGATGCACCGTGAGTACCCGACGATCACTCTCCGCACGGCCGAGATGTGGCAGCCCGAGTCGGTCGAGGGGGTTCGGTCGGGACGCCTGGACGTGTGCTTCATCCGTACCCGTGCGGGCACCGGTGACCTCGCGACGGCCGTGGTCCGGCAGGAGCCGCTGGGCATCGTCCTGGGCGACGGGCATCCCCTGGGCCGGCGGCCGGTGGTCCGGATCGACCGGCTGGGCGACACCTACCTGACGATCTGGCCGCGGGCGATGTCCCCCGGCTACTTCGACGCCGTGTGCGAGGCGTTCCGGGCGGCCGGGTACACCGGGCCGGTGCGGGAGTACGAGAACCACACCCGTGACACCTGGTTCGGCGACACGGTCGCCCGGATGGAGATCGCCTCCGGGCGGGCGTTCTCGGTCGGGTTCCGGTCCCAGCCGTTGACCGACGGGTTCGTCTGGCGGGAGCTGGACCCGGCCCCGTCGGTACCGCTCACCGTCTGCTGGCGGGAGCCGGCGAACACGACCCTTCGGCTGTTCCTGGACGTGGTGCACGCCGTCGCCCGCGAGGAGCGGTGGCTGACCGACACTCCGTGAGTCGCCGGGGTGTCCCGCCGGGACACCGGGGAGCCCGGTCAGCCCTGCGGGGTGCTGCGGCAGCGGTCGGCCGAGTACAGATGCGAGTCCGGGAAGTGCCGGGCGGCGAGCGCCTCCCCGACGATGATCACTGCGGTGCGCTCGATGCCCGCTTCCCGCACGGCCTTCGGCATCCCCCGCAGTGTGCCGCGCAGCACCACCTCGTGGGCGCGGGAGGCGTGCGCGACGACCGCCGCGGGGCAGTCGTCGCCGTAGGCGGGGGCGAGGGCGTCGACGGCCTCGTCGATCCGGTGCACCGCCAGGTGCAGCACCACGGTGCCGCCCGCCCGGCCGAGCGAGGCCAGGTCCTCGGCCGGCGGCATCGGGGTCGCCCGGGCCGCGACCCGGGTGAGGGTGACGGTCTGCGCGACCGTCGGGACGGTCAGCTCCCGGCCCAGTGCGGCGGCCGCGGCGGCATAGGCGGGGACGCCGGGACACACGTCGTAGGGCACGCCCTCGGCCTCCAGGCGACGCATCTGCTCGGCCATCGCGGAGAACACCGACGGGTCCCCGGAGGCGAGCCGGGCGACGTCGAGGCCGTGCCGGTGCGCCCGGACCATCTCGTCGATGATCTCGTCGAGGGTCATCAGCGCGGTGTCGACGGTGCGGGCACCGGGCGGGCAGATGTCCAGCATCTCCGGCGGCACCAGGCTGCCCGCGTACAGGCAGACCGGCGCGGCCGCGATCAGGTCCCTGGCCCGCAGCGTCAGCAGGTCCACCGCGCCCGGCCCGGCCCCGATGAAGTGCACCGTCACGGCTCGTCCCCCTTCTCGTACGTCCAGATCGTGACCGGCATCGACGGTCGCCAGCCGTGGAAGCCCGACCCGCCGGCCGCCCGGCCGATCGGTTCGGCCAGGGCGACCTGCACCCGCACCAGCTCACCGCCGTGCTCGGCGTGCGCGGCGGCCAGCAGCGCCTCGGTCTGCACGGTCACCGCGTTGGCGACCAGCCGGCCGCGGCGGCGCAGCGCACGCAGACAGGCGTCGAACACGCCGTCGCGGGTGAGGCCGCCACCGACGAAGATCACGTCCGGCTCCGGCAGATCGGCCAGCGCCTCGGGCGCACGGCCGGTCACCACCTGCAGTCCGGGGACGCCGAGCGTTGCGGCGTTGCGCGCGACCCGCTCGGCACGATCCGGTCGCGGTTCGACGGCGATCGCCCGGCAGGCCGGGTGTGCACGCATCCACTCGATCCCGATCGATCCGCTGCCGGCGCCGACGTCCCACAGCAGCTCCCCCGCCCGCGGCGCGAGCCGGGCCAGGGTCACGGCGCGGACGTCGCGCTTGGTGAGCTGGCCGTCGTGGCTGTAGGCGTCGTCGGGCAGGCCGGGGGTCTCGCCGAGAGGGCGCAGGCCGTCGTCGGGGACGCACTCGACGGCGACGACGTTGAGCGGGTCCGCCCCGCCGCGCCATCCGGCGGCGGTGCCGGCGACGATCCGCTCGTCGGCGGCACCCAGGCGCTCCAGCACGGTGAGCGGCGACCGGCCCCAGCCCGCGCCGGTGAGCAGGGCGGCGATCCCGGCCGGTGACCCGGCTCCGGCGGAGAGCACGATCAGCCGAGCTCCCGGCGCCAGCGCCCGGCGCAGTGCGTCGAGCGGGCGGCCGACGACGCTGAGCACCCGGACGTGCTCGGACCCCCAGCCGAGCCGGGCGCAGGCCAGCGCCACCGACGACGGGTGCGGCAGCACCCGCAACCGCTCCGGCCCGGTGATCCGGGCGAGCGTCGCACCGATCCCGAAGAACATCGGGTCGCCGGAGGCGAGCACCGCCACCCGGCGACCGGTGAGCTCGTCGAGGATCCCGGGCAGGGCAGGGACCAGCGGTGACGGCCAGGGCCGCCGCTCCCCCGCGACGACGTCAGCGGGCAGCAGGTCCAGCTGACGGGGCCCGCCGAGGAGCACCTCGGCATCGCGCAGTGCGTCGCGGGAGGGCTCGGCGAGCCCGGCCCAGCCGTCCGCCCCGATCCCGACGACGGTGACCGGCGGATCACCCATCGGTCGCGGCCGTGACCGGTCCGCCGGTCGGGTCGGCGGGGCCGGGGCCTGTGGTCGATGTGGCCCCGCCAGCGGTCTTGTCGGTGACACCGGCGCTGTCGAACGTCGCGACGTCGGCCATCGCCCGGGCGGCGCCCTGCAGCACCGGGAGTGCGAGCAGCGCCCCGGTGCCCTCGCCGAGCCGCATGTCCAGCTCCAGCAGCGGTGTCAGACCCATGTGCTGCAGCGCGGTCGTGCCACCCGGCTCGGCGGAGCGGTGCCCGGCCAGGCAGTAACCGGTGACGTCCGGCGCGAACGCGGCGGCGGCGAGTGCCGCCGCACCGGCGGAGACCCCGTCGAGCAGCACCGGCACCCGCAACGCGGCGGCGCCCAGGACCAGCCCGGCGAGCCCGGCGTGCTCGAAGCCGCCGACCGCGGCCAGCACCCCGAGCGGGTCGGCCGGGTCCGGCCGGTGGCGCTCCAGCGCCTCCCGGACGACGGCCGTCTTGCGGGCCAGGGTGTCGTCGTCGACACCGGTGCCGCGCCCGGTCACCTCCGCCGGGTCGGCGCCGGTGAAGGCACAGATCAGCGCGGCCGCGGCGGTGGTGTTGGCGATGCCCATGTCACCGGTCAGCAGGCAGCGGTTCCCGGCGGCCACGAGGTCGCGGGCCACCTCGATGCCGTGCTCGACCGCCGCGCGGGCCTGCTCGCGGGTCATCGCGGGTCCGGCGGTCATGTCGGCGGTGCCGCGGGCGACCTTGCGCGGCAGCAGCCCGGGCACCGGGTCCAGCTCGGCGGCGACCCCGACGTCGACGACCTGCACCTCGACCCCGAGCTGGCGGGCGAACGCGTTGACCACCGCACCGCCGTGGAGGAAGTTCGCGACCATCTGCGCGGTGACCTCCTGCGGCCACGGCGTCACCCCGCGGGCGTGCACCCCGTGGTCGGCGGCGAACACCGCGACCGCGGCCGGCGCGGGCACCGGCGGCACCGGCTGTCCGGCGATCCCGGCCAGGGTGACGGCGACGTCCTCGACCCGGCCGAGTGCGCCGCGCGGCATCGTCATCCGGTCCAGCCGGTCCCGGGCGGCGGCCCGGGCGGCGGCGTCGACCGGGCCGATCGCGGAGACGGTGGACCCGAGCAGCGCGGCCGGGGCTGCCCCGGGCAGTCCGCGCGCCCCCCAGGTCTCCTGGTGCACCGCCCAGTCCAGCGGGCGGCGCCGGGCCCATCCGTGGCTCTCCAGCTCGGGCCGGGCCGGGAACGCCTCGACGTGCCCCACGCAGAGGTAGGCGACGAGCTGCACGTGGCCGGGCAGGCCGAGCAGCTCGTGCACGGCGGCCAGCCCCGCGTCGTCGAAGAAGCTGACCCAGCCGACGCCGAGGCCCTCGGCGCGGGCGGCCAGCCACAGGTTCTGCACGGCCAGCGCCGCCGAGTAGGGCCCCATCTCGGGCCGGTCGTGCCTGCCCAGGGTGTGCCGGCCGCCGCGGGTCGGGTCGGCGGTGACGGCGATGTTCAGCGGCGTCTCCCGGATCGCCTCGATGCGGATGGCGCGCAACGCCTCCGCCCGTGCCCCGGGCAGCGAGGCCGCGTAACGCTCGCGGTGCTCGGCGACCAGGGCGTGCACCCGCTCCCGCACACCGGCGTCGCGGACCAGCACGAAGTCCCACGGCTGGGAGAACCCCACGCTCGGGGCGGCGTGCGCGGCCTCCAGGACCCGGGTGAGCAGCGCGTCGTCGACCGGGTCGGAGCGGAACCCGGTACGGACGTCGCGGCGGGAGTGCAGCACGTCGTAGAAGTCGCCCTGCACCCGTGACCTCCCGATGATCGACCCACAGCGGCGAACGAGCCGACCACACGGCACATCGGGGGGTCAACCGGACCGGGCGGGCCGGTCGGGCAGGTCACACCGGGGACCCCGGCCACCGGATCGTCCGGATACTGGACGGATGCCGGTGAGCTGTCCCTGTGGCCGCGACCGCCCGGAGCGGGCCTGCTGCGGACCGGTCCTCGACGGCCGCCCCGCGGCGACTGCCGAGGACCTCATGCGCAGCCGCTACACCGCCCTCGTCCGGGGCGACACGGCGCACCTCACGGCGACCTGGCACCCCTCGACCCGGCCGCGGGCACTCCGCCTGGAACCGGGCTCGGTGTGGACCGGGCTGGAGGTCCTCGACCGCCGCGGCGGGGCGATGTTCGACGCCGAGGGTGTGGTCGAGTTCCGCGCCCACCGCCGGGACGGGGCGCTGCACGAGCGGAGCCGGTTCGTCCGGGAGGGCGGCCGGTGGTTCTACGTCGACGGTGAGCTCGATCCCGGTCCCGGCGGCCCGGGGTCGGGCAGGTAGACCCCGTGCAGCCGCCACCCGGTGGCGCCCGGTTCCCAGTGCAGGTTCTCACCGGGCAGCGGGTCGATGCGCTCCAGCCTCGCCCACAGCTCCTCCTGGGCGCGGCCCAGCTCGCGGGCCGCGCGGCGCAGGCCGGTCAGGATCCGGACGAGGGTGCTGTCCTCGCTGCTCATGGCGTCGATCCTGGCCACCGACGATCCCGGGCGGAATCGGCAGTGACGCCGATCGTGAGCAATATCCCGCCACGCCCGCCCGGTTGCACCCTGACGTGCCGTCCGGACCGGGATAGCGTTCCGGTGCGTGGATCACTCCCCGACGCAGGACCGTCCCGATCTCGGCGACGCCCCGGCCGGCGGCCCGCTGGACGGAGTTCTGGTCGCCGACTTCTCCCGGGTGCTGGCCGGCCCGTACGCCACCATGATGCTGGCCGACCTCGGCGCGACGGTGATCAAGGTGGAGAGCCCGGGCGGGGACGACACCCGCACCTGGAAACCCCCCGTGCACGACGGCACGGCCACCTACTACCTGTCGATCAACCGCAACAAGCGGTCGGTCGTGCTGAACCTCAAGGACGCCGGCGATCTCGCGGTGGCCCGGCGGCTGGCGCAGCGGGCCGACGTGCTGGTGGAGAACATGAAGCCGGGCGGCATGGCCCGCTTCGGGCTCGACCACGCCTCGGTCGCCGCGGACAACCCCTCGGTCGTCTACTGCTCGATCTCCGGTTTCGGCCCGCTCGGCGGCGCCCACCTGCCCGGTTACGACCTGCTGGTGCAGGCGGTGTCGGGCCTGATGAGCCTGACCGGTCCGGCCGACGGCCCGCCCTACCGGGCCGGGGTCGCGGTCTTCGACGTGCTCACCGGCCTGCATGCCGCGCTGGCCGTCACCGCTGCGCTGCGGCACCGGGAACGGACCGGTGAGGGCCAGTTGCTGGAGACGAACCTGCTCTCGGTGGCGTTGTCGACCCTGGTGAACCAGACCGAGGCCTACGTCGCCGCCGGCGCCGTGCCGCACCGGATGGGCAACGAGCACCCGAGCGTCTTCCCCTACCAGCCGATGCCCTGCAAGGACGGCGACCTCATCGTCATCGCCGGGAACGACGGCCAGTTCCGCAGGCTCGCCACCGTGCTCGGCGACCCGGCGATGGCCGAGGACCCGCGCTTCGCGACGATGTCGGACCGGATCACCCACCGCGCCGAGATCGAGCAGCGGCTGCGGGCCCGGCTCGCCACCCGCACCGCCCAGGAGTGGTACACGGCGATCACCGAGGTGGGGGTGCCCTGCGGACCGATCAACTCGGTCGACGGCGGTGTCGCGCTGGCCGAGCAGCTCGGCCTGGAGCCGGTGGTCCGGGCACCGGACGCGGCGGGAGTGCCCACCGTCCGCAACCCGGTGACCTACTCGCGGACGCCACCGTCCTACCGCCGCTCGCCCCCTCCGCTCGGTGCGGACTCCGACGACGTGCGGGCCTGGCTCGCCGGGCCCTGACCGGACGGCTGCGCGACTCGGCCCGGGCGGTCGGCGCCGAGCGCCAGCAACCGGACCTGCAGTTCGACGGTGAACCGCTGCACGGGGTCGTCCAGGCTGATCCCGCTGCGCTCCTCGATCCGCTGCAGCCGGTAGCGCAGCGTGTTGCGGTGCACGCACAGCCTGCGGGCCGCCTCGGAGACGTCACGACCGGCATCGAACCAGGCGAGCAGCGAGGCCAGTACCTCGGCGCGGCGGTCCGGGTCGTGATCGAGCCAGGCGTCCAGTGCGCCGTCGAACAGGCCCGGCCGGTCCCGGGCGATCTCCCCCAGCTCGGCGAGCACCGCCCAGGGGCGCAGGTCGCTCAGGCTCGCGACCGACGGCCGTCCGCGGCCGGCGAGCACCGACGCCGCGCGGCCGAGCGGGCCGGCCAGCCCGGTGACACCGCCGTCGGTGTCCACCCGGCCGCTCACGCAGGCGACGAGGCGGGCGCCGGACAGCGCCGCGAGCCGGTCCCGCACTGTCTCGGCGTCGCGTTCGGCGGCGTCGCGGCCCCGCCAGCCGGGCAGCAGCACGAAGATCGCGCCGTCGTGCCGGGTCAGGGCCGCGCCGGGGAACACCATGCGCACGCAGGCCCCGGCGAGCGGGACCGGGGCGGGCTCCGGGCCGTCACCGGCCGGGCGGAGCGCGACCAGGGTCCACTCGGCGGGCCCGTCGAGCGCCTCCAGCGATCCGGCCCCGGACAGCGCCCCGCGCAGCAGCTCGTCGGCGAGGTCGCCGGGGCCGGGGGCTCTCCCGTCCGGGGCGCCCACCATCCGGGCGGCGACCACGGCGGCCGCCTCGGCGAGCACGTCCGGCACCGTGTCGGACAGCGGTTCGCCTCCCTCGGCGACGATCACGTACCCGGCGACGGCGTCCCGGACGACGACCGGTGCCACCACCCGCGGCGCCGCACCCGGGAACAGCACCCGTTCGGGTCTGCGATGGTGCAGCAACCGGCGGGCGGCACCGGATCCGTGGAACCACTCGCGGACGGCGGCGGGGGCCCGGCGGTCCAGCACCGAGCGCTCGCGCAGCGGGTCGAGGAGATGCCCGAGTCCGGCGTGCGCGAGGGTCCGCAGTTCGGCGTCGACGATCTCGACGGGTCCACCGGCGGCCGCCGCCGTGGCCTCCGCCAGCGGGAACAGGTCGGCGGCCGGGATCGCGGGCCGCTGTCCGAGGCGGGCCGCCGGAACCAGCGACCGGGCGAGTACGCACAGGTCGTCCCAGCAGACCCGGTCCGCGGCGACGAGCACGGTCACCCCGGCCCGTCGGGCCTGGTCGCGGACCGCGGTGACGTCCTCGACGCCCTTGAGGACGACCGCGCAGGCACCGCCTCCGGCTGCCTCGGCGACCGCCTGGCAGGCCAACCGCGTGTCGACCGAGGGCGCGGCCACGAGCAACAGGTCGTCCTGGCCGCACGGGCGGCCGGACAACGGGTCCCAGAGGGTGACCCCGCCGAGCGGGCCGTCGATCCCGTGCGGTGCGGCGAGCACGTCGAGCACACCGCGCCCCGGCCCGAGGAGCAGGTCGGCGAGCCGTGGTGCGGGGGTGTCGTCCACCGTCGGCACCAGCCGCACGACCGGGTGGCGGTCCGTGCGGGCGGGTGCACCCTCCACCGGTCGCCGGTCCGTCAGGGTCACTGCGTCACCACCTCTCCGGGCACGTCGGTCGGCGTGCGATCTCGGAGTGAGGGTAGGAACGGTCGACCCGCGAGTCTGTGGGCGAACTGCACGGCCTGCCCGGTGGAGTGTGCAGACTGCACCTCGGGCCGGTCGCCGGCGCGGTGGCGGGGCGGTGACGGGGCGGGCACCCGGCCGGACACATGGACGTGACAGGAGTGTAGCCCGCCCGACACGGTCCACCGCTGCGTCGTGCACCACACCCGGGGGCCGACGGGACGGTCAGTCGGACCGGTCCCACGCCACACCCAGCGCCCGGGTCGCCAGGTGCACCACGATCCGGTCGTCCGGGTCGTCGAGGTCGACCGGGAGCAGGTCCCGGATCCGCTCCAGCCGCTGCATCACGGTGTTGCGGTGCACCCCGAGCGCGGCCGCCGTGTCGGTCGCCGAGGACTCCCGGTCCAGGTAGCCGCGCAGGGTCCGGACGAGCTCGCCGTGCGGATCGGCCTCCAGCAGCGGGGTCAGCACCTCGGCCGCCACCGACCGCAGAGCGGGCGAGCTGTACCAGCCGACCAGCATCCGTTTCATGCTGACCCCGTCGACGTGCTCGACGGCCGCCGGCCCGTCCTCGGTCCCGGCCAGCAGACAACCCCGGCGGGCCTCCTCCAGCGAGCTGCGCAACCCGGACAGTCCCTCACGGGTGCCGCCGATCCCGGCGCACAGCCGCAGGCCCGGCCGGTCCGCCTCGACCGACAGCAACGCCTCCCGGACGGCGTCGCGCACCGCGGCGGCCGCCCGGTCCGGGCCCTCCGGCACGGTGCCGGACGGTTCGGTGGTCGCCCACAGCACCCATCCGTCGGGCCGCTCGACCAGCCCCATCGGCATGCCGTGCGCAGCGAGGCGCTCGTCGAGGTCGGCCACCGGTTCGCCGGACCGCAGCTCGGCGCTGCCGGGCCGCGCCGCGATCTGCACGGCCGTGTGCCTGCCCGCCAATCGCCAACCGAGCGCGGTCGCCTGCTCCACAGCGCGCGGCGACGGAGTGTCCCCCTGATCCAGCAGCTCACCGAGCAGCAACGAGCGGCGCCGTCCGGCCCGCTCCAACGAGGCCGCAGTGCGGGCGACATAGGCGGTGTAGGACAGTGCCGCGATCGCCATCGACTGGCGGATCGGTTCCAGCAGTGCGCCGGTGACCGTCTGCAACCGGGCGGCGAGCCAGAAGTTCGCCGGAGCGTCCGGATCGAGCTGGACCGGCTGGACGAGCACCGCGTCCCCGTCGCCGACCCCGAAGGTGCCGGCCGTCGGACGGGCCGCGCTCAGGTGCATCCGCACGTCGGGCCGGTCCATCAGATCCCGGACGGCGGGCTCACCGGCGACGAAACGGGACTCCGCGTCGACCAGTGCCACCGGTCCGCCGAGGGCCTGCGCAAGGGTCCTGGTGAGGCGTCCGGCGTCCGCAGACGGTGCCTGGAAGCGTTGCGCGGTCGTCCCGAGGATCCGCAGCCCGGCGATCTCCGGGGCACGGACGTAGGGATCGAACGCGGCGGCCACCGACGCCGGCGCGATCTCGTCGAGCACGACCAGCGGGACGGCGAGCCGGTCGGCGAGCCTGCGGGTGGCGAGCGGGACGGCCGCACCGGGCCGTTGCGCGAGGATCCCGGCGATCCCGGCACCGTGCGCGAGCCGCAGCGCGAGGTCCGCACCGGGAAGGTCCAGGGCCAGCTGCTCCGGCCCGAAGACCACCACGCTGCCGGGAGCGAGATCCTCGATGGCGTGCACCGACCCGCCCGGCACGACCATCCGCACCGCACGGTCCAGTCCGCCGGCACCGCCGAGCACCTCGTGCCCGCGCAGCAACCCGGTCGCGAGCAGCCTGCCCAGTGTGACCGTCGATCCGCTCACCACGCCTCTCCCGTCGCCGACGGATCCACCAGCGGACCGGTCGCCGTCACCCGCAGCCGTACGCACGGCATCGGCACGTAGGTCATCGCCATCTCGCGCACCGCGCCGACCCGCACCCGGCGCGGGTCGGCACCCGCGCGGACGGCACCGTCACGGGCGGCCCGCCGGGCCAACCGCACCCCCTCGGCGAGGGAGCCGTCGGCGAACCGGAACAGCCGGTCGACGGTGGCCGAGGCCTCCGCGGTGGCGGCACCGTACGCGGCGGCCGACTCCGCCTCCGCCGGACGTTCCGCCTCCGGCGGGACCGGCACCGCACCGGGGGTTCCCGCGACCGCGACCGGTGCGTCCCCGAGAGCGGCGCCGACGCGCAGGATCCCGGCCCGGACCCGTTCCAGCAGCGCCGCCCGGCCCACGGCGGCGTCCGGTCGTACGTGCACGACGCGGTCGGTCCGCACCGCCAGCCGGACACCGCGGACCTCCCGGAACGTGCCGGTGTCGGGCACCAGCCCGCCGTCGAGGCCGCCGATCCGCATGCCGTCGGCGCGCGTGTCCAGCACGACCAGGGTCGGTGATCCACTGAGCCGGGCCGCCCCGGCACGGGTGGTGGCGTGCGGGGCTCCGAGCAGCAGCAACGGGTGCGCCGCGGCCACGTCCGGGCTGAGCACGTGCCCCCCGCCGTCCATCAGGAAGAGCTCGGCGTCCGGCCCGGCGAGGGATGCCAGCTCGTCGGCGAACGCCGCGGTGAGCGCGCCGGCCCGGCGGGCCAGTGCCGCGTCGAGCACCGCGGTGTTCTCCCGCTCCAGCAGGCCGACGCCCCCGTAGGGGTGCGCGGTGACCACCGGCACCTGCGGGCCCAGCACCGCGCCGAGCAGCGCGGCGGCCCGCTGCTCGTGCCCCGGGTCGAGATGCCCGGAGACCGCCGCGACCGCGACCGCCGCGACCCGGCCCGCGCAGCGGCGGGCGAACGCGCCGATCGCACCGGTGTCCAGGGGCGCGATCTCCGAACCGTCGTGCAGGTAGCCGCCGCCGACGACCGCGACCGGCCCGCACACGGCGTCGGCGAGGTCGTCCGGCCAGCCGGTCAGCGGTGGCACCCCGGTCGTCGCCGGGGCGCCGATCCGCAGCACCCCGACCCGGTCCAGCACGGCGGGGTCGCCGAGCAGGTCGGCCGGGCCCGGGCAGCTGACCACCGCGCGCACCGGTCCGGGATCGGGTGGCAGCAGTCCGGCCACCAGCCGGCGCACGAGACCTGCCGGGACTGTCAGGTCGGTCGTACCTGCCAGGTCGGTCGGAGCCGGTGGGTCGCTCGGGCCTGGCGGGGCCGGCGGGTCCCTGGGTTCTGTCAACCCGGCCGGGTCCGCCGGGAGCGTGCACCGGGCGAGGATCCGGTCGTCGGCACCGACCAGCACCGCGGTCGCCGCGCCCGGGCCGAGATCGATCCCGATCCGCAGCAGCCTGGTGCCGCTCACGGCGCCCCGACCCGGACCGGGTCGACGTCGAGGCCGAACGCGCGCGGACCGGCCAGCGCGTAACCCTCGGGCCGGTGCCAGCGCTCGTCGACCGGCAGCGCGACCACGTGCACCTGCTGACCGACGACGACGTCCACGGTCTGCAGCACCGCGCCGGTGTCCCGGTCGATCAGGTCGATCACGTCCGGCACCGTCACCATCACCACGCCGTCGCAGGACGCGACCAGGTTCTCGTTCTGGAAGTCGACCCGCAGCATCCGCGCGCCCCGCCGGTCGTACGGCGGGTCCGACTCGATGCTGACCACCCCGCGCGGGAAACCGTCGGTGGTGCGGTGCACCAGCTCCCGGACGACCCCGGAGAACAGCAACCGGCCGCCGGTCTCCGCCAGCAGCGGCCCGGGATCCCCGACGGCCGCGGAGCGCAGCGCGCGGCCGATCCGCACGCACTCGGTGAGCCCGCCGCGCGGCGCGAGCCGGGCGCACTCCTCGGCGGTCAGCCGGTAGGCGCTGATCAGCGCGACCAGCCCCATGTGCGGCATCGCGCTGCGCAGCAACCGCGACACCGTGCCCGCGTCGTCGGCGGAGAGCACCGCCGAGGTACCGCGGGAGTCGACCACCACCACCGGGGACGCGGTCAGGCCGGCCAGGGTGAGCAGCGTGGCCTCGATCATCGGCAGGCAGCGGCGCATCGCGTCGGCGTCCACGCAGGGCAGGCCGAGCTGGGCGGCGGTCACGATCGGCGCGATCGCGTTGACGGCACCGAGCTGGACCGGCAGCACCGCCGAGCAGGTGCCGTCGGCGATCGTCTCGAACAGCGCCCGCAGCCGGGCACTCTCGTGCTCGCCGTGGAACATCTCGACCAGCACCGAGGGGGTGCCCGCCGACAGCACGGGCAGCACCAGCGACTCCGGCGGGAGGTCGGCGGCGTCCACCAGCGGGACCGGGCCGTGCCGGCGCAGTGCGGCGCGCAGCATCTGCCGGGGCAGGTAGGGATCTCCCCCGCCGCCGCTGCCCAGCACCACCGCGCCGCCGACGACGTCGTCGACGTCCTCGTCGGTGATCCAACCCTCGGTGCGCCAGTCCCCGGTGGTCCACCGCATCGCCGTGCTCCACCCTTCTCACACCGGGTCGGTCACCCCGAAACCCGCGTACACGGCGGCGAACGTACGGGCGGCCGCCGACAGCTCGTCGACCGGCACGTACTCGTCGGCGGTGTGCGCGACGGTCATCGAACCAGGACCGTAGACCACCGCCGGGATGCCGAGGTCGTTGCGCAGGAACCGGGCGTCGGTGCCCAGGTTCAGCCCGCGCACCGGCGCGCCCCCGGCCGCGGCGCGCACCCGGTGCACGAACGGGTGCTCCGGGTCCAGCTCCGAGCCCTCGATGAAGGCCAGTGTCTCGACGGTGTGGTCGATCCCCGGGCCGGCGCGCCGCAGCACCTCGCCGAGCCCGGCCAGCACCTGCTCCTCGGTCCAGCCGGGCAGCACCCGCCGGTCCACCCGCAGGGTCGCCTCGTCGGCGACGATGTTGGGCATCGAGCCGCCCGAGATGGTGCCCACGTTGCAGGTCGGGTCCCCCAGCAGCGGGTGCGCCTCGGTGCCGAAGTCCGCCAGGTGCAGCACCTGCACCAGCCGGGCCGCGTCGGCGATCGCGGAGTGCCCGGCCGCCGGGTCACCGCCGTGCGCGGCGCGTCCGCGGACCCGCACCTCGGCGAGCAGCGCGCCGCGTTCGGCGACGCCGACGCCGAGCTCGCTCGGCTCCGGGACGATCGCCGCGTCCGCGGCGATACGGCCGGCCGCCACCAGTGCGGCAGTCCCCCACCGGCCACCGGTCTCCTCGTCGGCGACCAGATGGAACTGCAGGTCACACGGCAGTTCGACGCCCGCGTCCTGGCAGGCGCGGACGCCTTCGATCGCGGCGGCGATACCGCCCTTCATGTCGCAGGCGCCGCGCCCGTACACCCGGCCCTCGCGCACCACCCCGCCGAACGGCGGCACCGACCAGTCGGCCGCCCGCAACGCGACGACGTCGATGTGCCCGTTCACCAGCAGGGTCGGGCGGCTGCCGTCGCCCGCGCCGAGCGTGCCCAGCACCGACGGGCGGCCCGGCGCGGGTTCGAACACCTCGGTGCGGGCGCCGAGCCCGTGCAGCACGTCGCGGAGCAGCCCGACGATCGCGGTCTCGCCACCCGGCGGGTTACGGGTGTCGCACTGCACCATCGCCACCGTCAGGTCGGTGCAGCGGTCGGTGTCGACCGCCGCCCGGGCCCGGTCCGCACAGGTGTGCACGGCGGTCACCGGCGGCCGCCGGGACGGGCGTCGGCCGCGGTGTCCGGCAGGGTGTCCGGCTGGGTGTCGAGGAACGCCGTGCTGTCCAGGAAGCCGAGCGGCGCGATCCCGTCGAGGAACCCGCGCAGCTGCGGCCGGGCCCGGAACAGGTCGGTGAACAGTGCCCGCGCCCCGTCGGTGTCGCCGCTGCGCGCCATCAGCAGCGCCCGCCAGAAGTCCGCCTCCCGGTTGTCCGGCCCGAGCAGCTCGGCGGCCCTGGCCAGCCCGTCCAGCCGGTCCGCCAGCTCGTCCGCGGACACCCCGGTGAACGGCCCGAGGGTCAGGCCCCGCTCGAAGATCACACCTCCGATCAGGTCGAACGCCCGCTGCCGGGGCAGCAACCTGCCCAGCTCGCCGACCGGATCGGGGTGGTCGTCGATGCGCAGGTCGACCAGGGTCTGCTCCCACGGACGGTCGGTGCGGGTGCCGGTGACGACCTTCAGCACCGCCGACTGCGATCCGCGCACGTCGCCGCCCGCCGCCTCGGCGGCGACCATCGCGGCGAGCAGCCGGTCGGCCAGCTCACCGGAGGCACCGTGGTAGGCGTCGAGCATCGCGGGCCAGACCTGCGCCGAGCCGAGCATGTTGCCCTGCACGGCGACGCCGTCCCCGGTGGCCCCGCCGGCTGCGGGGGCGCACCGGTCACCGGTGTGCGAGGCGGCGCCGCCGCCGGCGTCGACCACACCGAGCTGGCGGTAGCCGGCGTCCGGATCGGACGCGACGAGTGCAGCGACCGCGTCGGCGGCCGACGCGCCGGACCGGATCAGGTCCAGCGCGCCGGGACCGTGCGCCACCTCGACGAACGCCTGGGTGGCCGCCGCTGCGACGCCGGGCTCGGTCCAGCCGACGAGCCGCCCGACCCCGAAGAAGTGTGACTGGGCGGCGACCCCCAGCGCCCCGGTGCGGGGACAGCGCGCCACGATCGAGTAGGTCACCGGGTGGCCTCCACGTGCTGGGTGATCAGTGCGGCGACCTGCTCGGGCCGCTCCAGCATCGGCAGGTGCCCGACGCCGTCGAGGAACACCGGTTCGGTGCCGGTCGCGGCCGCGATCTCCGCGGTCATCTCCGGTGGGCAGGTCGGGTCCTCGGTACCGG
Organism: Pseudonocardia sp. NPDC049635; assembly: GCF_040659795.1. NCBI lineage: Bacteria > Bacillati > Actinomycetota > Actinomycetes > Pseudonocardiales > Pseudonocardiaceae > Pseudonocardia > Pseudonocardia sp. NPDC049635. The sequence continues at coordinate 479,604 of NZ_JBFAON010000001.1, forward strand.
TGGCGGCCAGCACCGGGACCCCGACCCGCCCGGCCAGGTGCCGGATGTCGGCCCGGAACGCACCGTGCAGGATCGCCGCGACGACGGACTCGTCGCGGGTGCCCGCCGCCTCGGCCAGCCCCTCGACGACCCGCGGCTCGGTCCGGAACGCGCTGCCGACGATGTTCGGCAGCAGCCCGGCGAAGTAGCCGGCGGTGCCCTGCGCGGTCAGTTCGGACACCATCGCCTCGATGGCCTCGTCCGGTGCGCCCACCCCGAGGGTGGAGCCGAACGTGGCGACCGAGAGCACCCGCTGCGGGTGCAGCGCCGCGGCGGCCAGGGCGATCGACCCGCCCAGCGAGCCGCCCGCCAGGTGCACCGCCCGCAGCTCGAGCGCGTCGAGCACGGCGATCACGTCGGGGAGCCAGCCGTCCTCGATCGAGAACGGCCCGGCGGTGGTGGACGTGCCGTGGCCGCGCAGGTCCAGCGCCACCGTCGGCACGTCCAGCGCCGCGGTGACGTGCCCCCACACCGAGCCCGCGGTGTTGATCGGGTGCACCAGGACGAGCGTGCCCTCGGTGACGGGTTCACCGGTGACCCGCACCGTGAGCGGCCCGGCCGGGCCGTCCACGGTGCGGGTCGACGTCGCGACGCCGCTCATTCGGTGCCGTACTTCAGCTGCCCCTCGGGGGCGGACTCGCTGATGTGCATGTGCCAGATCCGCCACTCGGCGTTCCCGGCGCCGTCGTCGCGGCGCAGGAACTCGGTGTTGCGGAACCGGGTCGCCCCGCTCGACTCCAGCTTGCCGGTCGGGGAGGGCAGCACCAGCTCGGCCTCGCCCTCCGAGGTCAGCAGGGCCACGTCGCCGAAGACCTGGATCTCGGGCTCGGTCACGTCCTCGATCCGGGTGATCGTGACGCCGATCGAGCTGAGGTTGCGCCACAGCTTCGCCTTGTCGGCGGCGCCGCGGTAGACGAAGCCGTTCAGGTTGAACTGCAGGTAGCCGTCGCCGACCGGGAAGTAGGGCAGCATCTTGTCCACGTCGAGTCCGACGTTGGCGGCGAACCAGCCGTCGTGGACGGCCCGGACGGCGGCGACGTCGTCGGCGTTGCTCATGGTGATCTCTCCTGGTTGTCGGGGTCGGGGGTCAGGACGTGAAGTCGGGGACGAGACCGGCGACGGTCGCGAGGGTCTCCTCGGCGTTGTCGGCCACCACCGGCACGACGACGACCTTGTCGGCGCCGGCGTCGAGCAGGGCCCGGATCCCGGCCCGGGCCTCGTCCGGGCCGCCGGTGACGCTGAACGCGTCGACCCACTCGTCGGGCATCTCGGCGGCGACGGTCTCGGCGCCGCCGCGGGCGATCATGTCGGCGATCGCCTCGTTCGCCCCGATCGAGGCGAACAGCGGGCACGGGCCGGTGGCGGCGACGTAGAACGCGAGCACCGGCTTGATCTGCTCGCGTACCTCGGCCGCCCGGGCCGGGTCGCCGGTCAGGTTCATCGCGACCAGGACGACCTGCTCGGGCCGGATGTCGCGGCCCGCGGCATCGGCGGCGGCGTCCAGCTTCTCCCGGGTGGAGCGCACGTAGTCCGGGGTGGCGAGCACGCTGACGACGATGCCGTCGGCCAGCTCACCGGTCAGTGCGATGCCCTTGTCGCCCAGCACACCGGTGTAGAGCTGCGGCGGCTGCGCCGGCGGGTGGGTGAGGGTGACCTCGCGGTAGGAGTGCACCCGGCCCTCGTCGTCGACCTTCTCCCCGGCCAGCAGCGACCGCACACCGGTGAGGGTCTCGCGCAGCGCCGACATGGGCGACTTCACGGTGAGCGCCATCTGGGCGGTCCAGGCCGGGACTCCGTGCCCGACACCGGGTTTGAACCGGCCGGGGTAGGCGCGGGCCAGGGTGGCGGCCTCCATCGCCAGCAGCGCGGGGTGGCGCACCATCGACGAGACCACCGCGATCCCGACCGGGATCCGTTCGGTGGCGCCGAGCGCGATCGCCGAGGCGGCGATGCCGCCGAGGAAGAAGTAGTCCTCCGGGATCCAGAGCTCCCCGAAGCCGCGCTCCTCCACCTCGCGGGCCAGCCGGGCGATGTCCTCCGGTGGTGTCGTGCTGCCGAGCAGCAGGCCGATCCGGTTGGTCATGATCCTCAACTCCTGGTTCAGCCCAGCGCCCGCAGCCGCGGGGCCAGGTCCTTGTCGAACAGCTGCAGGAACCGCTGCTGGTCGTGTCCCGGTGCGTGCAGCACCAGGTGCCGGAATCCGGCGTCGACGTAGGGGCGGACCCGCTCGGCGACCTCGTCCGGGTCGGACGCGACGATCCAGCGGGACGCGATCTGCTCGATCGGCAGCTCGTCGGCGACCCGTTCCATCTCCAGCGGGTCGGAGATGCCGTGCTTCTGCTCCGGGCGCAGCGACAGCGGCGCCCAGAACCGGGTGTTCTCCCGCGCCGCGTCGGGATCCGGGTCGTAGGAGACCTTGATCTCGATCATGCGATCGACGTCGATGCGCCGCCGCCCGGCCGCCTCGGCGCCCGCGTCGACGGCCGGCTGCAGCTTCTCGGTGTAGAGGTCCATCCCCTTGCCGCTGGTGCAGATGAACCCGTCGGCGGCCCGCCCGACGTAGCGCGCCACGACCGGGCCCCCGGCCGCGACGTAGATCGGGACCGGGACCTCGGGGCGGTCGTAGACGGTCGCGTCGACGGTGCGGTAGTACTCGCCGTCGACGGTGACCCGCTCGCCGCTCCACAGTGCCCGGATCAGGTCGATCGCCTCCCGCATCCGGGCGAACCGCTCCCGGAACTCGGGCCACTGCAGCCGGGCCACCGCCACCTCGTTCAGCGCCTCCCCGGTGCCGACGCCGAGCAGCACGCGCCCCGGGTACAGCGCACCGAGGGTGCCGAACGCCTGCGCGACGACCGCCGGGTTGTACCGGAACGTCGCGGTGAGCACGCTGGTCCCGAGGGTGACCCGGGAGGTGCGCTCGCCGGCCGCGGCGATCCAGGCCATCGAGAACGGGGCGTGCCCGCCGCGATGCCGCCAGGGCTGGAAGTGGTCACTGACCAGCACGCTCGCCATGCCGCGCTCCTCGGCGAGCACGGCGAGCTCGACGAGCTCGCGGGGGCCGAACTGCTCGGCCGAGGCCTTGTACCCCAGCACCAGTTCCGACTCGGTCACGCGGTCCCTCCTGTCTCCTGGTCGACGACCGGGACGGCGTGCGCGACGGCCGTCGCACCGATGTAGGTGCGCAACGACTCGTGGAAGCTCGCCGGTAGCCCGGCCATCGCGGTGCGGAACCCGTCGAGGTCGGCGACCTCGATCAGCTCCGGGTAGTGGTGTGCCGGGACGTCGGCGCCGTCGAGCACCGGGCCCTCCATCCGCAGCACCCGGAAGCTGAGGACGCCCGGCATCGCGGCGGCGGTGGGGGCGCCCACCTCCTCCAGCCAGCGCTCGTAGTCCGCGCGCACGCTCTCGTCGGTGAGCGTGGTCAGGGCGACGACGGTCTGACCGGTCTGGCTCATCGGGCCGGTTCCTCGGCCAGTCCGGCGAGCACCCGCTCGGGCAGCACCGGGATGGAGGTGAGCGGCGTCGCACCGGCGGGCAGCGCGTCCTGTACGGCGTTCGCGATCGCCGACGGCGCCGCGATCACCCCGCTCTCCCCGACCCCCTTGGCGCCGTTGAGCGCGAACGGGGTCGGCGTGACGGTGTGGAACACGTCCAGCTCGGGGATCTCCGGGGCGATCGGCATCAGGTAGTCGGCGAACCCGACGGCACCCGGCTGCCCGCTCTCGTCGTAGACGATCTCCTCGGTGAGCGCGGCGCCCAGGCCCTGCAGCGCCCCGCCGACGATCTGGGCGTCGACGATCCGCGGGTTCAGCTGGGTCCCGCAGTCGTGGCCGAAGACCATCCGCGGGACCCGGACCTGACCGGTGTCCGGGTCGATGTCGACGAGTGCGACGACGACGCCGTAGGAGAACGCGAGGGCCTGCGGGTCGAACGCGCCGAGCGTCTCCAGCCCGGGCTCCATCCCCTCCGGGAGGTTGCCGCCCTGGTAGGCGGCCGCGGCGACGGTGGCGTAGCTCAGGCCGGTCGCCCCGGCTCCGCGCACCCGGAACTCCCCGTCGGCATGCTCGACGTCGTCGGGATCGGCTTCCAGCAGGTGGGCGGCGATCCGGCGCATCTTGTCGACCGCCTTGTCCGCGGCCAGGATCAGCGAGGAGCCACCGATCCCGGCGGCCCGGCTGGCCCCGCTGGCGTAGGCGGTGTAGTGGCTGGAGTCGGTGTCGCCGAACCGGACGGTGACGTGGTCCAGCGGCACGCCGAAGCGGTCCGCGGCGAGCTGGGCGAACGCGGTCTCCAGGTCCTGCCCCATCGGGGTCTGGCTGGACACCACCCGCACCCGGCCGTCCGGCTCGACGGTCGCCGAGGTGGCGTCCCAGCCGCCGGTGGTGATCCCGATCAGCGGGAACACGCCGGACGGGCCGAAGTTGGTGCACTCGTTGAAGAACGCGACCCCGATCCCGGCCGGGCGCCCGGCGGCACGGATCTGGTCCCGCTCGCGCAGCATCTCGGCGTAGGCGGGCCGGTCCAGGGCCATCCCCAGCATCTGCGGGTAGTCACCGGAGTCGAGGAGCTGCCCGGTGGCGGTGGTGAAGGGGAACGCGTCGGGCGGGACGAGGTTGCGCCGCCGCAGCTCCACCGGGTCGAGCCCGAGCTGCGGCGCCGCGAGATCCAGCAGCCGCTCCATCGGGAAGTTCGCCTCCGGTTGGCCGAAACCGCGGTAGGCGCCGAGCGGTGTCTTGTTGGTGACCACCGCGGTCGCCTGGATGTCCACCGCGGGCACCGCGTACGGCCCGCACAGCAGCGCACCGGTGGCCCAGCCGGTGCCGGCACCGCAGGTCGACGGGGCGCTGCCGAGGTCGATCAGGTAGCGGGCACGCAGCCCGACGATCCGGGCGTCGGCGTCGAACCCGATCTCGAGCTCCATCCGCTGGTCCCGGGACGGGGTGGAGGCGACGAACGCCTCGTCGCGCTGCTCGGTGAACCGCACCGGGCGGCGCAGGCGCAACGCGAAGTAGGGGACGAGCACCTCCTCCGGGTACAGCACCGCCTTCATCCCGAAGGCGCCGCCGACGTCCGGGGCGATCACCCGGATCCGGTTCTCCGGCACACCGAGCATCGCCGCGACGCCCTCCCGGATCTGGTGCGGCGACTGAGTGGAGGTGTGGATGGTCAACCGCGGCCCGGTCGGGTCGTAGTCGCAGACCACACCGCGGGTCTCCATCGAGTTGGCCAGGATCCGGGAGGTCGTGAACGTCTCCCGCACGACGGTGTGCGCACCGACGAGGGCGGCGGCCGCGTCCGGCGGTTCGGGCAGCCCGGGGATCGCGACCGGCCAGGCCGCCCGGACCTGGACGTTGTCCCCCCACTCCTCGTGCAGCAGCGGCGCGTCGGGGGCGAGCGCCTGGTCCACCGTGGTCACCGCGGGCAGCGGCTCGTAGACGACCTCGATGGCGTCCCGGGCGTCCTCGGCGACGTACTGGTCCCGGGCGACGACGACGGCCACCGGCTCGCCGACGTGGCGGACCTTGTCGACGGTGAGCGGCCTGCCGTGCCCGGTCTTCTGCCCGGGCAGGTCCCACAGGTACTGCTGGGGGCCGATCTCGTCGAACAGCTCGGCACCGGTGACGACGGCGTACACCCCGTCGATCGCCCGGGCCGCGGCGGTGTCGACGGAGACGATCCGGGCGTGCGCGTGCGGGCTGCGCAGCACGACCATGGTGGCCTCGCGGTTGTGGTGCACGTCGTCGACGTAGCGTCCGGCACCGCGGACGAACCGGTCGCCGGTACGGCTGGGGATGCTGCGACCGACGTACCCGCCGGTCGACTGCTCGGTGACGGTCACGCGCCCGCCTCCCCGCTGCCGTGCCGGCCGGCCTGCTCGGCCGGGTCCGGGTCCTCCAGGGCCGACGCCAGGGCCGACTCCAGGGCGTCGACGATCCCGGCGTAGCCGGTGCAACGGCAGATGTTCGCCGAGAGCCTGCGGAGCAGCTCCGCACGGTCGAACCGGGCGCCCGCCCGGGCCTCGGCGATGATCTCGGTGCCGAGCACGACGAAACCCGGTGTGCAGAACCCGCACTGGAAGCCGGTGTGGTCGATCAGCGCCTGCTGGAAGCGCGACAACGTGCCGTCAGGGTCCTCGATCCCCTCGACGGTGGTGATCTCGGCCCGGTCCGCCTGGACCGCCAGAGTCAGGCAGGACCGCGCCGACTCGCCGTCGACGAGCACCGTGCATGCCCCGCACCAGCCCTGGTGACACGACGTGTGGGTGCCGGTGCGACCGGCCCGTTCGCGCAGGAAGTCGGCGAGGTTGGTCCGCGGCTCGGCGAGCGCGGCGACCGGTTCGCCGTTGACCTGCATGGTCAGCACCCGTTCCCCGGTGGGGCGGGCGGGTGCGGTGGTGGGAAGATCGGTGGTGGTCATGCGGCCTCCTCCCGGGAGGGCGTGTGGTGGGTGGGGTCGGGGGTGACCCGGCTCAGCGCGGCGGCGACCGCGACGGCGACCAGGCGCCGCCGGTACGCGACCGAGCCGTAGCGGTCCCCGTTCGGCAGGACCAGGTCGGTCGCCGCAGCCGCGACCGCGTCGGCGTCCCCGGCACCGCCGGCGCCCGGCGTGGGCACGACGACCGGGGTGCCGCCGACACCGGTCACGGCGACCGTGAGTGCGCCGTCCGGGCCGTGCCCGGCGACCGCGGAGACCTTCGCGTGCCGCCGGAAGTGCCGCTGCTCGAACACCCACGGGTGCGCCGGGACGGGCAGTTCCACGGCGGTGAGCAGCTCGTCAGGACGCAGGCTCGTGCGGAACGGGCCGGTGAACAGCTCCGCGGCCGGGATGCGGCGCTGTCCCGAGGCCGAGTGGGCGACCGCGACACCGCCCAGTGCGAGCAGCACCAACGGTAGCTCCGCGGCCGGGTCGGCGAACGCGATGCTCCCGCCGACGGTGCCGCGGTTGCGGGTGGGGACGTGCCCGACGTGCCCGAGCGCCTCCACCAGCACCGGGACCCGCGCGGCGAGCGGGTCGTGCTGCACCGTCCGCTGGGTCACGGCCGCACCGATCCGCAGCCGGTCGCCGTCCAGGGTCACGCCGCCGAGCTCCGGGACGCGGCCGATCGCGAGCACCAGACCCGGTGTGCGGGTGCGGGCGTTGAGCTGGGGTACCAGGCTCTGGCCACCGGCGAGCACGGCGACATCACCCGGCTCGGCGGCGAGCACGGCACACGCCTCGTCGAGGGAACGGGGTTCCCGGTAGCGGAACGGGGCAGGACGCATGGACCCTCCCAGGGGCGGGGACGCCAGGTGGTGGTGGGCGGCGCGGTGTCCGACCGGTGTCGGGATCCGAAACTAGGAGTGGCGGGGTCGGCGACGCTTCGGCGTCGCGGACAAACCTCCGGGGACCGCGGTGTGCACGGTGCTGTCCGCCGTCCCCCGAAGATCACCGCGCCGGTGCACCGGGCCGCGATCCGCGCGGTCGGACGCACCGTGACGGCGATCATGGGGCCACCGTGCCCACTCCACGCCCGTCCGGGTTGTGCACCGTGGCCGAATCCGGCCCGGCCCGACGCGTGACGGCGGTGGATCCTTCCCGCACGGCCTGGACCTCCGCGTCCCCGGACGCCCACGCTGACCGGGCCCGGCCCACCCCGCCGGACACCGTTCCGTCATCACCCACGAGGTGCCCGTGTCCGAGACCCCTGTCCAGCTGCTCTCCCCCGACGGCGAGCTCATCGACCACCCCGATCATCCGCTCGACGTCGACGCCCCGCTCGCCCGCGACCTGCTGCGCCGGATGGTGCTGGCCCGCCGTCTCGACACCGAGGCCCTGCACCTGCAACGCCAGGGCGAGCTCGGTCTCTGGTTGCAGTGCCGCGGCCAGGAGGCCGCCCAGGTCGGCGCGGTGACCGCGCTGGAACCCCGCGACCGGATCTTCCCCAGCTACCGCGAGCACGCCGCCGCGCTCTGCCGGGGCGTCTCCCCCGCCGGACTGCTCTCCCAGTGGCGCGGTTGTTCGGCCGCCGGCTGGGACCCCGACGAGCACCGCTTCGGCGTGTACACCCTGGTGCTCGCCGCGCAGCTGCTGCACGCCGTCGGGTACGCGATGGGTGTGCAGCGCGACGGCGCCGACGAGATCGTAATGGCCTGCCTCGGTGACGGCGCCGCCAGCGAGGGCGACGCCTCGGAGGCGCTGAACTGGGCGGCGACGACGTCCGCGCCGGTGGTCTTCCTGTGCCAGAACAACCAGTTCGCGATCTCCACCCCGGCCCGGCTGCAGCAGCGCGCCCCGCTGCACCAGCGGGCCCGCGGTTTCGGGCTGGACGCGCACCTGGTCGACGGCAACGACGTGTTCGCGGTGCACGCCGTCACCGCCTCCGCCGCCGCGGCCGTCCGGGCCGGGTCCGGGCCGGTGCTGATCGAGGCCCTCACCTACCGGATGGGCGGGCACAGCTCGTCCGACGACCCGTCGCGCTACCGCGACGACGCCGAGCTCGCCGCGTGGGCCGCCCGCGACCCGATCTCCCGGGTCGAGCGGCTGCTGGAGGACCGCGGCTGGTCCGACGCCGGGTTCCGCGACGAGCTGCGCCACGAGTCCGACGAGCTCGCGGCGCAGGTGCGCGCGGCCTGCCTCGCGCTGCCCACGCCCGCGTTCGACTCGGTGTTCGCGCACGTCCTCGCCGGCGGTTCCGCCACGGTCGACGCCGAGCGCACGGCGCACGCCGCCTACGCGGCGTCCTTCCTGGACTGACTTCCCCGGTTCCGGGCCGTCCCGGCCCGACGACGACGAGGACAACCCCTGTGACCAGACGATCCACGATGGTCCGCGCGTTGAACGACGCGCTGCGCAGCACCCTAAAGGACGATCCGGCCGTACTCGTGATGGGCGAGGACGTCGGCAGGCTCGGCGGTGTCTTCCGGGTCACCGACGGACTGCAGAAGGACTTCGGCGAGCAGCGCGTGCTCGACACCCCGCTGGCCGAGTCCGGCATCGTGGGCACCGCGATCGGGCTCGCGATGCGCGGCTACCGCCCGGTCTGCGAGATCCAGTTCGACGGGTTCGCCTACCCGGCGTTCAACCAGATCGTCTCCCAGCTCGCCAAACTGCACGCGCGCACCGCGGGTGCGGTCCGGCTCCCGGTGGTGATCCGGATCCCGGCCGGGGGCGGGATCGGTGCCGTCGAGCACCACAGCGAGTCGAACGAGGCCTACTTCGCGCACACCGCCGGCCTGCGGGTGGTGTACTGCTCGACCCCGCACGACGCGCACTGGATGCTGCGCCAGGCGATCACCGGTGCCGATCCGGTGCTGTTCTACGAACCGAAGCGGCGCTACTGGGCGAGCGGTGCGGTCGCCACCGACCCGGCCGATCCGTCGGTGCTCCCGCTGGACCGGGCCCGGATCGTCCGGCCCGGACGCGACCTCACCCTGCTCACCTACGGCGGCATGGTCGCGGTCTGCCTGGCCGCGGCCCAGGCGGCCACCGAGGACGGGCACGACCTGGAGGTCGTCGACCTGCGGACGCTGTCCCCGCTCGACCTGGACACGATCATGGGCTCGGTACGCCGGACCCGGCGCGCCGTCGTCGCGCACGAGGCCCCGACCTTCCTCGGGCTCGGCGCCGAGGTCGCCGCCGCGGTGACCGAACACTGCTTCTTCGATCTCGAGGCCCCGGTGCTGCGGGTCGGCGCCTACCACGCGCCCTACCCGCCCGCCCGGCTGGAGGACAAGTACCTGCCCGATCTCGACCGCGTGCTCGACGCCGTCGACCGAACCCTGGACCCCGCATGAGCAGCTCCACCGTCTCCGCCGGCACCGAGTTCCGGCTGCCCGACGTCGGCGAGGGCCTGACCGAGGCCGAGATCGTCACCTGGCGGGTCGCACCCGGGGACACGGTCGGCGTCAACGACCCGCTGGCCGACATCGAGACCGCGAAGTCGCTGGTCGAGCTGAGCAGCCCGCACGCGGGCACGGTCGCCGAGCTGTGTGCCGCCGAGGGCGACACGGTCCCGGTGGGATCGGTGCTCCTGCGTTTCACCGGTGCGCACGGGTCCGGCCCCTCCGTCGGAGCCACCGGCGGCACCGGAAGCGCCGGGGCCCGGGACGCCGCGGACCTGCCCGCCGAGGAGCCGGCCGTGCTGGTCGGGCCCGGTCCGCGGGCCGAACCCAGCCGCAGGCGGCGGCGGGCCCGGGACACCGGGCCAGGCCGTCCGCACACGGCTGCGGGCGCCGCCACCGGCGGCACGGACCACCCCGACGGCCGGCCCGGCGCCGGCAACTCCGGCAGCAGCCCCAACACCGGCACCGGCACCGGCACCAACACCGGCACCGGCACCGGCGCCGGCACCGGCACCGGCACGGGCGCGGGCACGGGCACGGGCGGCGCCACTACCGCGGCCGGCGCCGCCGTCGCCGGCGACGCCGACGCGCCCGCGCCGCGCGCCCCGGTGAACCCCGCTCCCCCACCCGCCGCGCCCGCCGTGCGCAGGCTGGCCCGTGAGCTCGGCATCCCGCTCGCCTCGGTCACCGCCACCGGCCCCGGTGGTCGAGTGCTGCGCGAGGACGTGCTGGGCCACTTCACCTCCGGGCTCGGCCCCGCCGTGACGGCACCGGACGGCGAGATCCGGACCCCGATCCGCGGGGTCCGCCGTGCCACCGCGGAGGCCGTCACCCGCAGCGCCTTCACCGCACCGCACGTCACCGAGTTCCTCGACGTCGACGTGACCGGGACGGTCGAGCTGGTGGCGCGGCTGCGCGAGGACCCGCGGCTCGCCGGGAGCCGGGTCACCCCGCTGCTGGTGGTGGCCCGGGCGGTGCTCGCCGCCGTCCGCGCCCATCCGGAGATCAACGCCACCTGGTCGGCGGAGACCGGTGAGATCGTGCAGCACGCGAGCGTCAACCTCGGGATCGCGGCGGCCACCGACCGCGGGCTGATCGTGCCGAACATCGCCGCCGCCGACCGCTTGGACCTGCCCGGCCTGGCCCGGGCGCTGGACGCACTGGTCGAGACCGCCCGCGCCGGCCGCACACCGGTCTCCGACCTGACCGGTGGCACCGTCACCGTCACCAACATCGGGGTGTTCGGGGTGGACGCCGCGACCCCGATCCTCAACCCCGGGGAGGCCGCGATCCTGTGCCTCGGGGCGTTCGGCCGCCGCCCGTGGGTGGTCGGTGACGACGTCGTCCCCCGGTGGACGACCCGGCTGTCGCTGTCGTTCGACCACCGGCTGGTCGACGGCGAGCTGGGCAGCCGGGTGCTGGCCCGGATCGGGGCCGTGCTGACCGACCCCACCTGGGAGCTGGCACTGGCCTGAACCCCGCCCCGGACCGCCCCCACGAAGAAGGAGCCATGACCGTACTGATCGACCGCAGGAGCCCGGGCGCGCCGACCGCGCTCACCACGTTCGCCGAGCAGGAGTTCGAACAGCTGCTCGTCAGCCGCGACCCGGCGGGCGGCCCGCGCGGGTTCATCGCGGTGCACGACACCTCGCTCGGGCCCGCCCTGGGCGGGGTCCGGGTGCGCCGCTACCCCGACGACGAGACCGCGGCCGCCGACGCGCTACGCCTGGCCAGGGCGATGACCTACAAGGCCGCGCTGGCCGGGCTGCCGCTCGGCGGCGGGAAATCGGTGATCAACGCCGACCCGCGCACCGAGAAGACCGCGGCCGTGCTCGCCGCCCACGGCCGGGCCATCGGGCTGCTCGGCGGGCGCTACATCCCGGCCGCCGACATGGGCACCGGCCCCGAGGACCTGCGGGTGATCGCCGAGCACACCCCGGTCGTGGCGAGCGCCGAGCGGGACCCCTCACCGTCCACCGCACGCGGGGTGGTCGCCGCGATGCGGGCGGTCGCCCGACGACGCGGGCACGACTCGCTGGCCGGGCTGTCGGTCGCCGTGCAGGGCGTCGGGAACGTCGGCCGGCACATCGTCGAGCTGCTGCACGCCGAGGGGGCCCGCACCGTGGTCGACGATCTCGACCCGGGCCGGGTCCGGGACGTGGCGGACCGGTTCGGTGCGGTCCCGGCCGACGGCTCCGACGTGCTGCTCGCCGACGTCGACCTGGTCTGCCCGGCCGGAGCGGGCCTGGTCCTCGACACCGAGCGGGTCGACCGGCTCCGCGCCTGGGCGGTGGTGCCGGCCGCGAACAACGCGCTGGCCGGTGACGAGCAGGCGGCCCGGTTGCGCGAACGCGGCATCGACTACGTCCCCGACTTCGTCGCCAACGCCGGTGGCCTGATCTCCTGCGAGGCAGAGATCCGCGGCGTCACCGAGTTCACCGACCGGCTGGACGCGATCGCCGGCACCACCGCCGAGGTGCTGGCGGCCGCCGACGCCGACGGGGTCGACGCGCTCACCGCCGCCACCGCGGTCGCGGACCGCAGGCTCGCGGCGGCCCGGGCCCGCGGGTAGCGCCCGGCGGCCGCCGGAGGACCGTCGCGGCCCTCCGGCGGCTCCCGCCCGGACACCGCCACGGGCTCAGCGCAGCGAGGTGCGCCGCTCCACCGATCCCGCCCCCCACCAGGCGAGCACCCCGGTCGCGACGACGGCGAGCGGCACGATACCCAGTCCGACGACGCTCGGGTCGTTCTGCCCGACCGGGTCGCGCAGCGCCTGCATGAAGTCCGCGAGCATCCCCTGGGCGACGAACGTCCCGGCGTCGGGCCCGGTGATCCGCAGCCCGAACGGCACGAACAGCATCGCCGCGAGCCCGAGCACCTGCATCACCAGGTAGAGGGCGACACCGCCGAGCACCGGCGCCCCGAACCCGAGATGGTTGAACCGGCTCTCGGCCCCGATCGACATGACCGCGGCGCCGGCGACGACGGTGAACACCGACTGCACGAGCACGCATCCGGCGAGGAACCAGACGGTCGCCGCCCCGACCGTACCGATCCCGTCCGACAGCTCCTGGAACGCCGCCGCGACGCCGACGCCCCGCGCCGATGCGGAGACGGCGACGACGGCACCGGCCCCGCCGACGGTGAGCGCCAGCGCGCCGACCGTCACGGCGATCCCGTGGAGGACCTTCACCGCGAAGAGGGTGCTTCCCCGCACCGGGACGGTCATCGTGAAGTACCCCTCGCGGCCGTACATGGTGCGCCAGTAGTGCTCGGCGAGGACCACGAGGACCAGCGGGGTGATCAGCGTGACGACCGCGACGGCCAGCGCGAAGCCGAGCTCGCCCAGCACCGGGATCCGGAGGGCGACCACCACCAGCGAGAGCGCCCCGACCCCCAGCGCGACGCCGATCGTGGTGCCGAGCGTCCGCCGGGTCGAGCGGACCTCGTGGGAGAGCAGCGCGCCGATCATGAGGCGTACACCTTCCGGAAGAGTGCGTCGAGGCTCGTGCCGTGGACGTCGCGGAGGTCGTCGGCCGTGCCCTGCAGCAGCACCCGCCCCTCCCGCAGGAACACGACGGAGTCGACGATCGGTTCGACGTCCTGGATGAGGTGGGTCGAGACCAGCAGGAGTGCGTCCTCGGCGAAGTTCTGCAGGATCCCCCGGAGGATCACGTCGCGCGAGGCCGGATCGACCCCGGAGATCGGCTCGTCGAGCAGGTACACCCGGGCCCGCCGGGACATCGCGAGCGAGATCTGCACCTTCTCCCGCATCCCCTTCGACATCTCCTTGAGGGTGCGGTCCTGCGGCAGGTTGAAGAATCCGATCATCTCGCGGGCCCGGTCCGCGTCGAAGTCGGCGAAGAACCGGGCGAACTGTGCGATCGCGTCGGCGGGCGTGTGCCGGTCGGGCAGGAAGGAGGTGTCGGGGAGGAACGAGACGAGCGCCTTCGACCCGGGCCCCGGGGCGTGGCCGGCCACCCGGACCGTGCCGGTCCAGTCGGCGAGCACCCCGGCGAGGATCTTCAGCAGCGTCGTCTTGCCGGACCCGTTGTCCCCCATCAGGCCGATGACCTGGCCCGAGGTGAGTTCGAGATCCAGCCCGGCCAGCGCGGGTCTGCCGCGGTAGGCCTTGTGGAGGTCGGTGACCTCGATGGCCGGTGGGTCCGCGTTCATCGGACGTCCTTTCGCTCGGTGTGTGCGGTGTCGGCGGCCGCCCGGTTCCGCTCCCAGCGTCGGGCGAGCAGCTCACCGGCCTCGGCGAGGCTCATCCCGAGCCCGGCCGCGGCGGCCGCGAACCCGTCGGCGGTGGCGGCGGCGAGTCCGGTGCGGGCCTGCGCGACCGCGTCGGCGTCCCGGGTGACGAAGCGACCTGCGGTGCGCTCGGCCGTGGTGAGGCCCAGCCGGTCGACCTCGCTGAGCGCCTTCTGCACGGTGTTGGGGTTCACGCCCAGTTCGAGCGCGAGTTCCCGCACGGAGGGCACCTTGGTACCGGCCGGCCATTCCCCGACCGCGACGCGCCGCCGGAACTCGTCGACGAGCTGCGACCAGATGGGGCGTGAGTCGTCGATCTGCATCCGGCCCCCTTCAGCGGTGGTCCGGGCACGCTGCCCGGGCTTGTATCACTGTATGACGACAGTAGTACAGCAGGCAAGTGCAGGATCGCCGAGGCCGGCTCAGCGCAGGTGCAGGTGCAGGTGCAGGCATCGGCACGGGCACCGGCGCAGCCGGGCCGGCGCGCACAGGCCGGGTGAGCGCTGCCCGGACCGGGCAACCGCCCCGGTCAGATCGCGGGCGGTCCGTCGTGTGCGGTGACCTCGGGCACCTCGTGCGGGAACGGTGAGACCGCCACCGCACACAGCTGGCCGGTGCACCCCTGCGCCAACCGCGACGTGCCGCGATCGCGGGTCAGGACGTTCGGGTTGCCGTGCACGCAGAGGGCGTCGTCCCCGGCGTCGGGGCGCTCCGGGTCCGGGCGCGGATCCCACCACGCACCGGTCGGTAGCTGCAGCACACCGGGCCGGATGTCGTCGGTCACCCGGGCCGAGGCCAGGCAGGCACCCCGGTCGTTGTGCAGCCGCACCACGTCACCGTCGGAGATCCCGAGGCCCGCGGCGTCGTCCGGGTGGATCCGCACGACCTCCCGCCCGGACCGCTTCGAACCCGCCGAGTGCGCGCCGAAGTCCAGCTGCGAGTGCAGCCGGGTCGCCGGCTGGTTGGACACCAGCCAGAACGGGTGCCGCTCGTCGGGCGCCTCGGTGGGTTCCAGCCAGGCGGGGTGTCCGGGGTGGTCGGCGTAGCCGTGTCCGGCGATCCGCGCGGACCCGACCTGGATGCGCCCCGACGGCGTCGGCAACGGGTGCGCCGCCGGATCGGCGCGGAACCGGCCGAGGGCGCCGCCGTCGTCCGGGCGCTGGGGCAGCTCCAGCTCGCCGCGCTCCCAGAACTCGTCGAAGTCCGGGGCGTCGAGGCCACGGTCGGCGAGCGCCTTGCGGGTGCGGTCGTACATGTGGACCAGCCAGTCGTGCGCGCTCCGGCCCTCGGTGAACGTCTCGCCGTGCCCCAGCCGGTGGGCGAGCGCGGCGAAGGTGTCGTAGTCGTCGCGGGCCTCACCGCGCGGCGGGACGAGCCGCTTCATCGCGACCATCAGCGGGTCCGAGCTGGTGGCGCCGATGTCGTCGCGCTCGAGAGTGGTCGTGGAGGGCAGGACGACGTCGGCGTGCCGTGCGGTGGCGGTCCACATCGGGTCGTGCACCACGAAGGTGTCCAGCTCGGCGACGGCCCGGCGCAGCCGGCGCAGGTCCTGGTGGTGGTGGAACGGGTTGCCGCCCGCCCACCAGGCGAGCCGCACGTGCGGATAGGTGTGCTCGGCGCCGTCGTAGGCGTAGGTCTCGCCCGGGTGCAGCAGCATGTCCGCGACCCGGGCGACCGGGATGAACGACGACACCGGGTTCGGGAGCCGGGAGAAGGTCGGCACCGGCACCGCGTTGCGCAGCCTGCCGTAGTGCCCGAGCGAACCGAGGCCGTAGTTGAAGCCGCCACCGGGCAGCCCGATCTGGCCGAGCACCGCGGCCAGCGCGGTCGCCCCCCACACCGGCTGCTCACCGTGCTCGGCGCGCTGCAACGACTGCGCGACGGTGACCAGCGTCCGCCCGTAGGCGATCCGCCAGGCCAGGTCCCGGATCGTGGACGCGTCGATCCCGGTGATGCCGGCGGCCCACTCGGCGTCCTTGACCGGCGTCGCGAACAGGTACTCGCGCAGCTGCTCCCAGCCCTCGCAGTGGGTGTCGAGGAACTCGCCGTCGTGCCGGCTCTCGGCGGTGAGGGTGTGCATCAACGCCAGCATCAACGCCACGTCGGTGCCCGGGCGGATCGGCAACCAGGTCGCGTCGACCTCCTCGGGCAGGTCCGGACGCAACGGGCTGACCAGCACGAACACCGCACCCCGGTCGCGCGCGGCGCGCATCGCCCCGCGCTCCACGTGCCGGCTCACCCCACCGGCGGCGATCGCCGAGTTCTTCAGCGCCATCCCGCCGAACGCCAGCACCGTGTCGGTGTGCGCGGCGACCGCCTCCCAGGTGACGGCGTTACGGCTGACCGAGTCGAACGCGCCGAGCACCTGCGGCAGGATCACCTCGGCCGCGCCGCCGGAGTAGGTGTTGACCGAGCGGGTGTAGCCGCCGGTCGCGGCGAGGAAGCGGTGCAGCTGCCCCTGCGCGTGATGGAACCGTCCGGCGGACGCCCAGCCGTAGGAGCCGCCGTAGACGGCGGCGTCGCCGTAGGTGGAGCGGACCCGGTGGGTCTCCTCGGCGAGCCGGTCCAGCACCGCGTCCCAGGACACGGTCAGGTAGCCGTCCCGGCCGCGAGCGGGATCGCGGCCGGGCCCGTGTTCCCACCAGCCCCGCCGGACCGCCGGGGCCATCACCCGGGCCGGGTGCGCCACCGCGGCCGGGATGTTGTCCAGCACCGGCGACGGGTCCGGGTCGCCCGGGTGCGGGCGCACCCGCAACCGCTCGCCGTCGTAGCGGGCGCGGAACACGCCCCAGTGGGCACTGTGGGTCTGCTCGATCTCGGTCACCGCGTTCCACGCTATGCGGCCCGCACCCGCATGCGGAAGCCGATCGCGGGGGAAGCTGGGTGCATGACGAACACGCTGACCGCCGCAGAGCTGCTCATCGACCACTTCGGCCGGGTGGACGGGCTGGTGCACGACGTCGTCGACGGGCTCACCGAGGACGATCTGGCCCGCCGCCCGGACGGCCCCGACGGCACGGGCAACCCGATCGGCTGGCTCGTCTGGCACCTGCTGCGGGTCCAGGACGACCACGTCGCCGAGGCGTTCGGCACCGGCCAGGTCTGGATCGACGACGGCTGGGCCGAGCGCTTCGGGCTCCCCCTGGACCCGCACGACACCGGGTACGGCCACACCCGCGAGCAGGTCGACGCCGTCCGCACCACCGCCGGGCTCCTCGCCGGGTACGGCGAGGCGGTGCACGCCAGGACGGTGGCGCACCTGGCCTCGCTCACCGACGCCGACCTCGCCCGGGTGCTGCCGCCCACCTACGGCGAGGGTGTCACGCTGGGCGCCCGACTGGTCAGCGTGCTCGGTGACGACCTGCAGCACGCCGGACAGGCCGCCTACCTGCGCGGGCTGTTCGGTCGCTGAACGCCGCCGGTCCGCGGTCGCCCCCGTTCGCGGACGGCGACCGGTGGTGGTGACCCGTCACGACCGTCACCGGCGTCCGGCGCCCGGGCGGCGCCGCATAGGCTGATCGGGATGCCCGCGCCCACGCACGTTCCCGACCTGACCGGCCTCGCGCTGCTCGACGCGATCGCCCGCACCGGCAGCCTCGGCGGCGCCGCGCACGAGCTGGGACTGTCCGTGCAGGCCGCCACGGCCCGCGTCCGGGCGGTCGAACAGCTGGTCGGCACCCCGGTCCTGGAGCGGGGCCGGCGCGGTCGCCGGTCGAGCAGGCTCACCGCGCGGGGGGTGCTGCTCGTCGAATGGGCCGGGCCGGTGCTCGCGGCGGCCCGGGACCTCGACGCCGCGGTCGCCACCCTGCGCCCGCCGGGCGAGGGCGCTCCCGACGGCGAGGACACCGGCAGCAACCCGGACCGTGCCGAGCCGGTCGTGCTGGCCGCTGGTCCCACGGCCGCCGAATCACTGCTGCCCGGCTGGTTGGTCGAGCTGCGCGACGGCCCCGGCGGGCGGATCACGCTGCTCGACACCGCCGATCCGGCGACCGCGGTCCGTGACGGGCACGCCACCGTCGGGATCGTCGAGAACGGCGGCCCGCTGGACGGGCTGCACGCGACCACGGTCGCGAGCGACACCCTGGTGCTGGTCGTGCCGCCCGGGCACCCGCTGGCCGGCGGCCCGGGGATCGACGGCGCCGAGCTGGCGGCGACGCCGCTGGTGAGCCGGCGGCCGGACGCCGGTTCGCGACCGGTGCTCGATGCGGCTCTGCGCGACGTGGCCGGCGGGTCCCCGCTCGCCCGGCCGATCCGGGAGCTGGCGGCCGACGCCGCGGTGCGGGCCGCCGTTCGCAGCGGCGACGGACCGGCGGTGCTGCCCCGGATGGTGGTCGGCACGGACCTGGCGACCGGGGTCCTGGCCGAGGTGCCGGTGCACGGGGTGGAGCTCACCCGCGAGTTCCGCGCCGTGTGGCAGGAGGGGACCTCACCGCAGGGGACCGCCCGGGACCTCCTGCGCATCGCCACCGGTGGCCGGATCCGCTGAGCCGCGGCGATCGGCCCGGTGCACCGCCACCCAGCCGATCGTGGCCGCGCCGATGCAGGCCAGCGCACCGAGGGCGAGCCCGCCACGGCCGCCGAAGTGTTCGCTCACCCAGCCCGCGATCGGACCGCCGACCGGGGTCGACCCGAGGAACGCCACCGACCACAGCGCCATCACCCGGCCACGCATGTGCGGATCCGAGGCGAGCTGCAGGGTGCTGTTCCCGCCGGCCATGAACGCGACGCTGGCCATCCCGACCAGGCCCATCGCGACGAGGGCGAGCCACAGCGTCGGTGCCACCGCGACGAGGCCCATCGCCAGCCCGAACAGCAACGACGTGCGCACCATCGCGGGCAGCCCGGTCCGGCCGCTGCCCGCGACCACCAGGCCGCCGATCACCGCGCCGACGCCCATCGCGCCGGTCAGGTAGCCGTAGGTGCCGGCGTCGCCGCCGAAGGTCTCGGAGGCGACGACCGGCAGCACGACCGGGAACTCGTAGGCCAGGCAGCCGACCAAGGCCATCATGACCAGGGGGACGCCGAGCTCCGGGGTCCGCCGGACGTAGGCCAGCCCGGCGCGCAGCTGACCGGGTGCCCGTGGTTCCGGTTCGCTCGGGGTGAGCGCGGAGACCTCGAGCCGCAGCAGCGACGTCACGACGGCGACGAAGCTGGCCGCGTTCACCGCGAAGCACATACCGGTGCCGCCCGCGACGATCACCACCCCGGCGACGGCGGGGCCGATCGCGCGGGCCGCGTTGACCAGGACCGAGTTCAGGGTGACGGCGTTGCGCAGGTCGTCCGGGCCGACCAGCTCGTGCACGAAGACCTGCCGGGCCGGGTTCTCGAACGCCTTGTTCAGGCCGAGGACCGCGGCCAGCAGGTAGACGTGCCACAGCAGGACGGTGCCGGTGAGCGTGAGGATCGCCAGCGCGAGCGCCTGCAGACCCATCAGCGTCTGCAGGCCGATCATCAGCCGCCGCCGGTCCAGCCGGTCCACCCAGACACCGGCGTAGGGACCGACCAGCAGGGTGGGCAGGGTCTGCACGGCGACGACCGTGCCGAGCACCGCCGCCGACCCGGTCAGCTCGTAGACCAGCCAGGACTGCGCGATCGACTGCATCCAGGTGCCGATCATGGAGATCGACTGGCCGCCGAACCACAACCGGTAGTTGCGGCCGGAGAGGGCCGAGAAGGTCCGGGCGGAGTACGACCGCAACGCCGTCCGGGCGCTCACCGGGGGTCTCGGAGCGAGCCCGCGAGGGCCTCGAGCGCGGGCAGCGCGGCCCGCAGCGGCTCGGCGTGACCGTCCGGGAGGCCGTCGACGTGCTGGGCGAGCAGCCGGGCGCGTTCCTCGCGCTGGCGGGTGTGCTCGGCGATCCCGGCCTCGGTCGCGGCGACCCGCACGGCGCGCCCGTCGACCGGGTCGGTGTCACGGACCAGCAGCCCGGCGGCCTCCAGCTTCCCGGCCAGCCGGGACAGCATCGTGGGGTTGAGACCCTCCAGCGTCGCGAGCTCGCCCATCCCGAGCGGGCCGCGGACGACCACCGTCGCGAGCACCGACACCTGGGTGCGGGTCAGGTCGGACCCGCGGGAGCGCCGGTCCAGCCCGCGGGTGATCCGGGCGAGGGCCAGCCGCAACCGGACGAGCTCGTCGGGATCCAGGCCGCTCATGGTGCTCCGCTCGTCGCTGTATGCTGCTGGGCTCTTCATTGCCTACCGGCAAGCATATACCTCGGTACGGACGTGCGCCGGGCCCCCCGGGTGGCGAGGGCTCAGCCCCCGGTCACCCCGCCCTCGGCACGGAGCCGGGCCGCCAGCCGCTGCAGCTCCTCGCGCAGCGACGCGAGCTGCTCGATCGGCAGCCCGGTGGCCCGGACCACCTCGTTCTGCGCGACCACGGCCCGTTCCCGCAGCGCCGCCCCCTCGTCGGTGAGCGAGACCTGGACGCTCCGCTCGTTGTCGGGACGGCGGAACCGGGTGATCAGGCCGCGGCTCTCCAACCGGGTCAGCATCGGCGAGAGCGTGCCGCTGTCGAGGAACATGCGCTCCCCCAGCTCCCGCTGCGGGATGCTCTCCTCCGCCCACAGCACGAGCAGTACCGCGTACTGGCTGTAGGTGAGCCCGATCGCGTCGAGCACCGGCCGGTAACAGCCGGTCATCGCCCGCGACGCCGAGTGCAGCGCGAAACAGAGCTGCTCGTCGAGCGGCAGCGGCGCAACCGATCCGGGCTGGTCCATCGGCACAGCGTAGGCCGTCGCACCGGGGAGTCCAGCCACGCCTCGACCGCGGCCGACCGCCTCCGGGGTGCGGCCGGCGCGCCTACCATCGGGCCCGGACGGCACCGACCGAGGACGGGGTGGGGCGATGGACGAGCGCGACCGGACGCATCTGCGACGTTGCGTCGAGCTGGCCGAGGAGGCGCTCCTGGCCGGCGACCAGCCGTTCGGCTCGGTGCTGGTCGACGGCTCCGGGACCGCCCTCGCCGAGGACCGCAACCGGGTGTCCGGCGGGGATCCGACGCAGCACCCGGAGTTCGCACTGGCCCGCCTGTCGACCGGCCTGCTCGCTCCCGCCGAGCGGGCCGCGGCCACCGTCTACACCTCGGGCGAGCACTGTCCGATGTGCGCCGCCGCGCACGCCTGGGCCGGTCTCGGGCGGATCGTCTACGCCAGCTCCACCGCTCAACTGCGCACCTGGCACCAGGAGATCGGGGTGGCGCCCGGCCCGGTCCGGCCGCTGCCGGTCACCGACGTGGCGCCCGGTGTCCGGGTGGAGGGGCCCGACCCCGATCTCGCCCCGCGGGTCCGGCTGCTGCACGAGCGGTACCACCGGGGCCGGAGCTGAGCAGGGTCCGGGGCGGCCGGTGCCCTCAGGCGGCCGGCCCGACCGGGAAACGCAGTACGGCGCCGAGTCCGTCGACGAGCGTCACGTCGTCACCGGGTGCGGCGAGCACCACCCGGGCGTCCGCGGCGGCGGCCGCGCGCACGAGCACCCCGACCGCGGGCGCCGAGGTGACCGGCCCGCCGTCGAGCAGGTCCTCCGGTTTCTCCGCGACCGCCGCCGGGCTCGCACCGACCAGCAGTTCGGTGCCCGGCACCGACGAGGGGTCGATCACCAGGGTCTCGACGGCCTGCGCCCGGGTCGCGGCGACGACGTCGCTCAACCCGGTCACCGCCAACCCCTCGGCCCGGCCGGACGCCGTCGCGTAGCTCGCGACCGCCTCGGACCGGCGCCGCTCGCGCACCTCGTCCGCGGCGGCCCGCACGGTGTCCTCGAGCCGGCTCGGCGAGGTGCCGCCGGTGTTCTCGACCTCGGCCATAATCTCGGCCGAGGCGGGCGCCAGCTCGTCGCGCAACCGGGCCCTGGCCGGCGCCTCGCCCGCCACCACGAGCAGTTCCGCGTTGCCGGCGCGGACCAGCTTGTCGACCCGTTCGGCGACGGCCTGCGCATTGCGCTTCCAGGTCTCCTCGACCCGGGCGTCCGCGCCGCCCTCGCCGGGGCCCGCGGTGTTCGCCTTGTGCACCGGGCCGGAGGAACCGGAGTCGACGGTCTCCACGGTGCCGTCCACCGCGCGGATCTCCCCACCGGTGTTGTCGATCGCGACCACGACGGTCGGCACCTGCTCACCGACCGCGGCGAGCACCGGCAGCAGCTCGGGCACGGGACCCCAGGACGCGGTGCCGCGCTCGGGCGGGACCTCGGTGTGCCGGTCGAGCAGCACCGAGTCCGGATCGGCGACGAGCACCCGGCCCGCGGTGCCGTCCGGGGCGGGCGCGTTGGTCACCGCGTCGTCGAGCACCGCCAGGGTCCGCTCGTCCGCCCCGGCGTCGACGAGGCGCTCGCGCAGGTCGCGCCACCGCAGCCGGTACTGCTCGGTGGCGTCGGCGGTGTCGTGCGTGGCGTCCAGGACGACGGTCGCGAAGGGACCGTCGCTGTCGTTCAGGTGTCGGATCCAGTCGGTTCGCATCACCGGTCGCGTTCCCGGCACGTGGCGGTGCAAACCATCGGCTGCGGCGTGTGCTCCGTGCGCCGGCGGGTGATCCCGGGCAGACTCGGTGATCACCGCGGCGCCACAGGCGGTCGTCGCCCGGACCCGACCGGGAGTCCCATGTCCAGCCAGAACCGTCACGTGGCCCCCGACACCGCGTCGCCCGCCCCCGTGCTGGCACTGCGCGCGCTGGCGGTGGCCTCGGTCGTCGCGATCGCCTGGCAGTTCGTGACCGCTGCCGGTCTGTTCACCGGCGGCCCGGTCGGGCCGCACGCGACCGGTTCGATCGTGCTGCACGTCGTCACCGGGCTGACCGCGGGCGCGGCGATCTGGTTGCGCACCCGCACCGGGGGCCCGTGGTGGCCGTCGGTGGTGGCCTCGGCGGTGTTCGTCCTCACGTTCGTCCAGGGGTACTTCGGCGACATCCCCGGCCTGGTCGTGCACCTGCCGGGCGCGATGGCGCTGACCGCGGGCTCGGTGTGGCTGGCCGCCTGGTCGTTCCTGCGGTTGCGCTGAACCGCAGGGAACGACCACTCGACCGCCGGGCAGGGACCGGCCGGACGTCGCCGGCGAGGCGGTGCAGGGTGGCCCCGGTGGGCGGGACGCTGCCGGCCGCCGCGCCGGGGTCCCGGTCGGGCACGGCGGGTCCGCCGGCGGCACGCCGCGCGACGCGCCCCGGTGCGCTGTGGCATCCGGTGGGGCGGCGCAGCCCCCGATCCGGTGTCCGCCGGGCGGAATCACTCTGCCGCCCATAGGCTCGGGTGATCCGGCGGGCCCCCGCCGTGCCCGGACCAGGTCCGGGTCGACCGATCGGCCGGCAGGAGGCGTGACGATGGCCGTCGAGACGGGACCTGCGAGACAGCGGGAGCGGACCGGCCAGGTCCCGGCGGGAACGGGCTGGCCCGACGAGATCCGCCGGCGGGTGCACCGGCACGTCGAGGACGTCGTCCGCCGACGGTGCGCCGAGCACGTGCACTCCATGGTGGGCGCCGAGTTCCTGTCCGGGGTGCTCGCCGACTTCGTCGCGCGGGGGAAGTACCTGCGGTCGATGTTCGGGTACCTGGGCTGGCGCTCCGCCGCGCCCGACTCCCCCGGCGCGCTCGACGCCTTCGCCGGGCTCGAGCTGCTGCACGCCTTCGCCCTCCTGCAGGACGACGTGATGGACGGCTCGTTGCTGCGCCGCGGCCGGCCCACCGTGCACGTCCAGCTCGCCGCCTGGCACCGCGAACAGGGCCTGTCCGGGAGCGCGCAGCGGTTCGGCGAGTCCGGGGCGGTGCTGCTCGGCGATCTCTGTCTGGTGTGGGCCGAGCAGGCGATGCGGGAGAGCGGCCTGCCGGCCGCGGTGCTCGACCGCGGCTGGCCACGCTACGACGCGATGCGTTCCGAGCTCGCGGTCGGCCAGTTCGCCGACCTGGTCAACGACGCCCGCCGGGTCCCCGACCTGGACGAGGTGATGGACGTGCTGCGCCGCAAGTCCGGCAACTACACCGTGCGGCGCCCGCTGGAGCTCGGCGCCGCGATGGCCGGCGCCGACGAGGAGCTGCTGGCCCTGCTCGGCGACTACGGCACCATGATCGGCGAGGCGTTCCAGATGCGCGACGACGTGCTCGGCGTGTTCGGCACCGACGCCACCGGCAAGTCCGCGGGCGACGACCTGACCGAGCGCAAGGCGACCAGCCTGGTGGTGCTCGCCCGCGAGCTCGCCGACCCGGCCGCCCGGTCCCGGTTGGACGCGGTGCTGCTCGGTTCCGACGAGGACGGCCCGGTCGACGTCGCCGCCGCCCGGGCCCTGATCGAGTCCACCGGTGCGCGCCGCCGGATCGACGAGCTGATCACCACGCGGGTGCAGGGCGCGCTGCGCCTCGTGGACGGTGCGGTCGCCGACGGCAGGCTCGGCGACGACGTCGCCGGGGTGCTCCGCTCGATGGCGGTGCGCTGCGCCGACCGGATCTCCTGAACCGCGGTGCACGCCCCGTCCGGTCCTACCGTGCCCGACGAGCGCGCGCCCGCTGCGCTCCGGCACCTCCGCTCCCCGGGCGCATCGTCCCGGACGTCCGGTTCTACGCTCCGGCTCATGGCCGAGCGCACCGACGACCGCCCCGACGACCGGACCGATGCCTCCTCGGACGGCTCCCCCGGTACGGCGACCCGCACCGGGAGCGTCGGCCGGGCCGGCCTGCCGCGCCACGAGGTGCCCACCCACTTCGACGACGGTGCGGGTGACTACGACCGGCTCGTCGGCATGAACCCCGGCTACCACGCCCACCTGCGTGCCTCCGCGGCCCGGATGCGGCTCCCCGGCGACGGCGCCGGCCTGCGGCTGCTCGACGCGGGCTGCGGCACCGGCGCCTCCACCGCCGCGCTGCTGGCGGCCGCTCCCCGCGCCGAGATCGTCGCCGTCGACGCCTCGGCCGGGATGCTCGCCAGGGCCCGCTCGAAGCCGTGGCCCGCCTCGGTGCGGTTCGTGCACTCCACCGCCGAGGCCCTCGCCGAGACCGGTGTGGAGGGTCCCTTCGACGGCATCCTGGCCGCCTACCTGCTGCGCAACCTCGACGACCCGGACGCCCAGCTGCGCCGCTTCCACGACCTGCTCCGCCCTGGCGGCGTGCTCGCCCTGCACGAGTACTCGGTGGCCGACTCAGCACGGGCCAGAGCGGTCTGGCACGCGGTGTGCTGGGGTGTGATCGTCCCGCTGGGCCGGCTGACCACCGGCGACACCGCGCTCTACCGGCACCTGTGGCGCAGCGTGAACGCCTTCGACGGCATCGGGCGGTTGCGCGACCGGTTGCGCGGCGCCGGGTTCGACGCCGTCCACTCCGAGACGATGACCGGCTGGCAGAACGGCGTCGTGCACACCGTGTTGGGAACCCGCCGATGACCCTCGTGCCGCTCGACCCGCGACGGGTCGTCCATCCCCCGGCCGACGGGCCGGGTGATGCCGGCGTGCTCGGCCGGCGTCCGCGGGTCGCCGTCGTCGGCGGTGGGATCGCCGGTCTGGCCGCGGCGACCGGATTGGCCGAGCGCGGTGTCGTCGTCGAGGTGCTGGAGCGCGAGCCCTACCTGGGCGGGCGGGTCGGCGCCTGGTCGGACCGGCTCCCCGACGGCACCCCGGTGTCGATGGGCCGTGGGTTCCACGCGTTCTTCCGGCAGTACTACAACCTGCGCGCGCTGTTGCGGCGTGCCGATCCGGGCCTGCGCCGGATGGTCGCGCTGGAGGACTACCCGCTGATCGACGCCCACGGTCGCCGCGACACCTTCCGCGGGCTGCCGCGCACTCCCCCGTGGAACGCCGTGCTGTTCGCGCTGCGCAGCCCGACGTTCCGCCCGCGCGACCTGGTCCGGCTCGATCCGCGCGCGGCCGCGCCGCTGGCCGCGGTCTCGGTGCCCGGGATCTACGAGGCGCTCGACCACATCGACGCGCAGACCTTCCTCGAGTCCATCAACTTCCCGCCCGCGGCCCGGCACCTGGCGTTCGAGGTGTTCTCCCGCAGCTTCTTCGCGCCGCCGTCGACGATGTCGGCCGCCGAGCTCGCGACCATGTTCCACATCTACTTCCTCGGTTCCTCCGAGGGGTTGATGTTCGACGTGCCCGACGACGGGTTCGACGTCGCCCTCTGGGAGCCGCTGCGCCACTACCTGACCGCCCGGGGGGTCACCTTCCGGACGGGCACCGTCGTGTCGTCGGTCCGGCGGGATGCCGGGAGCGGACGGTTCCACGTGGATCATTCCTCCGGCGGTAGCGAGGCCGACGCGGTCGTGCTGGCGACCGACGTGCCCGGGTTGCGGGACGTCGTCGCCGCCTCCGATCTCGGGGCCGACGACGACGCGGCCGCCGTCCCGGCCCGGCCGGACGCGCTGCAGGCCTGGCGGGAGGACGTGGCCGCACTGGGCAGCGCACCGCCGTTCCTGGTGTACCGGTTGTGGCTGGACCGCCCGGTGCGCGAGGACCGGCCGCCGTTCCTGGGCACCGGCGGGGTCGACCCGCTGGACAACATCACGGTCCTCGACCGCTACGAGCGGGACGCCGCGAGGTGGGCGGCGCGCACCGGTGGCTCGGTGGTCGAGCTGCACGCCTACTCCGCGGCCGTCCCCACCGGGTTCGACGAGGCGGAATGGACCGCGGACCTGCGCAGCCGCTGCCTGGCCCGGCTGCACGCGATCTACCCGGAGACCGCGGGCGCCCGCGCCGTCGGGGAGCTGGTGCAGTGGCGGCGCGACTGCCCGATGTTCGGGATCGGCGACTTCGCCCGCCGGCCGGGCGTCGTCACCCCGGTCGACGGCCTGGTACTGGCCGGTGACGGCATCCGGGTCGATCTGCCGGTCGCCCTGATGGAACGCGCGGCGAGCACCGGCTGGCTGGCGGCGAACCGGTTGCTCGCCGGCTGGGGGCTCGCCGGTCACCCGCTGGAGACCGTCCCGACCCGTGGCCGGTTCGGCCCGCTGCGCCGCGCCGCAGAGTACGCGATGCGCCCCCGCTGACCCCCTCTGAGAAGGAACCCGTCATGAGCATGCTGTCCCGGATCTCGCGCCGCTGGCCGGCGAGCTGGCCGCTGCAGCCGCTGCCGCCGTCGAGCTGGGCGCGCCAGCAACCCACCTACGCCGGTGCGGATCCCAAACTGATCTCCGCCGCGCTGGAGCGGGCCCAGGCCCGGCCGTCGGGCAACTGGTTCGTGCTCGCCTCGTCCCGCGAGGTCCGGGCGGACCGGCCGTTCGGCACCCGGGTCGGTGGGATCGAGCTCGTCGCCTGGCGGGACACCACCGGGACGGTGCAGGTCGGCCCCGGCGCCTGCCCGCACCTGGGTGCGCCGATGGCGCTCGCCGCGATCGACTGCGGCGAACTGGTGTGCCGGTGGCACGGGCTGCGCCTGGGCGCGGGTTCGGGGCCGGGCTGGACGGTGTACCCGGCCTACGACGACGGTGTGCTGGTCTGGGTCCGGCTCGACGACCTCGGTGGCGAGGAGCCCACCGACGCACCCGTCGTCCCGGCCCGGCCCGTGGGCCGCACCCTGGACGCGGTGACCACGCTGACCGGGGTCTGCGAGCCGGAGGACATCGTCGCCAACCGGCTCGACCCGTGGCACGGGGCGTGGTTCCACCCGTACTCGTTCCAGCGCCTCGACGTCGTCTCCGCGCCGCGGGTCGACGGTGTCGGTGAGGTCGGGGAGGTCGGGGAGGTCGGGGAGGTCACCGTGGACGAGGACCGGTTCCTGGTGACCGTCACCTTCAAGGTCGGCCCCCGGGTCGGGGTGCCGGTGCAGGCCGAGTTCGTCTGCCCGGAGCCGCGCACCGTCGTCATGCGGATCGTGGACGGCGAGGGCGTGGGCAGCGTCGTCGAGACCCATGCGACGCCGCGCGGTCCCGGCCGGGACGGGCGGCCGCGCACCTCGGTCGTCGAGGCCGTCGTCGCCGGGTCGGACCGGCCCGGTTTCGCGGTCGCGTCCCGGCTGGCCCCGGTGATCCGGCCGGCGATGGCGGCCGCCGCCACGAAGCTCTGGCGCGACGACCTGGACTACGCGCAGCGGCGCTACGAGATGCGCACCGGGCGCGGCTGATCCCCGCTCGCGCCGCGGCGCAGCTCGCGCGGCGGGACCCCGAACCAGCGGCGCGCCGAGCGGGTCAGTGCGGACTGCTCGGCCAGCCCGACCATCCCGGCGACCTGGGTGAAGGGCAGGTCGGTGCGGGTGATGAGGCGTTGCGCCAGCTCCCGGCGCGCGTCGTCGACGATCCGCTCGAACGTCGTGCCCTCGCCCGCCAGATGCCGCTGCAGGGTGCGCGGGTGCACCCGCAGCAGCCGCGCCACCGCGCCCACCCGGACCGGGCCGCTGCCCAGCGACCGGTCCACGGCCGTGCGGACCCGGTCGGCGACCGTCCGGCCCGGCCGATCGAAATGGGTCTCCAGGTAGTCGATCGCGATCGCCCGCACGGTCTCGTCGCCACCGGCCAGCGGCCGGACGACCAGGTCGGACGGGACCCGCAGCACCGCGGCCGGCCGGTCGAACCGGACCTCGGCCGCGAAGAACGCGCGGTACCGGTCCGGCGCGGTCAGCGGGGGATGCGGCAGGTGCACCGAACGCAGGCCGTAGGCCCCTCCAGCCAGCAACCGCACGATCCGGTGCAGCACCCCGGTCCCCAGGTCGGCGGCCTGCGGGGGCAACGGTTCGGTGCTGCCGTACTCCAGCCCGGTCACCCCGGGCACGTCCTCCGGGTCGGGCACCGAGCCCACCGTCAGCACCGGGCTGTGCACGTACAGGTAGCGCGACGCGCAGTCCAGCGCGGCTCCGAGGGTCGCCGAGTTCTGCACGGCGACGGCGAGCGGGCCGAGGATCTCCGGGCCCTGCCGTTCGGCGAGCCGCAGCCCCAGGTCCGGGCAGCCGAGCTCGCTCGCGGCGGTCTCGAGCACCCGCCCCATCGAGCGGGTCGGGACCAGCGCGTCGGGATCGGCACCCTCCACCGCGTCGACCGGGATCCGGAACCGGGCGAACAGCGCGGCCGGGTCACCGCCCAGCTCCCCGACGAGCTGGGGCAGACCGCGCAGCGCCCTCGCCCGGGTGAGTGATCCCGCCCCCATGGCGCATGAGGTTAAGTTGTTGTCGCGCGAGGTCAAGTTACCCGCGGTAGGTTTCGGGCAGAATCGACGTCGAGCACCGGTCTGGGCCGGTCAGGCCAGTCAGTGCAGACGACCACGACAGGGAGGCCATCCCGTGACTTCCGGGACACAGTCCAACGACCCCGACCGGACCGAACACCGGGACGTGATCATCGTGGGGGCCGGCCTGTCCGGCATCGGTGCCGCGTGTCGCCTGCAGCAGGAGCTGCCCGGCAAGGACTACGCGATCCTGGAGGGGCGCGAGAACCTGGGCGGGACCTGGGACCTGTTCCGCTACCCCGGCATCCGCTCGGACTCGGACATGTTCACCCTCGCCTACCCGTTCCGCCCGTGGCGCGAGCCCAAGTCGATCGCCGACGGCGCCGACATCCGCCGCTACATCGGCGAGACCGCCGACCAGTACGGCGTCCGCGACCACATCCGGTTCGGCACGAAGGTCGTCGCGGCGTCCTGGGACTCCTCGACCGCCCGCTGGAGCGTCGACACCGAGACCGCCGACGGGCCCCGCCGCTACAGCTGCGACTTCCTGTTCATGTGCTCGGGGTACTACGACTACGACCAGGGCTACCAGCCCGAGTTCCCCGGCCGGGAGGACTTCACCGGCACCTGGGTGCATCCGCAGTTCTGGCCCGCGGACCTCGACTGCACCGGCAAGCGGGTCGTCGTGATCGGGTCCGGGGCGACCGCGGTCACGCTGATCCCCTCGCTCGCGGAGCAGGCCGAGCACGTCACGATGCTGCAGCGCTCGCCGTCGTACCTGACCGTGCTGCCCAGCCGCGACCCGATCGCCGACCGGCTCCGCCGGATCCTGCCCGCGAAGGTCGCGCACACCATCCTGCGCTACCAGTACGTCGCGCTCACCCAGAGCTTCTACCAGCTCGCACGACGCCGCCCGGAACGGGTGAAGAAGGTGCTGCGCGGGCTGGCCCTGCGGTTCCTGAAGGACGAGTCCTACGTGGACCAGCACTTCACGCCGTCCTACGAGCCGTGGGACCAGCGCCTGTGCGTGGTCCCGGAGGGCGACTTCTTCACCTCGATCCGCTCCGGTGACGCATCCGTCGTCACCGACCACATCGACCGGATCACCGCCGGCGGCATCCGGCTGCGCTCCGGCGACGAGCTCCCGGCCGACGTGATCGTGTCCGCGACCGGGTTGTCGCTGAAGCCGCTGGGCGGCATGACGATCCGGGTCGACGGTGAACAGGTCGACATCGGCAAGACGGTCACCTACCGCGGCCTGATGCTCTCCGGCGTGCCGAACCTGGCGTTCTGCATCGGCTACGTCAACGCGTCCTGGACGCTGCGCGCCGACCTGGTCGCCCGCTACGTCCCGCGGCTGTTGGCGCACATGGACCGCAAGGGGATCGCGATCGCGACCCCCGCGCCCACCGTCGCCCCGGACCGGCCGCTGCTCGACCTCGCCTCCGGTTACGTCAAGCGCTCCGAGCACCTGTTCCCGCGGCAGGGCCGCAAGGACCCGTGGCGGTTGCGGCAGAACTTCTTCCTCGACGCGGTCGGCCTCGGCCGGGCCGACCTGGAGAAGGACATGCTGCTCACCCCGGCCTCCGCGGTCGGGCAGCGCTCGGCCGCCGTCACCGCACCCTCGGCCGCCGGGATCGCCGCCGACACCTCCCCCGCGGTGGCCGCAACAGCGACCGTCACCGAGAAGGAGCCCGCGTCATGAGCCGCAGCCCGTTCCGCTTCGCCGAGGGCACCGCCGTCGTCACCGGCGCGGCCGGCGGCATGGGCGCGCACCTCGCCCGCCTGCTCGCCGAACGCGGCAGCGATCTCGTGCTCGTCGACCGCGACGGCGCGAAGCTCGACGCGGTCGCCGGCGCCGTCCGGGCCGCGCACCCCGGCTTGTCGGTGAGCACCGAGACCGTCGACCTGGCCGACCGCGACGCGCTCGACGCGCTCGCCGCCCGGATCCGCGCCGGGCATCCCGAGATCCGGCTGCTGGTCAACAACGCCGGTGTCGCGCTGGGCGGTGACTTCGCCCGGCTCACCCTGGACGAGTTCGACTGGGTGCTCGACGTCAACTTCCGGGCCCCGGTCCGGCTCACGCACGCCCTGCTGCCCGCACTCACCGCGCGCCCCGGCGGACACGTGGTCAACGTGTCCAGCCTGTTCGGCCTGATCGCGCCACCCGGCC
Source organism: Pseudonocardia sp. NPDC049635 (assembly GCF_040659795.1). Lineage (NCBI taxonomy): Bacteria > Bacillati > Actinomycetota > Actinomycetes > Pseudonocardiales > Pseudonocardiaceae > Pseudonocardia > Pseudonocardia sp. NPDC049635. The sequence continues at coordinate 510,950 of NZ_JBFAON010000001.1, forward strand.
AGTCGGCGTACTGCGCGTCGAAGTTCGCGCTGCGCGGCTTCTCCGAGGTGCTGCGCGGCGAGCTCGCCGGAACCGGCACGACCGTGACCACGGTGCACCCGGGCGGCATCGCGACCGGGATCGCCGCGTCGGCTCGGGTCGGCGTCAACATCCCGGCCGACGAGGCCGCGAAGGGCAAGAAGGACTTCCAGAAGCTGCTGAGGTTCCCGGCCGACCGGGCGGCCGAGCAGATCGTCGAGGCGATCGAGAAGCGCCGCCCGCGGCTGCTGATCGGGATGAGCGCGAGGGTGCCCGACGCGCTCGCCCGGCTCGCCCCGGTGAGCGGGATGACGCTGCTGTCCCGGCTGCTCGGCTCGGCCGGGCGGGTGCAGCGGACGGTGGGTGCCCGATGACCCGCTTCGTCGACGCCGGTGGCGCCCGCATCCGGGTCCGCGAGTCCGGCGACCCGGCGGGTGAACCGGTCCTGCTGCTGCACGGCATCGGCCGCAGCCTGGAGGACTGGGACCCCCAGCACGAGCTGCTGGCCGGGTACCGGGTGATCGCCGCGGACCTCGCCGGGTTCGGGTACTCCGGGCGTGCGCCCGGGCGGGCGAGCCTGGCGAGCCTGGCCGACACCGCGCTCGCCACGCTGGACGCGCTCGGCGAGACCCGGCCCGCGCACGTCATGGGCAACTCCCTGGGTGGTGCGGTCGCGCTGCTGCTGTCCACCCGCGCACCGGACCGCGTCGCCACGCTCGTGCTGGCCGACCCGGCCGGGTTCGGCGCCGAGGTGACGCCCGCGCTGCGGGTGCTCGGCGTGCCGCTGCTGGGCCGGTTCCTGCTCGGCCGGATGGACGCCCGCGCCGCCCGGCGGACCGAGCGGTCGCTGTTCGTGGACCCGTCCCTGGTCACCGACGAGCGCGTGCGGCGCGCCCTCGAGATCGCGGCCCGCCCCGAGTTCGCGCAGACCTTCCTGGAGATGATCACCGAGCTCGGCACCGTGCGCGGGGTGCGGGCCGGTTGGCGGTCCGCGCTGCTCGCGGCCGCGGCGAAGGCCCCGAAACCGACCCTGGTCGTCTGGGGCGAGCGCGACCTGATCCTGCCGGTCTCCCAGCTGCGGGCCGCCGCCCGCGAGCTGCCGCAGGTGACCACGCACGTGTTCGGCCGGGTCGGGCACATGCCGCAGATCGAGGTCCCGGAGCGGTTCGCCTCGCTGGCCCTGGAGCACATCGGCCGGACCGCGCGCCGCACCGGCGTCCCCGGAGACGTCCGCGCCGGCACGTGACCGGCCGCCACGGCACGGACCCGATCCCCTGCGGGCCACCGCGCAGCGGGCCCGGACTGCCCGTACCGTCCGATTCATGCGGACTGCACCGTGGCGTCGCGGGTGGCTCCCCGCGCTGACCGTCCTGCCCCTGCTGGCGGCCTGCGGGCTCGGCCCGAACCCGGTGACGAACGCGGTGTCCGGTCACGAGGCCCCGGTCGCCGCGGCCGCGGCCGATCTGGTGCCGGTCCCGCTCGACGTCCCGGCCGGGATGGACCAGGCCCCGCTCGACCGGCCGCGGGAGGCGCTCGTCCCCCCGGGGTGGACGCTGTCGGTGTTCGCCCGGGTGCCGAACGCGCGGCTCGCCGCGTGGACCCCGGACCGGAACCTGCTCGTCTCCGTCCCGGACGACGGCCGGGTCCTGATCCTCGCCCCGGACGGCGCACAGCGCACCCTGCTCGACGGGCTCACCCAGCCGCACGGGCTCGCGTTCTCCCCCGACGGCTCGACGCTGCACGTCGCCGAGAGCAACCGGGTCGTCTCCTACGCCTACGCGGCCGGCGCGGCGAGCGAGCCGCGCGTCGCCGCCGACGGCCTGCCCGATGCGAACAGCCCGGACCTGCGCGGTGCCTACGGCCACGAGCTGAAGTCGGTCGCCGCCGGGCCGGACGGCGCGCTGTACGTCTCCATCGGCTCCACCGGCAACGTCTCGGTGGAGGACCTCGCCGCGACGCCGCCACGGGCCTCGATCCTGCGGATCCCGCCCGGTGGTGGGCCGGTCGAGCCGTTCGCGGTCGGGGTCCGCAACGGCACCGGACTGGCGGTCGCCCCGGACGGCGCCGTCTGGACCGCCGTCAACGGCCGCGACAACGTGCCCTATCCCTACGACCGGCCCTACGGCGACGCACCCGACTCGTCGTTCGGCGAGATCATCAACCAGTACGTGACCGCACACCCCGCCGAACCCCTCGCGCGGCTCACGCCCGGCCGGAACCTGGGCTGGCCGTACTGCAACCCGGACCCGGACACCCAGCCCGGGGTGCAGGGCAGCCCGCAGGACTTCACCGACGTGCCGTTGGTCCCCGACGCGGAGCTCAACCCCGGCGGCCGCGAGTTCGACTGCGGGTCGCTCGCGCCGATGGAGCAGGCGTTCCCCGCGCACTCGGCCCCGCTCGGCCTGGCGTTCACCTCCGGCGAGCTGCCCGCGCCGTACACCGGGGGCGCCCTGGCCGGGGTGCACGGATCGTGGAACGCGGACCCGCCGCGCGCCCCGGAGGTCTCCTACTTCCCCTACACCGACGGGGAGATGGGCCCGCAGCAGACCCTCGTCGGCGGGTTCCAGGACCCCTCCGGGGCGCGCTGGGGCCGTCCGGTCGCCGCCGTCGCGGGCCCGGACGGCGCCGTCTACATCACCGACGACGACGCGGGCGCCGTCTACCGGCTCGCCCCGCCGTCGTGATCCCGCCGATCCCGTCCATGATCACCGTCGTGGCGCGTCCGGCCACGCGGATCGCGGACCTGTGCACCACGACGGTGATCTTCCGGCTCCGGGTACCGTCACCGGGGTGCAGATCGTGGGGTGGGCCGACGAGGACGCGGGCGGGCCCGCGGTCGTGCTGCTGGACCAGCGGGTGCTGCCGCAGCGCACCGAACACCTGCACCTGACCACCGTCGACGGGGTGATCGACGCCGTCCGGACGCTCGCCGTCCGCGGAGCGCCCAGCCTGGGCATCACCGGCGCCTACGGGGTCGCGCTCGCCGCGCACCTGCACGGGACCGGCTCCGCGTCCGCCCGGGCCGCGGTCCTCGCGGACGCGGAGCGGATCGCGACCGCCCGGCCCACCGCGGTACCGCTGTCGATCGGCGTCCGGCGCGCACTCGCGGCACTCGACGGTGCGCCCGGGAGTGCGTCCGGACATGTGTCCGACAGCGCGTCGCTCAGAGCGTCCGACGACGCCTCGCTCAGTGCGTCCGACGACGCGTGGCTCAGTGCGTCCGGTGGTACGTCCCGGACTGCGTCCGACGGTGCGTCCCGGAGTGCGTCCGGTGGCGCGTCCCGAACTGCGTCCGACCGGGCCGACGTGCCCGCCGGTTCACCCGCCGACGTGCTCGCCGCCGCCCGCGCGATCGCCGACGAGGCCGCGACGATCAACGCCGCCGCCACCCGCCGGGCCGCCGACCTCGTCCGCGAACGCTGCCCCGACCGCCCGCTGCGGGCGCTGACCGTCTGCAACACCGGCCCGTTGGCGGCCGGACCGGGCGGCACCGCGCTCGGCGCGATCCTGGCGCTGCACGCCGACGGCGCGCTCGACGAGGTGCTCGCCTGCGAGACCCGCCCGCTGCTGCAGGGTGCTCGGCTGACCGTGTGGGAGCTGGAACGGGCCGGGGTGCCGCACCGGCTGTGCGTCGACTCGGCGGGGCCCGCGGCGATCGCCGCCGGACGGGTGGACGTGGTGTTCGCCGGGGCGGACCGGATCGCCGCCAACGGCGACGTGGCCAACAAGATCGGCACCTACATGCTGGCCTGCGCGGCGGCCCGCTCCGGGATCCCGTTCGTGATCGTCGCCCCGGAGGAGACGATCGACCCGGACACGGCGACCGGTGCGGACATCGTCGTCGAGGAGCGCGGCGCCGACGAGGTCCGCGAGCACGGCGGCACCCTGATGACCCTGCCCGGCACACCGGTCTATAATCCGGCGTTCGACGTCACCCCGCACGACCTGGTGACCGCGATCGTCACCGAGACCCGGGTGTGGGCTCCGGCGCCGATCCCGCCACCTTCTGCCTCTGGACCGCGAACCGGCGCAGTGCCTCGCTGATCTGGCCCGGCGACAGCAGCCGCGGCTCCCCCACGGCCCGGGCGCGCAGCCAGACCTCGCACAGCCATTCGAGCTGCCGCGCACCGTCGTAGGCGGCGCCGAGATGCTCGCCGAGGACCAGCGTCCCGTGGTTGACGAGCACCACCGCGCTGCTCTCCCCCAGCGCCGCCATCGTGTTCGCGACCAGCTCGTCACTGCCGAAGGGGGCGTAACCGGCGACGCGCACCGAGCCGCCGAACATCGCGATCTGGTAGTGCACCGGTGGGACGTCGTCGCGCAGCAGCGACAGCGCGACCGCTGCGGGCGAGTGCGTGTGCACCACCGCCGACGTGCCCGGCCGGGCCTGCGCGGCCAGGTGCAGGGCCAGCTCGCTGGTCGGCGCGCGGCCACCGTCGGCGACGGTGCCGTCCGGCGTCACCAGCACCACGTCGTCGGGGGTCATCGTCTCGTAGTCCACCCCGGACGGGGTGACGGCGATCAGCCGGCCGCAGCGCAGCGACAGGTTCCCCGACGTGCCGACCACCAGGCCGTCCCGCACCATCCGGCGGGACCAGGTGCAGAGCGTCTCGCGCGCGGTGTGCGGATCCGACATGCCGGCAGACCCTACCCGCGAGTAGGCGCGTCCGGCAGGATGCGGCCATGGACGCCGATGTCATCGTGGTCGGGGCCGGGCTCGCCGGTCTGGTCGCCGCAGCCGAGCTCGCCGACGCCGGACGGTCGGTGCTGGTCCTCGACCAGGAACCGGAGCAGAACCTGGGCGGGCAGGCGTTCTGGTCGCTCGGCGGGCTGTTCCTGGTCGACACGCCCGAGCAGCGGCGCACCGGGATCACCGACTCGCTCGATCTCGCCCTCTCGGACTGGCTCGGGTCGGCCGCGTTCGACCGCGACGTCGACGACCCGGCCGGGGAGGACTTCTGGGCCCGGCAGTGGGCGACCGCCTACGTCCACTTCGCCGCCGGGGAGAAACGCGCCTGGCTGCACGAGCAGGGGGTGCGCTGGCTGCCGGTCGTCGGCTGGGCCGAGCGCGGCGGGCACCTCGCCGACGGGCACGGCAACTCGGTGCCCCGCTTCCACCTGACCTGGGGCACCGGCCCCGGCGTGCTGGAGCCGTTCGTGCGCCGGGTCCGGGAGCACGCCGTCACCGGCCGGGTCACGCTGCGTTTCCGGCACCGGGTCGACGGGCTCGCCGTCACCGACGGCGTCGTCGACGGGGTGCACGGCCGGGTCCTGGCCCCGGATACCGCCGAGCGCGGCGCTCCGACCAACCGTGACGTCGTCGGCGACTTCACCTTCCGGGCCGGCGCGGTCCTGGTGACCTCCGGCGGGATCGGGGGTGACCACGACCTGGTCCGCGCGAACTGGCCGGCACGGCTCGGCACCCCGCCCGAGCACATGGTGACCGGCGTCCCCGCGTACGTCGACGGGCGGATGCTGGGCATCACCGAGGCCGCGGGCGGCCGGATCGTCAACCGGGACCGGATGTGGCACTACACCGAGGGCGTGCAGAACCACTCCCCGATCTGGCCCGGGCACGGCATCCGGATCATCCCCGGGCCGTCGTCGCTGTGGCTCGACGCCACCGGACAGCGGCTGCCCGCGCCGAACTTCCCGGGCTTCGACACCCTCGGCACCCTGGCCGCGCTCCGTACGACCGGGCACGAGCACTCCTGGTTCGTGCTCACCCGGAAGATCATCGAGAAGGAGTTCGCGCTGTCCGGGTCCGAGCAGAACCCGGACGTCACCGGCAAGGACCTGCGCGCGACGCTCGGCCGGATCCGGCCCGGTGCGACCGCGCCGGTGGAGGCGTTCACCGAGCGCGGCGCGGACTTCGTCGTCGCCGACACGCTCGACGAGCTGGTCGCCGGGATGAACCGGCTCACCGGCGGCTCCCCCGAGCTGGACGTCGAGGTGATCCGCCGTCAGGTCGTCGCCCGGGACCGGCAGCTCGGCAACGGGTTCGCGAAGGACCTGCAGGTGATGGCGATCCACAACGCCCGCCGCACGCTCGGCGAGAAGCTGGCCCGCACGGCGCCGCCGCACGCGCTGCTCGATCCCTCGGCCGGCCCGCTGATCGCGGTCCGGCTGCACGTGCTGACCCGCAAGACGCTCGGCGGCCTGCAGACCGATCTGGCCGGGCGGGTGCTCGACGCCGCCGGCTCACCCGTGCCGGGGCTCTGGGCGGCCGGGGAGGTCGCCGGCTTCGGCGGCGGGGGCGTGCACGGCTACCGCGCCCTGGAGGGCACGTTCCTCGGCGGGTGCCTGTTCTCCGGCAGGCAGGCAGGGCGGGCGATCGCACTGGCGACCTGAGCCAGCTGACCCGCACGGGTGTCACGCGTCCGGGTCACACCGCGCGCCGGGGCGCCCGCGGCCGGACAGGATCCGGGGACCGCGGTTCACGCGGACGCCGGGGACGACCGCTCCCCGACGACGCGGCACGTCCCCGTACCGCGCCGGAAGGCGCAGGAAGCAGGAGCATCGTGAGGACCCTCGTGCGCGCCGCCGCCGTCGTCGCGGCCGGTCTCGTGGTCGCCGCAGGCACCGCGGGCGTCGCCGCCGCCCAGCCCGTCCCCCCGTCGGAGCCGACCCCGGCCGACCAGGCTGCGCAGTACGCCTGCGTGCAGGAACACCTCGATCTCGCGACGCTGCCGCAGCAGGCGCTGCAGGATCCGGTGGCGTTCTCCGCACTGGTCGCCGATGCGGCGCAGAAGTGCGAGGACGTCCGGGCACCCGCGACACCGGTGTCCTGAGGCCTACAGCAGGTCGCTGCGGCTGAGCACGCCGACCAGCACGTCGTCGGGATCGACGACGGGCACCACCCGGAAGCCCCGCTCCGACAGCAGCTGGTCGGCGTCGGTGAGCGGGTCGTCGGGGTGGACGACCTCGACGTCACGGGTCATCACGCCCTCGACGGTCCGGGCGCGGGTGCGCCGGCCACCGTCCAGCGAGCCGTGCATCAGGTCGGCCTCGGACAGGATCCCGAGCAACCGGTCCCGGTCGTCGACCACCGGGACCGCGGTGAACCGGTACGACAGCAGCACCTCGGCCGCGTCGTCGAGGGCCAGCGTCGGCGGGATCGCGACGAGCCCGCCGTCGGTCATGACGTCGGCGACCCGCAGCGAGGAGAGCGGACGGCCACCGACCCGGCCCGCTCCCCGTGGCATCATCGCCTCGGGCAGCGGGCCGATCAGCCCGGCTCCGCCGAACCGGCGGGCGGTCCGGCGCAGCAGACCGCCGGCCAGCCGGTGCCGCAGCAGGTCGCTGCGGGTGATCACACCGACCAGCACGCCACGGTCGACGACCGGGACCAGCCGCAGCTCGCCGTAGACCCGCATCCGGTGCGCGATGATCGAGACGTTGGTGGTCGGCAGCACCGTCACGACCTGCTCGGTCATCGCGTCGCCGACCGTCGCCGCCGGGTCCGCCCGGTACCGCAGCACGTCGACCAGGCTGATGATCCCGACCAGCGAGAACCGGCGGTCCACCACCGGCAGAGCGGAGTAGCGCGACTCCGCCATCCGCTCCTGCGCCCGGGCGAGCGGTGCGTCCGCCCACACGGTGACGACGCGTTCGGTCATGACATCCCGCGCTCGCAGCACCATGCTCCGACGGTAGCCGCGCGGCCGTACCGGTGCGGAACGCCCGATCCGGGCGCCGGGCCCGGCAGCGCCACGACCCGGGGGCCCCGCCGCACCGACGGGCGTTTCACCTGGACCGGCGGCGGGCACGCCGGGATGATCGACGACGACAGCATCACCCAGCGCCATCCGCGGCGGTCCCTCCGGCCGGTGCGGATCGGGGAAGGACCAGCGTGAGCAGCCCACCGCCCTACCCGGGCCAGCCGGGGGATCCGCAGGACCCGGACCAGCCCGGCCGTCAGGCCCCGCCGTCCGGGCAGTCCGCCCCCGACCAGCCGGGGCACGGCCAGCAGCCCGGGTACGAGCAGCAGCCCTACGGCCAGCAGCCCGGATACTCGCCACAACCCGGATACGGACAGCACCCCGGATACGCGCCGCAGCCGGGATACGGCCAGCAACCCGGCCAGGCGCAGCAACCTGGGTACGAGCAGCCCTACGGTCAGCAACAGCCCTACGGCCAGCCCGCCTACGGCAGCTACCCCCAGCGACCCGACCAGTTCCCGGGTGGTGGCCAGCCCGGTCCCGGCGGGCCGGTCGGCGCCCCGCCGCGCAACGGCGTCGGCATCGCCGCGCTGGTCTTCGGCATCCTCGGGTTGCTGACCTTCTGGATCCTGGTCGGCGGTCTGTTCGGCCTGGTCGCGATCGCGCTGGGCATCATCGGCATCGCCCGGGTACGCAAGCGCATCGCGACCAACCAGGGCGTCGCGATCAGCGGCCTGGTTCTCGGCGTGCTGGGCGTGCTGGCCACGGTGGCCTTCGCGGTCTTCGCGGTGGGGGTGTTCACCAGCATCGGCGGCACCGACTTCTACGAGTGCGTCGAGCAGGCAGGCGGCGACCCGGCGGCGGTCCAGCAGTGCCAGCAACAGTGGGAGGAGCGGCTGCAGCAGGAGAGCGACCGGCTCGACGGAACCTGAGCCGGGAGATGATGTCGGGGTGACCGACGACGAGCACTCCCAGATCGACCGCGCACTCGTGATCGCCGCGCACCCCGACGACATCGACTTCTCCTGCGCGGGCACGGTCGCGGTCTGGACCGACGCCGGTGTCGAGGTGACCTACTGCCTGGTGACCGACGGCGACGCCGGCGGGTTCGACCCGGCCGTGCCGCGTTCGGAGATCGGCGGCATCCGGCGATCCGAGCAGCGCGCCGCGGCGGCCGTCGCCGGGGTGAGTGACCTGCTCTTCCTCGGCTATCCCGACGGACGGCTGACGGTCACCCTGGAGCTGCGCCGGGATCTCGCCCGGGTGATCCGGCAGGTGCGACCGGACCGGGTCGTCGTGCCGTCCCCGGTGCGCGACCTGGACAGCATGTACGGCAGCCATCCCGACCACACCGCCACCGGTGAGGCCGCGCTGTGCGCGGTCTACCCGGACGCCCGCAACCCGTGGGCGCATCCCGAGCTCGCCGAGGCCGGGTTCGCCGCGCACACCGTCGGGGAGGTCTGGGTGACCGGCGGCGCGCCCGGTGCCCCGGACACGGCCCGGCACGTCGACATCACCGGCACGTTCGAACGCAAGATGGCGGCGCTGCGGGCGCACCGGAGCCAGACCGCACACATGACGGACCTCGACGGGCTGATCCGGGACTGGGCCACCTCACGGGCGAAACAGGCCGGGCTGCCGGCCGGGCGGCTCGCCGAATCGTTCCGGGCGCTGGACACCCGCTGAGCTCACGGGCTCGACCGGCCCCGTCTCGGGGTGCCTTTGCCCGCAGGCGGGACAAGGAGTAGAGTTAGCCGTACCGAACTCGCGTGTTCGGGACGGGCTAGCCCCGGGTCGATCTGGAGGTGGTCACCATGTTCCGAGCCGCCCCCGAGCCACGCCCGGTCGAGTTCCGGACGGTCGCCCTGGCCGGGCTGCTCATGGTCCTGCTCTCCGCGGCGACGATCGTGTCCGTCTCCGTCGCACCGGCCGCCGTCACGCTTCTGCTGGCGGCCGCCGCGTTCTCCGTCCGCCCGCTGGTCGTCCTGCACCATCGCCGGTCGGCCCCCGCCGAGCAGCCGGCCGCCGGCCGTCGCTGAGCCGCCCGCGGCGGGTCACCGGGAGGCCGGACACACCAGCCCGAACAGCGCCCCCGGGGAGCCGTTCCGGCACCCCGCCTCCGCGGGCACCGGAGCCTGCTCCGGCGCGAGGCCCGTCGGGCTCGACGCCAACAGCAGCGCGGCCCCCGCGACCAGTACGACCACGAGCAGCAGGGCCAGGCCGAACGCCCCACCGGCACCCTCGTCACCGTCGCCCACCGTGCACCCCTCCCCCGGACGGACCACATACTCCCACGGGGAGCACTCCCCTGGGGAGTATGGAAGGGTCCCGGCATGGTGCGAGGTCAGACGACGACCACGACGTCGTTCGCGATGCTGGGGATGCTCGCCGTCCAGCCGTGGAGCAGCTACGAGCTGACCACACAGATCCGGCGCAGCCTGGCGCGGTTCTGGCCGCGCGCGGCCAGCAAGCTCTACGAGGAGCCGCGCAAGCTGGTCGCGCTCGGGCTGGCGACGGCGCAGCCGCGACTGCACGGACGCCGCAGGCGCACCGTGTACACGATCACCCCGGCGGGCAGGCAGGTGCTCGCCCGCTGGCTGGCCGAGCCGGCCGCGCCACCGGTGCTGGAATCCGAGCAGCTGCTGAAGGTGTTCCTCGCCGACCACGGAACACGGGCCGACCTGCTCGCCACCCTTGCCGCCGCCCGCAGCTGGGCCAGGGAGATGGCCGCGCTCGACGGGCAGATCGCGGCCGGCTATCTCAGTGGTGAAGCCCCGTTCCCGCACCGGGCGGCGCTGAACACGATCGTCGGGCGGTACCTGTCGGATCTCTCCGAGGTCACCGAACGGTGGGCCGACTGGGCGACGTCGGTGATGCAGTCCTGGCCGCAGGACATGGCCCTCGCCGAACCCGACCGGGACACGCTGCGCCTCGTCGCCGGCCGTGCCGGTCCTACCGACCGCGCCGACCTGCCCGGCCCGGCCGATCCCGTCGGCTCTGCCGGCCTTGCCGGTCCGATCGGCTCTGCCGGTCCTGCCGGTCCGATCGGCTCCGCCGGCCCTGCCGGTCCGATCGACTCTGCCGGTCCTGCCGACCTGTCCGATCCCGCCGGCCGTGCCGACCGCTGATCGCACCGCCATCGCGCCGGTCGAGCGGGCCGCGGCGCGCGGCCGGAACGGCCCGTCAGGCGTCCCGGGCCACCCGCTCGGCGGCGGCCCGCAGCAGCGGCACCGCGGACTCCAGCAGGGTGTCGGTCATCCGGGTGGTCGGCCCGGAGATGGAGATGGCCGCCGGCAGCGGACCCTCCAGCGCGACGGCGACGCAGCACACGCCGAGCTCCTGCTCCCCCTCGTCCAGCGCGTACCCGGCGGCCCGCACCCGGTCGAGCTCCGCCTCGAAGGCCTCCCGATCGGTGATCGTGTTGTCGGTGTGCGCCACCATCTCGGTGTGCCGCATGATCTCCCGGACCCGATCCGGAGCCATCCGGGCGAGCATCGCCTTGCCGACGGCCGTGCAGTGCGGAGAGACCCTCCTCCCCACCTCGGTGAACATCCGCATCGAGTGCCGGCCCGGTTCCTGAGCGACGTAGACGACCTGGTTGCCCTCCAGCAGCGCCAGGTTGGCGCTCTCACCGAGCGCGTCGACCAGCTCGGCGAGCCGCGGTCGCGCCCACACCCCGACCAGCCGGCCGGCGGCGTCACCGAGCCGCACCAGCCGGGGCCCCAACGCATACTCGCGGGAGGACTGCTGGCGTACGTAACCCCGACCGGCCAGCGTCCGGACCAGCCGGTGGATGGTCGGCAGCGGCAGCCCGGAAGAGGCTGCCAGGTGGGACAGGCTGACCGTCCCGCCTGCGTCGGCCATCGCCTCCAGCAGGTCGACCGCCCGCTCCACCGACTGCACGGTGCTGGAGCGGACCGGAACGGCGGTGTCGCCGTCGCCGGTATCGCTGTTCCGCATGACGGAAACCCTAGCCGCTCGGTGATCCGCGGCGCAGTCTCCGGCCCGGCCGGTACGGGCTCCGCCTCCCGGGAGCCTCGGACCGTCACGAACTGGAGGACACGATGACCGGCATGCCGACCGACACCCCCCTGCCGCTGCCGCTCACCGCGAACTGCTCGATCCTCTTCCCGGATCTGCCGCTCGCCGAGCGCCCCGCCGCCGCGGCCGCCGCCGGGTTCGACGCCGTCGAGTTCTGGTGGCCGTTCGACACCTCGGTACCCGGTGACGCCGAGATCGACCGGTTCGTGACCGCGGTGTCCGACGCCGGCGTCGTCCTGTCCGGGCTCAACTTCACCGCCGGGGACATGACCGCCGGCGAGCGCGGCATCCTGTCCGACCCGGCCCGGCGCGGCGAGTTCACCGACAACGTCGACGTCGCGGTCGGCATCGGGGCCCGGCTCGGCACCCGCGGGTTCAACGCGCTGTACGGCAACCGTATCGACGGACTCGACCCGGCCGCCCAGGACGAGGTGGCCGCGCAGAACCTGGCACTGGCCGGGCGGGCCGCCGCCCGGATCGGCGCCGTCGCACTGCTCGAACCCGTCAGCGGGATCGACCGCTACCCGTTGCGGACGGCCGCCGACGCCGTCGCCGCGCTCGACCGGACCGGGTCCGGCGAGGTCCGCCTGCTGCTCGACATCTACCACCTCGCTGTCAACGGCGACGACCCGGCGGCTGCGATCGACCGCTACGCCGACCGGATCGGGCACGTCCAGATCGCGGACGCACCCGGCCGCGGCGAGCCCGGCACCGGGAAGCTCCCGATCGCGGCCCTGATCGAACGGGTCCACGCCGCCGGGTACCGCGGCCGGATCAGCCTGGAGTACCGCCCGGTGACCGCCGACCCGTTCGGCTGGCTGAGCGCCTGACACCCGACCGACACCTGACCGACCCGCAGAGTCCGAGTCCGGGTCCGGGATCGGGCCTGCTGCGCGACGCCGGGCCCCACCGTCGCGCCGGTCACCCGCGTAGCGCGAGCCTCACCCGGTCGGTGCCACCCCGGCGACCCGATCCCGGGGCCGGGGCACCCGAGCGTGCGCGGTGAGCTCACGCACAGCCGCTTCGGCCGAGGGGAAGGCGCTGCACCGCAGCAGCACCCGATGCGCGCGTAGCGGCAGCAGCTCCGCCCGGCCACCGCAGCCGGCGAGGTGCACCCGCACGCCGTCCTCCCGGGAGCGGGCCGCGACCCCGCCCAGTTCCTCGGTCGCGGCACCGTCGAACTCACTGACCCCGCCCAGATCCAGCACCACGTGGGCCGGAGCGGTGCCGCACGCGCGCTGCGCGTCGATCATCCGGCCGATCGCCTCCGCGCCCTGACGGTCCAGCCGGCCGGTCACCCGGACCAGGCGGACCCCCGGGGCGGCCGTCTCGACGGCGAGCCCGGTCACCGGGTCGTTCCGCACGTCGTCCTCCTCCTCGTCGCACGGTCCACCGGCGGACCGTGTACCGGCGGACTTCCCGGTCACCACCCGGTTACACCGGCGCTGGACGCTGGATCGATCCGGCGGTGGGCCCTGCCGGTCCGCTGGCCCGAAGGGCACGCTACGTGATATACATCACTGCCTGCCGAGCTGGACACGAGCGTCCCGGACCGGCGGGGACCTTCGACCCTGCTGGGTCGTCGAGCGCCGCGTCACCCTTGTCGGGTCGGCCTCGCGACCGGCGCACGCACGAACCACCACCCGTCGCTGGGGAGCGGGCGGGTGGCGCCCCATGGCCGGGGCCGGCGCATTCGGGACCGCCGGCCCCGGCCATCAGGCACGGGGCCGGCGAGGTCGGCCCGCCCGCCACTCGTGGCGGGTGCCGGTCAGCCCGCCTCCGGGTCCCGGTAGCGCTGCTCCAGCTCCCGGATCTCGGCGAGCCCGACGAGCTCGGCGAACGGGTCCACGCCGCCGAGCCGGTCGAGGATCGCGGCCGGCGTCCCCTCGTCGCGCACCACCCGCAGGAACTCGCGCATGGCCGCGGTGGCCGCCAGCAACGTGCCGATCGGGAACAGCACGAGGGCGAAACCGAGCTCGGCGAGCCGCTCCCGCGACAGCGGCGGGGTGCGTCCGCCCTCGGCCCAGTTGAACACCAGCTTGTGCCCCCGCAGCGCCGACGCGACCTGCTCGATGTGCGCCTCCGAGGTGGGCGCCTCGACGAAGAGCAGATCGGCACCGGCGTCGGCGAAGCGCTTCGCCCGGTCGACCGCGGCGTCCAGGCCGTCCACCGCAGCGGCGTCGGTCCGGGCGATGATCAACAGGTTCGGGTCGGTGCGGGCGTCGACGGCGGCCCTGATCTTCGCCGTCATCTCACCGGGCCCGACGACCTGCTTGCCCGCCATGTGCCCGCACCGCTTGGGCATCACCTGGTCCTCCAGGTGCAGCGCGGCGACGCCGGCCCGCTCGTAGTCGCGCACGGTGCGGATCACGTTGACCGGGTTCCCGTACCCGGTGTCGGCGTCCGCGATCAGCGGCAGGTCCACGGCGTCGGCCAGCCGGGCGGCGTGCGCGGCCATCTCCGCGCCACCGAGCAGTCCCACGTCGGGACGGCCGAGCAGGCCGGCCGTGGACCCGAAGCCGGTCATGTACACCGCGTCGAACCCGGCCTGCTCGACGAGCCGTGCGGACAGCGCGTCGTAGGCCCCGGGCGCGAGGACCGGTTCACCGGAGTCGAGCAGGGCGCGCAGCCTGGCACGTCGGTCGCCGGGCTTGCTGAGCAGGTCACCCACGGCAGTCCTTCCATTGTTGTGTACAACTGATCACAGCCTGCCTGGGTCGGCCCCCGAACAACACCCCTCGAGGTACGGTGCGTGGTCCGCCACACTCACCGATTGCATACAACAGCGGAGACGATGCCCGCTGCCACATCCGTCCCGGAGTACGTCACGGCCCCGCCGACTCGTACCGTCACGGCCGCGTCCCGGGGGTTCTCCCCACTGCCCCGAGTGGCGCGAACCGGAACGATGAGCGTTCGTGACCGACACCCGGCCCGCGGCTCCCCGTGATCTCTCCGACCGGCTCCGCCATCCCGTACCGCACCTGTTCGTCTACGCGTTCGCGATCATCCCCGCGATCGCGCTCGTCGCCGCCGTGCCGCTCGCCTGGGGCTGGGGTCTCACCTGGCTCGACGCCGGTCTCGCGATCGGGATGTACGTGGTGTCGATGCTCGGTGTGACGGTCGGGTTCCACCGCTACTTCACTCATGGATCGTTCAAGGCGACCCGGCCGCTGCGGATCGCCCTCGCGGTGGCGGGGAGTCTGGCCGTCCAGGGGCCCGTCCGGCACTGGGTCGCCGACCACCGCAGGCACCACGCGTACGCCGACGCCGAGGGCGACCCCCACTCGCCGTGGCGCTACGGCACCTCCCCCGCCGCGCTCGTCCGCGGGTTCTGGCACGCCCACATGGGCTGGATCTTCGACCGCTCGCTCACCGACCAGCGCCGGTTCACCCCCGACCTGCTCGACGACCCGGACATCGACCGGGTGCACCGTGCCTTCTCCGCACTGACCGTCGTGTCGCTGCTGGCACCCGCCCTGATCGGCGGCCTCGCGACATGGACCTGGTGGGGTGCGTTCACCGCGTTCTTCTGGGCCGGGCTGGTCCGGGTCGCGGTGTCGCACCACGTGGCGTGGTCGACCAACTCGATCTGCCACCTGGTCGGCGAACGCCCGTGGCGGGCCCGGGACCGGTCCACCAACGTCTGGCTCCTCGCGATCCCGAGCATGGGCGAGTCCTGGCACAACCTGCACCACGCCGACCCGACCTCGGCACGCCACGGCGTCGGCCGGTGGGAGATCGACATCTCGGCCGGTGTCATCCGGCTGTTCGAACTGCTCGGCTGGGCGCACGACGTGCGCTGGCCGACCGCGAAGCGACTCGCCCGGCTCGCCGCCCGCCCGGAGCGGGCCCGCACCGCCTGACCCGCCCCGCAGCCCGTCCGTCTGCGCGGGCCCGCCCGAGGGCTGGCCGGCGCAGACGCGGTCAGGGCACCGGGACGACGTGCACCGGCCCGTCGGTGTACAACCGGCACCGGTCACCGGCCCGCCAGCCGGCGCCCGGCTCCGCCCGGACCCGCACCGCGGGCCCACCGTCGGGCTGCGCGGTGACCAGCAGCGCGTCGCCCACGAACTCCACCCGTTCGACGGTGCCCGGCCTCCCCTCGGGGCCGTCCGCATCGGTGATCCGCAGCTGCTCCGGGCGCAGCACCGCGAGGACGGACCCGTCCGGGGTGACCCCGGGACGCCGCAACGCCGGACCCAGCACCGTCCGCACCCGGTCACCGGCCGCCGTAGCGGGCAGCAACGCCGCGTCGCCGACGAAACCGGCGACCCGCGCGGTCGCCGGGCCAGCGTACAGCTCGCGGGGTTCGGCGGTCTGCTCCAGCCGTCCCGCGTGCAGAACCGCGACCCGGTCGCTCACCGACAGCGCTTCGCGACGGTCGTGGGTGATCAGGACGGCGGTGCCGCCGGCGGCCCGCAGCGCCTCCACCACCTCGCCCCGGACCTGCTCGCGCAGTCCGCTGTCCAGCGCCGAGAACGGTTCGTCGAGCAGCACCACCTGCGGCCGCGGGGCGAGCGCCCTGGCGAGCGCGACCCGTCGTCGTTCCCCGCCGGAGAGCTGATGCGGCATCCGGTCGGCCTTGTCCGTCAGTCCGACCAGCTCCAACATCTCCTCGACCCGGGCCCGGGCGGACGCCCGTGCACCGGCGGGGCGGCGCAGTCGGGCGAGCCCGGGAGGGACGAGCCCGAAGCCGATGTTGCGGGCCACCGTCAGGTGCGCGAACAGGGCCCCCTCCTGGGGGACCAGCCCGACCCGGCGGCGCTCGGGAGCCAGCCCGGTGACGTCGTCACCTCCGAGGTGCACCGTGCCGGCGTCCGGCCGGTGCAGCCCGGCGACCACGCGCAGCAGCGTCGTCTTGCCGCTGCCCGAGGCGCCCAGCACCGCGACGAGCTCGCCGACCCCGACCGCGAGGTCGATGCCGTGCAGGACCGGCTCCCCTCCGTACCCTGCGACGATCCCGTTGATCTCGAGTGTCATGATCGTTCCTCCCGGCTCGTACCCGCCCGCACCAGCAGCGCCGCGGGCACGCACGCGACCACCAGCAGGGCCAGCGCCGCCGGGGCGGCCGCGCCGTAGGAGGCCACCGCGGTCCTCCCCCACAGCAGGGTCGCCAGCGTGTCCACCCCGGTCGGACGCAGCATCAGCGTCGCGGGGAGCTCCTTCATCGCCGTCACCATCACCAGTAGCCCGCCGGTCGCCACCCCGGGCCAGGCCTGCCGGGCCGTCACCGCCCACCAGGTGGCGCGCGCCGACCGGCCCAGCGTGCGGGAGACCTCCTCCACCTCGGGCGGCACCCGTTCCACCGCGGAGCGGGTCGCGCCGATCGCCTTGGGCAGGAAGAGCACGGCGTACGCGAAGACCAGCACCACCGCCGTCTGGTACAGCCCCGGCAGCACGGCGAGCGAGAAGAACACCAGCGACAGACCCACCACCACGCCGGGCAGCCCCTGGCCGAGATAGGACAGCGACTCCACCGCGGAGACCGTGCGGCCCCGGTACCGCGCGGCGAGCACCCCGACCGGCACGGCCAGCGCCACGGCGAGCAGCGCGGCCGCGCCCGAGAGCATCAGCGTCGACCAGGCGGCCGAGACCAGCCTCGCCCAGTCGACGTCGACCCCGCCGGCCCGCACGATCCGGGCGATGAGCGCCGCCGGCGGACCGAGCAGGGTCACCGCGGCGACCACCGACAGACCACCGACCGCGAGAGCCGTTCCGGCGCGGCCCAGCCGGACCGGCGGCACCCGCCGGACGGCGGTCGTCGCCCTGGCCCGGGTGAAACGGCGCCGGGCGACCCGTTCCGCCACCACCAGCAGCAGGGTGAGCGCGGCAAGCACGAGCGCGGTGACGGCAGCGGCGGTGCGGTCGATCGAGCCCTCGTAGGCGGCCCGGACCGCCCAGGTGAAGGACTCGTAGCGCAGCATCGCCGGGGCGCCGAAGTCGGACAGGGTGTAGAGCGCGGCGAGCAGCGTCCCGGCCAGCGCAGCCGGGAGCGCCTGCGGGAGCGTCACCCTGCAGTACGCGGCCAGCGCACCGCGACCGAGGGTCCGGGCCGCGTCCTCCGGCCCGGTGTCGGCGGTGCGCAGCGCGGCCGCGGCGGGCAGGGTGACGTACGGGGTGCACGCGAGCACCAGCACGAGCACCAGCGGCCCCAGTCCCTGGGCCGTCGGCGAGATCGCCAGGACGGCGAACGAGAGCAGGTACGACGGGACGGCCAGCGGCAGCGCGGCGAGCACCCACCACAGTCCCGGCCTGGGCAGCCGGACCCGGGCGAGCAGCGTCGCCGTCACCAGGCCGAGCACCAGGCAGCCCGCCGACACGCACGCCACCAGCACCGCCGAGTTCACGGCGAGGGTGACCGTCCGTTCCCGGACGAGGAGCTCGGCGACCCGGTCCGTACTGGCCCCGCCCACCCGGACGAACAGCCATACCAACGGGATCGAGGCGAGTGCGGCGACCACGGCGGCCGCACCCAGCAGTAGCCGGGGAGGGCGCGGAGACGCGCGGGGGCCCGCCGGAGAGATGTTCTCCGGCGGACCCGGTCGCGACACCGCGGGATCCGCGACGTCGGGGCGGTGCAGCACGGTCAGATCAGGCCCACCTGGGTCAGCAGCTGGGTGGTGCCCTCGAGGTCACGCAGCTGCCCGAGGTCGATGTCCGGCGCCTGCAGGTCGGCCAGCGCGGGCACACCCTCCGGCGAGGGCACGCCGTCGATCAGCGGGTACTCCCCGGTCTCGGTGGCGAAGTACTCCTGCGCCTGCTCGGAGACCAGGAACGCGACCAGCTCCTGGGCCTCGGCCGAATCGGCCGCACCGCTCAGGATGCCGGCACCGGTGACGTTGACCAGCGCGCTCACGGTGCCGGGGGCACCGAACTTCATGGCGGCGTTCGGCGGCGGCACCTCGGCCTCGAGGAAGTAGTAGTGGTTGGTCAGTCCGACGTCGATGGCGTTGCTGCTCACCGCCTCGATGATGGCACCGTTGTTCTCGAAGCTCTGCACGTCGTTGGCGCGCAGCCCCTCCAGGAACTCGCGGGCGGCGTCCTCGCCGTCGCTGACCCGCATCGCCGTGATGAACGCCTGGAACGACGCGTTGGTCGGCGCGATCCCCACGCGGCCCCGCCAGCGCGGGTCGGTCAGCTCGGTGACGTCGGCCGGGACCTCGGCCTCGGGGATCGAGGTGTTGTACGCGGCGACCCTGGCCCGCCCGGTCAGGCCGACCCAGCTGCCGTCGGTCGAGGTGTACGGGGCCTGGACGGCTCCGCTGGTCTCGGCCGGGAGCGTCGCGAACGCGCCCGCCTCGCTCAGCGCGCCGAGCGCGCCCGCGTCCTGGGAGAGGAACACCTGGGCCGGTGTCGCGTCGCCTTCCTCCGCGAGCTGGGCCGCGAGTTCGGTGGTGGAGCCGTAGCGGACGTCGACGGTGATCCCCGACGCCTCCTGGAACTGCTGGATCAGCGGGCCGACCAGCTCCTCGTCCCGACCCGAGTACAGGGTGAGGGTGCGCGTCCCCTCGTCCGCCGCCGTGGGCTCGGCCGGGGCGGCGTCCCCTCCGCCACCGGCACAAGCGGTGACGAGCAGGGAGACGGTCAATAGGGCGCCGGCGAACATGCCGCGTCTCGTCGATCGGGTCACGTTGGGGGTCCTCCGAAGTTCGGTCGTACCAGCCCGGAAAGCCGGGAGTGTCCGATCACTCCCGATCAGGGCGAGGGGAGGCTAACCTCTGGCCAGGTTTCCCGGATCTCCCGAGAATTGAGGGGGTGCTCAGAGTGGTGCGGGTTCTCCTGGTCGACGACCACCGATCGTTCACCGACCTGCTCACCCTCGGGCTGGCCGGCGAACGCGACCTGTCCGTGGCCGGCGCGGCGCACTCGGTCGCCGATGCTCGCCCGTTCCTCGCCGCCGGCGCGGTCGACGTGGTGCTGCTCGATGTCCGGTTGCCCGGCGGTGGGCTGTCGCTGCTGCCCGATGTGCACGAGGCGGGGGCCCGCGCGCTGGTACTGACCGCACACCCCCGGCCTGCCCCGGCCCGGGAGGCGCTGGCCGCCGGGGCCGCCGGGTTCCTCGGCAAGGACACGCCGCTCGCCGGGATCGTCGCCGCCGTCCGCGCGGTCGCCGACGGCGGCACCGCGCACGGCGTGACCACCACGGACGCGCCGCACCTCACCCCGCGCGAGGCGGACGTGCTGTCCGGCCTCGCCCACGGCAGGGACGTCACCCGGATCGCCGTCGGCCTGGGCCTCTCGCTGCACACCGTGCGCGACCACGTCCGCGCACTGCTCGGCAAGCTCGACGCCCGCTCCCAACTGGAGGCCGTGGTGGAGGCCGAACGGGTCGGGCTGGTCGCGTTCGACCCCGAGGGCGAACCGATGGCGCCCGCACGACCGCCCGCGCCGCCGTGACCGTCGTCCGCCGGACCCTGCTCCGGCACGCGCTCGCCACCCTGGCCGCGGTCCTGCTGGTCTGTGCACTGGTCGTGGCCGGGGTGTGGTGGCTGGCCCACGACGAAGCGGAACGCCGGGCCGAGCAGATCTCGCGCCGGGTCGCTGCGGCCGTCGTCGTCCCGCTGGCGGACCGCGACCTGGACGCCGCCGGGCCGGAGGCCCGCCAGCAGCTACTGGAGGACGTCGCCCCGTTCCGCACCGTCGGGATGGTCACCCGGGTCAAGATCTGGCTGGTCGAGGGGCCTTCGGCACGGGTGGTGTTCTCCGACGAGCCGAAGATCGAGGGGCTGACCCGCCGGTTCGACCCGGAACTCGCCGCCCGGCTGGACGGCGGCGCGGCCGTCGTGCTGGACGTCCCGGTCGACGAGGAGCACCGCTACGAACCGGGCCCGAACCAGCGCGAGGTGTTCCTCGGTTTCACCGATGCCGCCGGCCGGCCCGCCCGGCTGGAGGTCTATGTCCCGGTGGACATCAACGGTGCCACCGTCCGCGCGCTCGGCCTGCTCGTGCCACCGGTGATCGCCGGACTGCTCGCGGTGGCACTGGCCGTGCTGCCGTTGTCGGTCGCGCTGGCCCGCCGCCGGGACCGGGAGCGGGCCGAACGGCGGGACGCGGCGCTCTACGGGCTGGCCGCGGGTGAGCTGGCCCGCCGCGACCTGGCCCGCAGGCTGCACGACGACGTGCTGCCCGGTCTCGCCTCGGCCGGGATGATGCTCGACCTGGCCCCGGCCCGCCCGGAGCTGCTCTCCCGTGCCCGGGAGAGCGTCGGCGACGGGATGACCCGGATCCGCTCGGTGCTCGACGAGCTGCTCCCCGAGGAGATCGATGCGGCCGGGTTGCCCGGCGCGCTACGCGCGTTGGCCGCCGCGGACGAGCCCGTCGCTGCGGTCGAGATCGGCACGGTGGACGGACTGGGTGACCGGTCGGCCGTACTGCTGTACCGGGCGGCGGGAGAGCTGCTGCGCAACGCGCGTGCGCACTCCTCGGCGAGCCGGATCACGGTCCGGTTCGCCGTCGTCGGCGACCGGGCCCGGCTCACCGTGTCCGACGACGGCACCGGCTTCGACCCGGACGCCCACCCGGTGCCCGGCCACGTCGGCCTCCCCCTGGTGCGTCGCGCCGCCGAGGACGCCGGCGGCCGGGTCACCGTGCGCAGCGCCCCCGGTGCGGGCAGCACCGTCGTGGTGGAGCTGCCCGCGACCTGACCTGCGGATGCATGATGTGCACCGAAGCACATCCGGCAAACTTGCACACACTGCACCGTTCTCCCGTACAGTCGTTGCGTGACATCAACTACCCGCTCTGCGGAGGAGGTCGCTGCGCACCGCCGCGACGTGCTGCTCCCGTTGACCGGTCTTCTCATGGCGCTGTTCGTCGGTGTGCTGTCCAGCACGATCGTCTCCAACGCGCTCCCCCGGATACTGGGCGATCTCGGCGGCACCCAGGCGGAGTACACGTGGGTGGTCTCG
The DNA here is from genome assembly GCF_040659795.1 of Pseudonocardia sp. NPDC049635. Classification (NCBI taxonomy): domain Bacteria; kingdom Bacillati; phylum Actinomycetota; class Actinomycetes; order Pseudonocardiales; family Pseudonocardiaceae; genus Pseudonocardia; species Pseudonocardia sp. NPDC049635. The sequence goes on from NZ_JBFAON010000001.1 coordinate 532,578, forward strand.
GCCGCGTTGCTGGCGATGACCGCCTCCACCCCGATCTGGGGCAAGCTCGCCGACCTCTACTCGAAGAAGCTGCTCGTCCAGGCGGCGATCGGGATCTTCCTGATCGGTTCCCTGCTGTGCGGGCTGGCGGTGTCGACCTCACAGCTGATCGGTTTCCGGGTACTGCAGGGGCTCGGGATGGGCGGTCTGCAGGCCCTCACCCAGGTCGTCATCGCGGCGATCATCGTCCCGCGCGAGCGGGGCCGCTACATGGGGTACCTCTCGGCGATCATGTCGCTGGCGGTCGTCGGTGGACCGCTGCTGGGCGGCATCATCGTGGATTCCCCCCTGGGGTGGCGCTGGTGCTTCTTCGTCGGTGTCCCGCTCGCCGCGATCGCGATGGTGGTGCTGCAACGCACGCTGAACGTCGCCACCGTGAAGCGCGACGACGTCACGATCGACTATCTGGGTGCGTTCCTCATCGCTGCGGGTGTCTCCGCGCTGTTGCTGTGGATGTCGCTGGCCGGCAAGCAGTTCGCCTGGACCTCGCCGATCTCCATCGGCCTGATCGTCGGTGGGCTCCTGCTGCTGGCGCTGACCGTCGTCGTCGAACGGCGGGCGAAGGAACCGGTGCTGCCGCCGTTCCTGTTCCGGGACCGAACCGTGGTCCTGGCGACCGTGGCGAGCCTGTTCGTGGGCGTCGCGATGTTCGGCTCGACGATCTTCCTCTCGCAGTACTTCCAGCTGGCCCGCGGCGCGACCGCGACCGAGGCCGGTGTGCTGACCCTGCCGATGATCGGTGGCATGTTCCTCGCCTCGACCCTCACCGGTCAGCTGATCACCCGCTACGGGGCCTGGAAGCGCTACCTGGTCGCCGGCGGGGTGGTGCTGACGGCCGGCCTCGCGCTCGGTGGCGTGGTGATCTCCTCGACGGTCCCGTACTGGCAGGTCGCCCTCACGATGGCGATGATCGGGCTCGGCGTCGGTGCCACCCAGCAGAACCTCGTCCTCGCGGTGCAGAACACGGTCGCGCTCCGGCACATGGGGTCGGCCAGCTCCACGGTGACGTTCTTCCGGTCGCTCGGCGGCTCGGCGGGCGTCGCCGGGCTGGGCGCGCTGCTGGCCGCGGTGGTCGGCAGCCGGACGGCGGCCGGCCTGGCCGAGACCGGCCTGGCCGACGGGGCGGGCCCGGTCAGCGGCGGCCAGGTCCCGAACCTCGGCGAGTTGCCCGAGCCGGTGCGCGCGATCGTCATGGAGTCCTACGGCCACGCCACCGCGATGATCTTCCTGGTGGCCGCGCCGCTGGCGTTCCTGGCCCTGCTCGCCATCGTCGCCCTGCGCGAGGTGCCGCTGCGCGACACCCTCGACCTGCCCGCGGAGCCGACCCACGGTGACGCCCCCGGCCCGGTGCTGCACGGCGTGGTCCGGGCCGACGGGGCGCCGGCCGGTGGCGCCGTGCTGACCGTGCTCGACGGGCACGGCGCCGAGCTCGGCAGCACCCGGGCCGACGCCGAAGGCCGCTACCGGCTGTGCGTCGCGACCGGCACCGTCTCCACGGTCTACCGCTGGGAGGGCAGACCGGCCGCACACCGGGTGACCGTCCCGCAGGAGGGCCTGCGCCTCGACGTCGATCTCGATCCCGACGACGGGGGGCTCCGCGCCGCGGCCGATCCCCCGGCCCGGCACAACGTGGGGGCCGACCGTGGCTGAGTGCGCCCCCGGCCGACGCGAGCGGAAGAAGGCCGCCACCCGGACCGCGCTGGCCGCCGCTGCGCTGCGGCTGTGCAGCGAGCACGGCCTCGAGCACGTCACCGTCGAGCAGATCGCCGATGCGGCCGACGTCGCGCCACGGACGTTCTTCAACTACTTCACGTCCAAGGAGGAAGCCGTCGTCGCCGGCAACGCGACCTCGACCGACGTGCTGGTCGAGGCGTTCGCCGCGCGACCGGCGGACGAGCCGGTGCCCGAGTCGCTGCGGCACGCGCTGCACGCCGTGGTGGCCGACCCCCAGCACCGCGAGCGGGTGCTGCGGATGCGGGTGCTGCGTGGGCACCCGACGTTGCTGGCCCACCAGCTGGCCGCGTTCGTGGCCCAGGAGCGGGCGCTGGCCGAGGCCGTCGTGGCGCGCACCGGTGCGGACCCGGCCCGTGACCTGTATCCGATGCTGGTCGCCGCAGCCGCCGTCACCGGGCTGCGGGTGGCCGTGCAGCACTGGTTGGGCGACCACGGCGCCGATCCGCGCGACCCGGATCTGCCCCAGCTCGTCGACGAGGTCATGGCCCACTTCGACGCCGGCCTGCGTGCGGTGACTGCGGCACCGGCCTGACCCCGGCCCGGGACCGGCCGGCCCGGCCGGTCCCGCCGGACGGCGACGGGACGGCTCGACCCGCACCGTGCTGGATCCGTGGCGAACCGGCAGAGCGACGGCGCGCCGTCACACGGCGGTGGAGACGGACTCGTGCCACGGAATGACCAGCCGTTTGGCCGTGGTCACCGCCAGGTAGAGCAGCGAACCCAGAACCGCCAGCAGCACGATCACCGCGAACAGCCGAGGCGCGTCGAGCGCGTTGAGGCTCGACACGGCCAGGAAGCCCAGGCCCGCGCTACCGCCCAGGTACTCCCCCACGATCGCCCCGATCACCGAGAAGACGATCGCCACCTCGGCCCCGGCGAACACGTACGGCAGCGTCGAGGGCAGCTCCAGGTTCCGGAACGTCGCCCAGCGACCGGCCCCCAGGCCCCGCATCACGTCACGGTGCCCCCGCTCCACCGACCGGACGCCCAGCATGACGTTCAACATGATCGGGAAGAACGCGAGCAGTGCCGCCATGATGATCTTCGACGTCGGGCCGAACCCGAACCAGATCACGAAGATCGGCACGAACGCGACCTTCGGTACCACCTGCAACGCCACCAGGGCCGGCTGCACCGCGCGCTGCAGCCACACCACGCGTCCCAGTACCGCCCCGACCGTCACCCCTGCGACGAGTGCGATCCCGAACCCGGCGAGCACCTCGAACAGGGTGATCCCGACGTGGCCCCAGATCTCCGGGCCCGCGAACAGCTCCGCCAGCGCCGAACCGACCGCAGCCGGCGCGGGAAGGATGAACTCCGAGACCCCGACCACCGACACCGCGAACTGCCAGCCGCCCAGCAGCAACGCCAGCATCACCGGTCCCGAGACCCACGGCAGCCGGCGCATCCACACGGACTCGCCGTTCGGGCCCGTGGGATCCGGACCCCCCGGGCTCGTCGCGACCCGCCCGTCCACGCCCGGCCGGGCACCTCCCACCTCGGCATCGTTGCCCTGCTCGGGCACCTGCTCACTCCGCTCGACCGTCGTCATCGCGTCTCAGTCCTCCCGGTCCAGCTCGCGCCGCAGCCCGGCCACGATCTCCCCGAACTCGGCGTGCGTCTCCACTCCGGCCGACCGCGGCCGGACCAGCCCCACCGGCACGACCGACCGGATCCGCCCTGGCCGCGGGGTCAGCAGCACCACCCGGTCGGCGAGGAACACCGCCTCCGGGATCGAGTGCGTCACGAACACCACCGTCGCCCCGGACACGGCGTGGATCTGCTGCAGCTCCAGGTTCATCCGGTCCCGCGTCAGTGCGTCCAGCGCCCCGAACGGTTCGTCCATCAGCAACACCGACGGATCGCAGGCCAGCGCCCGGGCGATCGCCGCCCGCTGCCGCATCCCGCCCGAGAGCTCCCGCGGATAGGACTCCTCGAACCCGGACAGGCCCACGGTGGCGCACAGCTCCGCCGCCCGCGTCCGTCGAGCCGCCCTCCCGGCCCCGCGCAGTTTCAGCGGGAGCCCCACGTTCTCGGCGACCGTGAACCACGGGAACAGGTTCGCCTCCTGGAAGACGAGCCCGAACTCGGCGAACACGGCGTCGTCGCGCCGCCCGGCGACCCACGCCGGGCGACCTCCCGCCTCGACGGTCCCCGCCGAGGGCGCCAGGAGACCGGACAGGATCCGCAGCAGCGTCGTCTTCCCGCAGCCGGACCGGCCGACCAGCGACACGAACTCGCCGCGGCCGACCTCCAGGTCGATCCCGGACAATGCGTGCACCTCACCCCGTCGGGTCGGATAGACCTTGTCCACGCCCGACACCCGGATCCCCACCGCCCGGGAGGCGAGCTCCCCCGCCGCGCGATGTGCCATGTCCTGCGTCATGCCGCCTCCTCCTCGGGTCGAGCGCTCTGCGCGGTCGTCCCGGCCACGTTGCGCACGGTGCACAGCCGCTCGGCGTCCGGCGCGGTGGCATACCGGATCAGCAGGTCCGTCGCCGCGGCGACGGCCGGGCCGTCCACGCCGTCACGCATCCTGCGCTCGTCGTCGGTGAGGATCACGCCGCACCTACCGCGGCTGGCTCCCTCGTACTCGGACTGGGCATCGTCGCCGGTCTCCTCGTGGCGGGGTGGTCGGGCCGGGATCAGTCGTCGACGTTCTCCGGGACACGACCGGTGAGCTCGGCGGCGTCGAGGTCGTGCACGCTGCCGTCCGGCCCGGCGCGGCCGGGGAAGTAGGACGCCAGGCCGTCGCGGCGGCGCAGGCCGTACTCGCGCGCCGTGGCGGCCACCCGGCCGGCGAGCTCGGCGGGTTCCGGCGCGGCGTCGACCAGAACCACCCGCCGGCCGAGCCGGGCGGACTCAGCGGCGGCCGACAGCCCGGCGATGCCGGAACCGACCACACAGACGTCGGTGGCCACGGCGTGCTCCGCCGGATCGCCGTCGCTGACCGGGGCGTGCCGGACGACGGTGCGCACCGGCAGGTCGATGAGCGGATGAGGCATGGCTCACACGCTAGGCACGGCAGCGACGGCTCCGGAAATAGAGCTTCCGCCTGCCGATCATCGATGCGGCGAATAGTCCCTGTTCAGAGCGGGTTCTTGGACGGCTCCGGCGATCTCGACGAGGAGGTCGCGCAGCCAGCGGTGGGCCGGGTCGGCGTCGAGGTCGGTGTGCCACCACCCGCTCGACCATCGGCCCGGGCTCACCCGGGCCGTCCGGCACGGCCGGACGGAGCCCTCATCCGGGCGCTCGGGTCGACGGACCGTCGGTCCTGCCCGCGGCTCGGGCACCGGCACGGCCGGGTCGCACCGGTGCCGCCAGGAACGCCAGCACCCGGCGCAGCAGCAGAGCGGCGGCCACCGGGTCGTGGTCGGGCGACGCCGGCTCGGCGAACAGATGCCCGTCACCGGGGTAGAGCGCCAGCACGGCGTCCGGCGCCTCGGCGACCAGTGCCCGCGCCGCCTCCGCGTCGCCGTCGCCGGTGAACCACGGGTCGTGCTCGGCGGCGTGCACCTGGACCGGCACCCCGGGCGGCCACCCGCCGAACTCCGACGACGGCAGGCAGGCGTGGCACAGGACGGCGCCGCGGGCGCCCGGGCGGGTCTGCGCGAGCCGCTGTGCGGCGACGACACCCAGCGAGAAGCCGAGGTAGACCTGCTCGGGCGGCAGGTCTGCGACGGCGGCCGCGGCCCGCTCGACGAGTGCGGGGAAGCCGATCGACCGGACGTGCTCGACACCGGCCTGCACGGTGTCGAAGGTGCGGCCGTCGAACAGATCGGGCACCGTCACCGTGTGCCCGGCGGCGGCCAGGTCCGCGGCGAACCCGCGCACCCCCGGCGTGCGGCCCAGTGCGTGGTGCAGAACGACGACGTCCGCCATCGGATCCTCCCGGGGTAGGCGATCCGGGACGCTAGCAGTCAGCCGGTGCGGCGACCGGTCCACTGCGGCTCGACGCGTGCCCAGTCCAGCTCCCAGGCGCGGGCGAACCGGCGTGTCGTCCAGCGGAACGCGAGGAACCCGGCGCCCAGCACGAACCCGCCCCACAGCACAAGGGTCAGGAAACCGGCACCGAGGCCGACCGCTCCGGCGTCCGCCGCGGTGAGCGGCGGCCCGGTCAGCACGCCGTCCCCGCCGACCCAGACGGTCACCCGGTCCCCGACCTCGCGCAGGCCGGGGACGGAGGTGCGGCCGGTCCGCTCGGACCCGTCCGGTGCGGTCCAGGCGACGGTGACGGCCTGCAGCCCGACCTGCGGATCACCCGGCGGGCTGGCCCGCCCCGTCACGACGGCCTCGATCGCGGTCCGATCCGCGGCCTCCGCTGTCCCGCGCTCGGCGACGACCCGGTAGGCCGCGGAGCCGGCGAGCCAGGCCGCCACCAGACCTGCGACGACGAGCAGGCCCAGCCCGGCCCACAGCACGTCCTCCCACCGGGCGGTGCTGCGCCGCAGCCGGTCGGCGGATCCCTCCCCCGGGGGTGCGCCGGCCCGGCCGGGCTCGTCCGCAGTACGCATGGCCTCTCCTCGCACGAGCTCCGGTCCACGGTCGCGTCGTGACACCGGTGGTTCGTGCACGCCGCAACAGCGCTGGTCTGTGCACAGAGAAATACCCTCGATGTGGGGCCGCTACAGCCCCCTCGGGACGAGGATCACGCGTGAACCGGTGCACGGCGCATCCAGCCGGGCGGGCGCCGACCGACAGAACGGGCCGGGTCGCGGAGAGATCCCCGTGGCCCGGCCCGTGCGGTGAGAGCGTCAGCCCGTGTTCGCCGTCCGCTTCGGCAGCACCCAGTGCGGCCGCGGGAAATGGCAGGTGTAGCCGTACGGGTACTTCTGCAGGTAGTCCTGGTGCTCCGGCTCGGCCTCCCAGAACTCGCCCACCGGCTCGACGTCGGTGGTCACCCGGCCGGGCCAGAGCCCCGAGGCGTCGACGTCGGCGATCGTGTCCAGGGCGATCCGGCGCTGCTCGTCGTTCGCGTAGAAGATCACCGAGCGGTAGCTGCGGCCGATGTCGTTGCCCTGCCGGTCCTTCGTCGTCGGGTCGTGGATCTGGAAGAAGAACTCCAGGATCTCCCGGAAGCTGATCCGTTCCGGATCGAAGACGATCTCGACGGCCTCGGCGTGGTCACCGTGGTTGCGGTAGGTCGCGTTCGGCGTGTTCGGATCGCCGGAGTAGCCGACCCGGGTGGAGACGACGCCCGTACGCTTGCGGAGCAGCTCCTGCACTCCCCAGAAGCAGCCGCCGGCCAGGATCGCGGTCTCGGTCATCTCAGGGCCTCCTGTTTCGGGTTCGTCCGCTAGAACGGCACGTCGGCTCGGGATGTTCCCTCGCACACGACCGTCGCACAGGGGGACCTTCGCCCCTGGGAGCCGAGCTGCGACCGGCGGACGCTGGACCCGGTGGCTCGCATCCTCCTCCGGGTCGGGTCGCCCGGGCCGGTTCGCCCCCGTCGAGCCATCGCCCCCGACCCGGCGCGGGACGGGCCGGCCCGCACAGCACCGCCCCGGTCAGCCGTCGGTGCCGGGCCGGGCCTTTCCTGCCGCTTCGGCGGTGTCCCCGTCCTCGGGCTCCCCCGCCGACCCGGCCGAGCCGTTCTGGGCCGCACCATCCCCCGTCCCGGCCGACCCGCCGGTGCCGGAGTCGGTGCTGGCGTCCGTGCCGTCGCGGGCGCTGCCTGCGACGACCGCCCCGGTGGCGCCGGCCCCGGCCGGCACGGACGGCTCTCCGGCCGGTTCGGCGGCGTGCCCGGCGAAGCGCTGGTCGCGCTGGTCGATCTGCTCACCCAGATAACGCAGCAGCACGGCGGCGACCGCGGCGACCGGCACCGCGAGGAACGCACCGGCGATCCCGCCGAGCGAACCACCTGCGGTCACGGCGAGCAGCACGACCGCGCCGTGCAGCTTGAGGCTCTGCCCCTGCAGGAACGGCTGCAGCACGTTGCCCTCGACCTGCTGCACGACGACGATCAGCACCAGCACCAGCACCGCGGTGGTGAAGCCCTGCGTGACCAGCGCGATCAGCACGGCGAGCGCGCCGGCGACGAAGGCACCGACGATCGGGATGAACCCGCCGAGGAAGGTCAGGATCGCCAGCGGAAGCGCCAGCGGCACGCTGAGCAGCACCAGGCCGATACCGATGAAGACGGCGTCGATCAGGCTGACCAGCGCCTGCACCCGGATGAAGCCGCCGAGCACCGCCCACATCCGGGACAGCACCTCGGTCAGGTGCCCCCCGGCGGTACGCCCGCTGATGGAGGTGATCCAGGGCAGGAAGCGCGGGCCGTCCTTGATGAAGAAGAACGTCAGCACCAGCGCGAGCACGATCGCCAGCAGACCGGAGGCGACCGTCGACACGCCGGTGAGCACGCCACCGGCGATGGCGCTCGCGCTCTGCTGCAGCTGCGTGGTGATCTGCGTGAGCAGGTCGCCGATCTGGCCCTCGCCGAGGTTCAGCGGCGGGCCGGAGATCCACTGCTGGATCTGCGCCAGGCCGGCCACCACTCCGTCGACGATCTGCTGGGACTGGCCCACGACCGACGGCGCGATCGCCACGAACAGTCCGGTGATCGCGCCGATCCCGACCAGCAGCACGACGATCGACGCCAGGGCCGGGGGCACCTTGCGGCGGATCAGCCACGCGGCAGGCGGGCGGAGCACCGTGGTGAGCAGGATGGCCAGCACCACCGGCCAGGCGATGACCCAGAAGCTGCCGACCACGTAGCCGATGAGGACCAGCCCGACCGCGATCAGCGCGAGCCGCAGGCTCCAGGCCGCCATCCAGGTCAGTCCGTTGCCGATCAGCGTCCCGCGGCTGGTGAACGCGGTCACCGGGGCGGGACTCAGCACCGATCCACCCGCCGGATCCCTGCGCGGAGAGATCGGCCCCGACCCCTGGACGGCCGGTTGCGACCGCGACTCCATAGCCCACCCCGTTCGTACCGGCCCGTCCTCGACGGGCGCTGTGCGGCGCAACCATAACTGCGCCGGGGTGCACCCGCCGGGATGCGCGCCGGGGCCGACCGGACACCCGCCGTCGGCGGAGGCGGCTCCGCGGACGGCGGGTGCTCACGCCTGCTCCTCCTACTTCAGGGCGGTGTAGAGGGCACCCTCGAAGTTCCCGTACAGGTTGAGGGCGCCCTCCTCGATGAAGGGCAGCGAGTTCGTGTAGATCGAGGCGCAGATGCCGGTGGTGCGGTCGACCCAGAAGTGGGTGTTGAACAGCCCCGCCCAGGCCCCGGTCCCCGCCCGGCGTGCACCCGGGACGTCGGCGGTGTTGAGCAGCAGCCCGTAGCCCCACTTGAACCCCGGGCCGGGGGCGAAGGTCGCGGTGATCGGCGGGTCGGCGGTCGGGATCTCGGCCGGGAAGTCGAGGTCGCCGATCTGGTTGCTGAACGCGGCGTCGACCGTCTCCTGCGCGAGGATCCGCTCGCCGTCGAGCTCGCCGCCGCGCAACAGGGCGCGCTCGAACCGGATGTAGTCCCGCGGGGTCGAGTAGAGGCCGTGGCCGCCGGCCCACCACTCCGGCTCCTGCGGGAGCAGCTCGCCCGCCGACGCCCAACCGCCACCCTCGGCCGGCACGTGCACCGAGACGGCGTTGGCCTTGCGGCCCTCGTCGAGCAGGAACATGGTGTCGTCCATCCCGAGCGGACCGGTGACACCCTCCTTGACCAGCACGTCCAGTCCCTTGCCGGTCACCTTCTCGACGACCTTCCCGAGCCAGTCGGTGTTGATGCCGTACTCGAAGGTGGTGCCGGGATCGGCGAGCAGCGGGGCCTTGAACGCCCCGGCGCCGCCGAGCACGTTCGGCGTCCCGGTGACCTGCTCGAAGCGGGCGAGCTTCTCGTTGAAGAACCAGTAACCCAGGCCGCTGGTGTGGGTGATCAGGTTCTTCACCGTGGCCCGGACCCCGGCCGGTCGCAGCTTCGGGGTGTCGCCGTCGACGCTCTCCAGCACCTGCAGCTCGGCGAACTCGGGCAGATAGGTGTCGACCGGGGCGTCGAGTTCCAGCGCACCCCGCTCCACCTGCTGCAGCGCCACCGTGGTGGCGATGATCTTGGTCATCGACATGATCCGGAACTGGGTGCCGGTGTCGACGTCGCCGGACTCGCCGACCGTCCGCGGGCCGGCACCACCCTCGTAGATGATCCCGTCGCGGTCCGCCGCGATCGCCGCGACGTGCGGCACCGCGCCGTCCTGCACGGCGGTCTGCAGCAGCTGGTCGATCGCACTGCCGTCGATCCTGTTCGCCATCCGGTCCTCCACGAGCCTCGCAGTGACGTGTTGCCCTCGATGTGACGTGAGCCACGGGGCGTTCTCGGCGTCATCCTGTCGGATCGGGTCACCGAGCGACCCCCTCCAACGGGTGGGGCGAGCACCTCGGACCGCGCGCTGGCAGGAATTGACCGCCCCCTGTCCTTCCTGCCCCTGTTGATCTCCACGGAGCGGGCGGATCCTGGTCATCGGCGGGTCCCAGCGGGTACCGCCGCACGTCGGAACGTATGGAGGTAGTCCTATGTGGACACAGGTCTTGTTGCTCGCGACGCTCGTCGTCGGATCCGCCGCGACCTTCCGTGAGGTGCTGTTCGGGCGCCCGCACCGGGTGCGGACCCGGTGCGGCTACGACACCCGGTCACCGTCGCTGTGACGCCAGATCCCGTGCCCGTAGCGGGTCGACGTCGGTGTGCCAGGTGCCCTCCGGGTGCTCGACCACCAGCGGACCGAGATTGCACGGTCCGAGACAACCGCACGGTGTGACCTGTGTCGAGGTCCCCTTCACCGCCTCGGCGAGCGCGCGGTGCGTCGCGCCCGCGCCGTGGACCAGGCAGCGCGGGCCGCGACAGACGAACAGGTGCCGGTCCGGCACGTCGAGCACCGACCATGCCGGGCTGGCGAACCCGCTCGCCGAGGCGGTGATCCGCACGCCCTCGGCCTCCGCCAGTTCGACGACCGCGTCCGCGGCGAGCGCGGTCAGGTCGGGCGCGATCCGGACGTCCGGCCCGGCCTCACCGGGATCCGGCGTCGACGCCCGCCAGTGCGCGACGGCCCGCCCGATCCACGTCGTCAGGTAACGGTCGGCCGGGACGGCGAGCGGGACCAGCAGCACGGCGGGTGTGCCGGCGGACGCCAGCGCGTCCAGCACCGCAGGCACCGACGGGTCCTCCTGGTCCAGGTGCGCCACCCGGACCGGCCCCGGCACCCGGGCGGCGACGGTGGCCGCCAACCGGGCCAGCGACCGGCCGTCCACACCGGAGGGGGTCGGCCGGGCCACCAGGACCAGGGCCCGCCCGGAGGTCTCATCCATCTGTCGACTCCGCTCTGCCGTTCCGCAGCACCAACATCCGGTCGGCGTAACCCGCGAGCCGCTCCCGGTCGTGGCTGACCACGATGATCGCCGTGCCGGTAGCGGCGAGCGACCGCAGCAGCGCGGTGATCGCGTCGGCGGTCGCGGCGTCCAGGCTCGCCGTGGGTTCGTCGGCGACCAGCAGCGCCGGCCGGGCGGCCAACGCCCGGGCGATCGCGACCCGCTGCGCCTGGCCGACCGACAGGGTCGCCGGTCGCCGGTCCGGGTCGATCCCGGCCAGCCCGACCCGCTCCAGCATCCGGGCCGCGACCGTCCGGGCGGTCGCGCGGCGGGGGCGCTCCCCGCGGGCCCGCAGCGGCTCGACCAGGGTCCGCCACAGCGGCCATCGCCGGTCCAGCGACGCGACCGGGTCCTGGAAGACCGGCATCACGTGGCCGGGCCCGGCGCCGGGCAGCTCCACCGTGCCGGAGTCGGGCCGCTCCATCCCGGCCAGCAGCCGGGCCAAGGTCGACTTCCCGGAGCCGGACCGGCCGACCACGCCGAGCACCTCGCCGGCCCGGAGCGTCACCGAGACCCCGTCCACCGCGGTCACCGATCCGTAGCGCCGGGTCAATCCGGTGCCCCGCACGACGAGGGCACCGTCGTGCCGCTGCGGCACCGGCGGCCGGGCGTGCGGCACACCGGCACCGACGAGCTCGGTGGTCGCCGGCGCCGAGGGCGCCACGAGCAGCCGGGCGGCCGGGCCGCTCTCGGCGACCCGGCCGTCGTCGAGCACCAGGACGTGCCCGGCGTGCCGGGCCACCAGCGACAGGTCGTGGCTGACCAGCAGCAGCGCCCCGCTGCGCCGCCGGACCAGGTTCAGCACGTCGTCGGCGAGCTCGGCGTCCAGCGCGCTGGTGGGCTCGTCGGCCAGGGTCAGCGGTGGCGAGTGCGCGGTCCCGCCGACGATCGTCGCCCGCTGCAGCATCCCGCCCGACCAGGTGTGCGGGTGCCGGGCGGCGCAGCGGGCGGCGTCGTCGATACCGACCCCGGTCAGGTCGTCGGCGATCCGGCCCGGTGGCGGCGTCATCCGGTGCACCCGCCACGCCGAGGCGACGTGATGGCCGACCGTGCGCAGCGGGTCGCAGGCGGCGAACGGATCCTGCGGGACGTAACCGATCGCGCGGCCACGCAGGCCCCGCAGCTGCGGCTCGGGCAGGCCGAGGACCTCCCGGCCGTCGACCCGCACGCTCCCGGTGGCGACCGAACCGGGCGGGAGCAGCCCGAGGATCGTGCGGACCAGCGTGGTCTTGCCACAGCCGGACCGCCCGACCACGGCCCACCGGCCGCCGGGCGGGATCTCGAGGTCGACGTCGTGCAGGGCCGGGCGGTCACCGCCCGGGTACACCACGGTCAGCCCGCGGACCGAGAGCGCGTTCACCGCCCTCGCTCCGGATCGGTGACGTCGCGCAGGGCGTCCCCGACCAGCGTCGCCGCGGCGACGGCGAGCACCAGGCCGAGGCCCGGCCCGATCAGCTGCCACGGTGCGGCGGCGAAGGTCTCCCGCCCGCCGGCGAGCATGGTCCCCCACTCCGCGGTCGGCGGCTGGGCGCCGAGCCCGAGGAACGACAGCGCGCCGAGCGCCAGCACCGCCTCCCCCAGCCCCAGGGTGGCGGCGACCGAGACCTGCACCGCCACCCCCGGCAGGACGTGGGCGAGCACGGCACGGACCGGGCCGATCCCGGCCATCCGGGCGGCGACGACGTCCGGCCGTGACGCCGCGCCGCGGGCCACGCTGCGCGCGATCCGGGCCAGGCCGGCCCAGCTGGTGAGCGCCATCGCGAGCACCAGGTTCAGGTGACCGGGACCGAGCATCCCGACCACCGCCAGGGTCAGGACCAACGTCGGAAGTCCCAGCAGCACGTCGGTGATCCGGGTGGCGACGGTGTCCACGAACCCGCCGACGGCCCCGGCGACGGTGCCGACGACCAGCCCGATCACCCCGGACAGCGCCATCACCACCACGGCCGCCCCGAGCGAGCTCCGCGCGCCCGCGACGGTGCGGGCGAGCAGGTCGCGGCCCGCCTGGTCGGTGCCCAGCAGGTTCTCCGGTCCCGGCGGGGCGAGCTGGCGGGTGTAGTCGGGCAGGTCCGGATCGGGCAGCAGCCACGGCCCGGCGACCGCGGCGACCAGCAGCAGGGCGGCGAACGCGAGACCGACCCGGGCGGCGGGGCGCGCGAGCAGTTCCCGGCCGGTCCCGCGCTCGACGACCCGCACGGCCGGCTCGGCGACCGGTGTCAGGATCCCCGCCCCGGTCACCGGGGGCTCCGCAGGCGCGGGTCGATCCAGGCGCACAGCAGGTCGACCGCCAGGCTCGCCAGGACGTAGGCGACCACCGCGACCAGCGTGAACCCGACGATCACCGGCATGTCCCTGGCGTTGATCGCCTCGACCGTGAAGCGGCCGACCCCGGGCCAGGTGAACACGCTCTCGACGACCGCGGCGCCACCGATCAGCGATGCGGTGCCGAGCCCGACCATGGTCAGGAACGGGGCGATCGCGTTCGGCATCTGGTGCACCACCAGCCGCCGGACCGGGCCCGCACCGCGGGCGGCGGCGACCTTCAGGTGCGTCGCCGATCCGGCCTCGAGCAGGCTGGTGCGCAGCACCCGCGACCAGGTCGCGATCGCGCCGAGCGCGAGCACGACGGCGGGCAGGAGCACGGTGGACCAGGTGCCGTCGGCGATCACCCGGCCGAGCCCGGCGCGGACCACCACGACGTCGATCAGCACCACCCCCAGCACGAAGCTCGGCACCACCAGCGCGCCGAGCGCGATCCCGCGGGCCAGGGTGTCCGGCCACCGGCCTGCGCCGAGCGCGGCGACCGTGCCGAGCAGCAGCGCCGCACCGACCGCGAGCCCGAGCGCGGCGACGGTGAGCCGTAGCGTCGCGGGGAGCCGCTCGGCGAACTCGCCGGCGACCGGCCGCCCCGTCCGCCAGGAGACCCCGAGATCACCCCGGACGGCGTCGCCGGCCCACCGCCCGAACCGGACCGGCAGCGGATCGTCGAGCCGCAGCTCGGCGCGCACCGCGGCGACCGCCGCCGGGGTCGGTTCGAGGACGCCCCGCGCCTGCAGCACCCGCTGCGCGGGGTCGCCCGGGGTGACGGCGAGCATCCCGAAGACGAGCACGCCGGCGGCGGCCAGGGTGAGCAGGGCCTGGCCGACCCGGCGGAGGACGACGAACACCGATCAGCCGCCCGGTGCCGTGTCGCGCGAGACCCAGAGGTTGGAGCCCTCGATCTCGTAGTCCCGCCAGGCCGGCCCGGTGACGACGGCGGGCTTGCGCAGGCCGATGTAGGCGAGGTGGCCGCGTTCGGCGATCCGCCACTGGACCTGCCGCAGCAGGTCGTCGCGGGCGGCCGGGTCCAGCTCGACGGCGAGCCGGTCGATCATGGCGTCCAGCTCGGGATCGTCGATACCGCCGTAGTTGCGCTGGCCGTCCGAGCGGACGTAGCGGAACAGCGGGGACACGTGGTCGCCGCCGTAGGAGATGAACCCGTTGCCCGCGATCGAGGAGTGCCAGTCGGTCGGGTCCTGCATCGCCGCGTCGAGGTCGGGGACCTGACGGATGTCGACACCGATGCCGAGCTCGGCGAGCTGTGCTTGGAACGCCAGTGCGAGGGTGTCCGAGTCGGGCTGCTGCGGGTAGGTCAGCACCGCGAACCGCAGCTCCTGCCCGTCGCGGGTGCGCGGCCCGTCACCCTCCCGGCTCCAGCCGGCCTCGTCGAGCAGCGACTCGGCGGCGGTGACGTCGGTGCTCTGGGTCTTCTCCGCCCACGGGCGGGACTCGGTGTAGAGGCCGGTGGCCGGCAGGTACAACCCGTTCATGACGTCGTTGGCGATGGCGTCGTAGTCGACCGCGGCGTAGACCGCCCGGCGGACCCGCTCGTCGTCGAACGGGGCCTGCTGCTGGTTGAGCCACAGCTGGAACGTCGGGCCGGTCGGCTCACCGGTCACGAAGAACGCGTCGTCGCGGCCCTCCAGCGTCGGCGCCGACGCCGTCGACGGGTACAGCGCGATGTCGGCCTCGCCGGACTGGACGGCCTGGATCCGGGCGGACGCCTCCGGCACGAACCGCACGGTCACCGCGCTCAGCGCGGGAGGGCCCGCCCAGTGGTCCGCGCGCGGGGAGAGCTGCGCGGTGGCGCCGTCGAGCGAGTCGACGACGTAGGGTCCGGTGTAGATGCCCGCACCGACCAGTTCGGACGCCGGTGCCCCGGAGGCGAGGTGCTCCCGGTACGCCGCGACGTCGTAGACCGGCAGGATCGACTCGTCGGCGAGCAACGCGGGGACGCTGGGTGCGGGCTCCGCCGTGGTCAGGGTGACCTGGAGCGGGCCGGTGGCGGTCGCCGTCGCGCCCGGCAGGGAGGCGCTCAGCGAGTCGTTCTCGGCCATCTGGAAGGCGAACAGGTCGACCAGCGCCTCGGCGTCGAGCGGGGCGCCGTTCACGAACGTCGCACCGTCGGGCAGGGTGAGCTCCCAGGTGGTCGGGCCGGTCGAGGTCAGGTCGGTCAGCACCCAGGGGGTCGGCTCCCCCGCCCGGTTCGGACGCATGAGCAGCTCGACGTAACCGAACTCCGGACCCCAGAAGCCGTTCACCAGCGGGTCGAGGTCGTCGATCGCGAAACCGGTGGCGATGGTGAGGGTGTCCGGCGGGTCACCGCCGGCCTCGTCGCCACCGGTGGTCTGCACGCACCCCGCGGTGAGCAGTACCGCGACCACGGCCGCAGCCAGACGGATCAAGGTGGGTCTGGGCGTCACGGGGGTCCTCCTGCTACGTCGGGCGGGTCGCGTGCCGGGGGGTGATCACGACCCGAGCGACACGAGATTTACCCCAGACATGAAGAGTTGTACATATGGAGTGAGCTTCGGCGCAGCCCGGTCGTGTTCGCCGAGATGCACCCCAGCGGGAATAGTTGATCTTCGGGGCCCGCTGAGCTGCATCTCGGCGAAGCGGCCGTTGTCGGGCCGGCACTATCCGTTTCATCCTGAACGGGTGTTTGGGAGGTAGCGTCGCGTCGGCGACCGTCGTGACCCGACCCCCGGAGCGATCAATGCAGATCACCGAACGACCGACGTCCCACCACTGGCGACTCCTCGCCGCCGGAGCCGCCACCGCACTGGCCCTCACCGCCTGCGCCGGTTCCCCCGCCGGGGACGACGCCGCCCCGCAGGACGGAGCGACCGCGGGCGAGGCCGCGGCACTCACCGTCTACTCCGGACGATCGGAGAGCCGGGTGCAGGATCTCCTCGCGCAGTTCGAGGCCGAGTCCGGCATCCCGCTCGACGTCCGCTACGGCGACACCGCCGAGCTCGTCGCGCAGGTGCTGGAGGAGGGTGAGGCCAGCCCGGCCGACGTCTTCTTCGCCCAGGACGCCGGGGCCCTCGGTGCACTGTCCGAGGCCGGCCGGCTGATCCCGCTCGACGACGAGGTGCACGAGGGCGTCGTCGACGGCTACGTCGCGGCCGACGGCACCTGGACCGCCACCTCCGCACGCGCCCGGGTGATCGCCTACGACTCCCAGGAGCTGACCCCCGAGGAGTTGCCGCAGAACCTCGACGACCTGCTCGACCCGCGCTGGCAGGGCCAGATCGGTTTCCCGCCCGGGAACTCCTCGTGGAACACCTTCGTCACCGCCGTTCGCGTCGACCGGGGTGACGACGGCGCCCGGCAGTGGCTCGCGGACTTCGACGCGCAGAACCCAGAGCGGTTCAACAACAACCACGGCGTGATCGACGGGATCGAGAACGGCCAGATCCAGATCGGACTGGTCAACCACTACTACATCTACTCGAAGATGGAGGAGCTCGGCGAGGAGAACCTGCGCACCCGCAACCATCACGTCGGCGGTGACCCGCTCGGCCTGGTCAACGTCGCCGGTGCCGGGGTGATGGACACCGCGGACGATCCCGCCCGGGCCCAGGAACTGGTCGCGTTCCTGACCTCCGAGACCGCCCAGCAGTACTTCGTGGACACCTCCGGTGAGTACGCGGTCCGGTCCGGGATCACCTCGACGGTCTACGACATGCCCGACATCACCGAGCTCGAACAACCCGACATCGACCTGGCCGATCTCCGGACGTTGGAGGAGACCCTGGAGATGCTGCAAGAAGCCGGCATGAGCTGATCGTGCTCCGCGACGCCCTCCGCCGGCGGTCCGGCGGGGCGGCACCGGCACTTCTCACCGGTGCCGCCCTGGCCGGGCTGCTGATGCTCACCCCGCTCGTCTACCTCGCGGTCCGCTCCTTCGAACGCGGACCGGCCTACGTCGCGAACGTGCTGACCCGGCCGCGGACCGGGCAGCTCTTCGCGAACACCGTCGTGCTGACCGCCGCCGCGACGCTGGTCTGCATGGTCGCCGGGACCGTCGCCGCCTGGCTGGTGGTGCGCACCGACCTCCCCGGGCGGCGGGTGTGGGGCGTGCTGTTCGCCCTCCCGCTGGCGGTGCCCTCCTACGTCGCGGGCTTCGGCTGGATCTCCGGCTTCCCGGGGATCGTCGGGTTCGGCGGGACGCTGCTGGTGCTCAGCTCGGTCAGCTTCCCCTACGTCTTCCTCGCCGTCTCCGCGACGCTCTCGCGTGGCGACGCCGGCATGGAGGAGGCCGCCCGCTCGCTCGGCCTGGGCCCGGTGCGGGTGCTCCTCACGGTGACCCTGCGCCGGGTGTGGCCGGCCGTCCTGGCCGGGGCACTGCTGGTCGCGCTCTCGGTGATCAGCGACTTCGGAGTGCCGTCGCTGATGCGCTTCGAGACCTTCACCCTCGGGATCTTCACCCGTTACCGGTCGACGTTCGACCCGACGCCGGCCGCGGTGCTGGGGCTGGCGCTGGTGGCGCTCGCTCTCGTCGTCACCGTCGCCGAGGCGCGCGTGCGCGGCCGGTCCACCGAACGCGTCGGGCGCGGCGCGGGCCGCCGGGCCGGGCCGACGCCGCTGGGCCGCTGGACACCGGCCGGGATGCTGTTCGTGCTCGTCGTCGTCGGCGTCTCGCTCGGCGTCCCGGCATACAGCCTCACCGTCTGGACGGTCGCGGGTGCCTCCGCCGGGATCGACGGCCCGCACCTGGTCGCCACCGCACTGGACACCTTCCAGGTCGCCGGGCTCGGTGCGCTGCTCACCGTCGCACTGGCGCTGCCGGTCGGGGTGCTCGCCGCCCGGCACCGCGGGCGGGTGGTGCGTGCCCTGGAGAACATCACCTACCTCGGCTTCGCCCTGCCCGGTGTCACGGTCGGACTGGCGCTGGTGTACCTGGGGATCCGGGTCTTCCCGCACTTCTACCAGCAGCTGCCGATGCTGATCGCCGGTTACGCGGTGCTGTTTCTGCCGCTTGCCGTCGGCATCGTGCGGACCGCCGTGTCCGACGCACCGGTGCGGTTGGAGGAGGCCTCCCGCTCGCTGGGTCGCGGCCGGATGCAGACCCTCGCCCGGGTCACCGTGCCGCTGGCCGCACCCGGGATCGTGGCGGCGGCGGCGCTGGTGTTCGTGTCGGTCGCCCGCGAGCTGCCCGCCACGCTGATGCTCCGCCCGACCGGCACCGAGACCCTGGCCATGGCGATCTGGTCGCGCACCGGTGCGAGCCAGTTCGCCGCCGCCGCCCCGTACGCGGTACTGCTCGTGGCGCTCGCCGCGATCCCGACGCTCGTACTCGACCGGGTGCTCCGGCGCAGAGGAGGGGACTGATGGAGGAATCCGCACTGGTGCTGGACGACGTCCACGCCGGACATCCCGGAACCCCGGTCCTGTCCGGTGTGGACCTGGACGTACCGCCGGGCACGCTGACCGCCGTGCTCGGTGGCTCGGGCTGCGGCAAGACGACACTGCTCCGCACCGTCGCCGGGTTCCATCCGGTCGAGAAGGGCAGCATCCACGCCGGCGGCAGGCTCGTCGCGGGTGGCGGGGTGGCCGTCGCGCCGGAGCGGCGCCGGGTCGGCCTGGTCTCCCAGGAGGGTGCGCTGTTCGGCCATCTCGACGTCGCGGCGAACGTCGGGTTCGGGCTGGACCGGCGGGCCCGGCGGGGCGACCGGGTCGGCGAGGTGCTGGAACTGGTCGGGTTGGCCGGCTACGGCGACCGGATGCCCGCCGAGCTGTCCGGCGGCCAGCAGCAGCGGGTGGCACTGGCCCGCGCGCTCGCGCCCGCCCCGGCGCTGGTGCTGCTCGACGAACCGTTCGTCGCGCTCGATGCCGGACTGCGCGCCGAGGTCCGCGGTCAGGTGCGGGACGCGCTCACCGCTGCCGGCGCGACCGCGGTGCTGGTCACCCACGACCAGCAGGAGGCGCTGGGCACCGCCGATCTCGTCGCCGTCCTGCGGGACGGCCGGGTGGTGCAGTGCGCACCCCCGCGAACCCTCTACGACTCCCCCGCCGACATCGGGGTGGCCCGCTTCGTCGGGGACGCGGTGGTGCTCCCGGCGGACGCCACCGACGGGGCCGCCGCCACCCTGCTCGGTCCGGTCCCGGTCCCGTCGGGCCGCGGGCCGGGCCGGTTGCTGCTGCGACCCGAGCAGCTGCGGCTACGGGTCCCGGACGGCGACCGCGAGGCCACCGCCAAGGTGGCCGACGTCGTGTTCCACGGTCCGGACGCCACGGTCGAGCTCGACCTCGACGGGACCGGCCTGCTGGCCAGGGTGCCCGGCCGGTCGGACGTGCGGCCCGGCGACCGGGTCGTGGTCGAGGTGGCGGGCGAGGGACGGTTCTTCCCGGCAGGCGACGACGGGTGAGCCGCCGTCCGGCCTAGGATCGGCGGGGAGTACCGACACCCGACACCCAGCACCGGCAGGAGCCCACGCCCAGGACAGGACCGCCATGCCCCATCCCGTCCCGCCGTACCTGCCACCGGAGCAGACGACGCTGCCCCGCTACCCGGTACCCGGCCGCTCCCCCGCCCCGCACCTGGTGATCACGGTGGGCGCTGCCCGGCGACCGCCGCTGCACGCGGGCGACCGGTTGCGGGTGATCGAGGACGCCGCGGACGCGGAGGCCCTGCTCGACGCGGAGCTGCCCACGATGGTCACCGGCTGGCGGATACTGGTCACCGGCACCGAGAGCGAGGTCCTCGAGGTCCGCTCGGCAGCGCTCGCCCGCGGCGCGCTGGACTCCGAACTGGACCTTCGACCCACTGACGTGGACGACGACCTCGTCGGCGTCCGGCACCGCACCGTCTACTGCGGGCACTGCCAGGCCCGGTTCGGCGCGGTCGTCGCGATCGGTGGGCCGGTGCGCTGCCCGGGCTGCGGGTGCGGGCTGGTCGTGGCACACCACCACTCGCGCACGCACGCCGCGTTCCTCGGGAGTCCGGTATGACGCTGGAGCTGCAGGTCGACGCCGTGAGCGAGCCGTGCCCCGGGTACCGGTCGGTCGCGTTCACCCTCGCCGACGGCGGCCCTCCGCCGGCCTACCCTCCGGGCAGCCACCTCGGGCTGGAGTGGGCGCCCGGGCGGTGGAACGCCTACTCGCTCACCGGTCCGTCGATCGCGCCGGAGCGGCTGCACATCACGGTGGCGCTGCGGCCGCGGGGCTCCGGCGGATCCCGGTGGGTGCACCGGTTGCGACCCGGTGACCGGGTGCGCTCGACGATGCCGCGCAACGGTTTCGCTCCGGTCGAGACGGCGCGTCGACACCTGCTCGTCGCGGGCGGGATCGGTGTGACGCCGGTGCTGTCGCACGTGCGCTGGCACAGCTTCTGGGGCAACCCGTTCTCGGTGCTGTACGTGCACCGGCCCGGCGCCGCACCGCACCGCGACGAGCTGCGCGCGCTCTGCGGGGACCGGCTCAGCACCGTCACCGGCCGACGCGCGGCGCGCGCGGAGATCCACCGGATGGTGACGACGGCGCCGTTCGGCAGCCACCTGTACAGCTGCGGACCCCCCGGCCTGACGGCCGTCACCGAACGGGCCGCCCGGGACGCGCACTGGGTGGCCGCCCGGATCCACAGCGAGCGCTTCGACCGGCGCAGGGAGCCGGGCCGGCCGTTCCGGGCGGTCCTGCGCCGCAGCGGGCGGACCGTCGACGTCGGTGCCGGCGAATCGCTGCTCGACGCGGTGGCGCGGATCGGGGTCGCCACGCCGAGCCTGTGCCGCAGCGGCGTGTGCGGCGAGTGCCTGACGCCCGTCGGTCACGGTGCGGTCGAGCACCGGGACACCGTGCACGCCGCGCGGGAGGGCCGGATCGCGCTCTGCGTCTCCCGCGCCGCCGGACCGACCCTGGAGCTGGATCTGTGACCACCTCCCCGGAGGACCTCTCGTCGTATCCGTTCCCGCTGCGCAGCGACCGCTACCGGATCAGCGCGAACGTCGAACCGGCCGGGGTCGCCCGGGCGACGGAGGCCGGGGCGTGGGGCGCGACGATCCTGCACGTTCCGGGGGACCACGCCGGCTACGAGGACGTCGTCCGGGCGCGGGCCGCGATCCTCGACCGGGAACCGGCCCGGTTCGTCGCCGCCCCGCACAGCCGGGCAGCGTGCTGGGACGCGCTGCTGTACCTCACCGCCAGGCTCGCCGCGGAGCAGCCCGCCACCTGCTCGCTGGAACGCGACGGTGACCGGTACCGCTTCCGCAACTCCCGGCTCGGGGTCGACCAGGAGTTCGTGTTCGGCGACGGATCGACACTGCCGGAGCACCCGCTGCGGTTCGCCTCGCGGCAGCTCACCGAGGACGTGGTCGTGCTCGGTGTCCGCGACGACCGGCTCTGGCTCGACGCTGGCGCGGTCGCCACCGCGTCGGTCTGGTCGATCGGGTTCGACGCCGGGATGAGCTTCCGCGAGCTGCACGGCCCGGTACCCGGCAACGAGCCCGGCGGGGTGTTCGAGCGGGCCGAGCAGTTCCTGTTGCGGATGGCGCCCGGCGAGGCCTTCCGGCGGCTCAACTGGGGACTGCAGCCCGACGACCGGCTCGATCTCTCGCTGGACGCGGCACCGTCCTGGGCACCGGCGCACCGTCCGCTGCGGGTCGCCGATCCCGGCCGGGAGATCCACCTGCGGACCGAGGTGCAGCACCTCGTCCGGCTACCGCTGACCGGCTCGGTGCTGTTCCTGATCGGGATCCGGCTGTTGGCCCTCGACCGCATCGAGCGGGTCCCGGCGTGGCGCGACCGGCTCGCCTCGGTGCTGGAGACGCTCCCGACCGAGGTGTCGGACTACAAGGGCCTCGGACCGATCGCCGCGCTCACCCTGGCACACCTGCGGCGCTGACCCGGCGGGGCAGCACCACGACCGGGCAGGGCGCGAACGCGACCAGCGACCGGCTCGTCGACCCGAGCTGCATCCCGACCGGCGGTGTGGCGCCGTACGGGCCCACCACCACCGCCCTGGCCGTCGCGGCCGCGTCGAGCAGCGCCCGCAACGCGGTGCCCTCGACGACCCGGGTGCGCACGTCCGGCACCAGATCACGCGCGGTCACCGCCACGGACTCGAGTGCGGCGTGCGCCTGCCCGGCGACCGTCTCGCGGTCGGCGAGCACCCGGTGCAGCCGGGCCCCCGCCCGCGCGACGACGTCCGACCACGCATGTACCAGGGTCAGCGGGGCCGCCCAGGCGGCCGCGAGGGCGGCGGCCTCGACGACGACGGCCTCGTCGTGGTCGCACCCGCCACCGCCGACCCCGGCGACGACACCCTCGGCACCCGGCTCCGCATCCCGCACGATCGCCACCGGCACCGCCGCGCTGCGCGCGACCCGGTCGGCGAACCTGCCCGCCAGCATCGCTCCGCTCGCCCCGGCGCCGTGGCTGCCCGCCACCAGCATCCGGGCCTGCCCGGTCGCGGCCAGCACCGCGTCGGCGATCTCGTCGGTGCCCGCACCGGGCGGCGCGGGCAGCAGCTGCAGCCCCGCGCCCGTCTCACCGGCCAGCCGCTCCAGCTCCGCCGGCGCCTCCTGCCCCGCGGTGACGTGCAGCAGGCGCACCGGTGCCCGCCACACCTCCGCCAGGTCACGCGCCCAGCGGGCGGCCTCGACGGCCCCCGGCGAGCCGTCGACCGCCACCGCGAGCTCGGTCCCGGCAGCCTGCCCGGTCGCCTCGGTCATCCGCTCTCCTCACTCGTTCACGGGGTGCGTGCGACCTACGACCCTGGCACATCCGGGGTGGTGCGCGCCGGGTCCGGCACCGAACGGGTAGTCGGGGGGCCCGTCGGTGCCGGACTGCCTGCGGCGGCCAGCCCGCGGTCGATCACGTCCAGCGCGGCGTTCTCCATGGCCCCACCGCCGGCGTGGGCGGCCAGTCGCGCGGCGAGTCCCGGGGGCAGGTCGAGGACCAGCCGGACCGGTGCCCCGGCCGGCTCGGCCGCCCCCGAGGCCCGCACCGGATCTCCCTGAGCCGGGTCTGCCGGGGCCGGGGCCGGTCGGGCGCGCGACACCGATGCGAGCACCGGCAGCGCGATCGTGCCGAGCGCGTCCACGATCCCCGCGATCCCCAGTCGGCGCCAGTACCCGTCGTCCCCGCTGCCCGGGACCGCGCCGTCGGTGAGCACCGGCAGCAGGATCATCACCGCGACGACCGCGATGGCGAGCAGCGTCACCGCCAGCCCGGCCCGGACGAGCCGGTCCCGGCGCCCGGCGAGCAGCAGGAGCAGGTTGGCGTGCGCCAGGCTGAACGCCAGCACGGTGCAGACCACGAACGACCTGAACAGACCCTCCCCGGGCCCGGTGGACGACTCCCAGTCCCGCCAGATCAGCGTCAGCGCGCAGAGCGCGGCACCGGCGCTCGCGACGATCCCGGCGAGGCCGACCACCCGTACCGCGCGGGTGACGACGGCGAGATGGCACAGCGACGTCGTCCCGAACGCGGCGACGACCAGGGTGGTCAGCACGATCCGGAACTGCAGATCGCCGAAGTCCCCGCCGAGCAGCGCCACGATCCCGAACCCGGAGGCGACGAGCAGGGCCACGACGACCGCGACGACCATCGCGCGACGGAACCCCCGTACGGCCCCGGGGCCGGCTGCGGCGTCGGTGCCCTCGGCGGCCCCGGACGGCTCGACGGACTCGGCTCGGCTCATGGGCCGCAACGTAGTCCGCGCGGCCCCGCATCACCTGCGTAGGACTACGCCTGCGACGCGGCGGGCCCGGATCAGACGCCGCGCTCCACGGGGAGCCTGCCGGCCGCGACCGCGGCGGCGACCGCCTCGAAGTCCGCCTCGGCCACGTCGGCGTACCCGGCCGCCCATTCGGCCGTCGCCACCGCGTACCGCTCGGACCGGCCGAGGTAGCCGGCGATCACCCGCCCTCCGGGGGACTGGCCGTGCGCACGGGCCAGCAGCGCCGCGCACAGCGTCCCGTAGGCCCGGAACTCGACCGGCGAGAGCGTGGCCGGGTCGATCGATCCCCTCATGTCCCGGAACTGCCGCCAGTAGTAGTCGACCCGCGGGCGGTCACCGGTCTCCCCCGCCCAGCCGCTGATCCAGCCGAGGAACGGGTCCGAGGTGGTCTGCAGGATCCGCTGCGCCGCGACCACCCGGTGGCCCTCGACGTGGCCGGCGCCGCCCTCGCGCCCGGGGACCACCGGCGGGCGGCCGCCGTGGCTGGTCAGCACCGACGCCTGGGCCTCCTTGGCCTGCAGGAACAGCACCTCCCCGGCCGGGCCCTGCAACGCGATCAGGTAGCAGCGCGTCCCGACGCTGCCGACGCCGACCACCCGCAACGCGAAGTCCACCGGCCGGAACTGGCTCAGCAGGAACGCGACGTCCTCCCGCAGCGTCGAGCGGTACCGGTCGAAGAGCAGCTCGATCTCCTCGGCGCTCGCGTGGTCCACGTGCTGCAGCACCGGCGGCTGGTCGTCGATGCGCAGCGCACCGTGCTCGGATTTCACGGTGAGCTTCCGCAGAACCTGCTCCGAGGTGCGGGTGCGGGCCTTGTCGGCCGCCTTGAGCCAGGTCCGGCGCCCCGCCTCGCCGAGCCGTTCGGCGACGTCGGAGGTGTCGACCCGGTAGAAGTAGCGGTCCACCGCGGACAGCTCGACGAACTGCCGCAGCACCCGGCGGTAGGCGTCGGCGGCGGCGACGACGGCGTCGGAGCAGGCGTCCTCGGACAGGCCGATGTCCCGTCCGCCGATGTGCACGCTCGCCGCGAGCCGGCGCACGTCCCACTCCCACGGTCCGACACCGGCCTCGTCGAAGTCGTTGAGGTCGAAGACCAGCTCGCGCTCCGGTGAGGCGTAGAACCCGAAGTTGGAGATGTGCGCATCCCCGCAGAGCACGACGTCGACCCCGGACACCGGGGCGTCGGCCAGGTCCCGCGCCATCAGCGCGGCGCCGCCGCGGTAGAAGGCGAACGGCGACTGGAGCATCCGGCCGATACGCACGGGGACGAGGTCCGGCAGCCGCGACGCGTGCTGGCCCTCCAGCAGCGCGACCGGGTCCCGGTCGGCGGGCAGCACCAGCCGAGCCTGGCCGCGACGTCCCAGGGTCGCCCTGGCCCGCCTGGCCCCGTCCCGCACGGTCGTCATCCGCTTCCCCCCGATGGTGTGACCGACGATCACGATAACCACCGGGCAGGGATGGGAGAGCCTCAGGAGGCGCCGGGGGTGAACAGCACCTTCACCGCGTCGTCGGACTTCTCCTGGAACATCGCGTACGCCTGCGGGGCCTGCTCCAGCGGCAGCCGGTGGGTGGCGAAGCCGTCGACGCCCAGCGGGTCGTCGTCGTCGAGCAGCGGAAGCAGCTCGGGGACCCACCGCCAGACGTTGGCCTGCCCCATCCGCAGCTGGATCTGCTTGTCGAACAGGGTGAGCATCGGCATCGGGGTGGCGCTGCCGCCGTAGACGCCCGACAGCGAGATCGTGCCGCCCCGGCGCACCAGCGAGATCGCCAGCTCCAGAGCCGTCGTCGGGTCGGCGCCCAGGTTCTCCATCAGGGTGCGGCCCATCCCCGACGGCGCGACGGCGGCCAGCTTCTGGCCGGAGCTCGCCAGCGGCGAACCGTGCGCCTCCATCCCGACCGCGTCGATCACGGCGTCGGCGCCGCGGCCCCGGGTCAGTTCCTGCACCGCGCCGTGCACCTCGTCGTCACCGTTGCGCAGGTCCAGCGCGGTGGTGCCGCGCGCCTCCGCCCGGCGCAACCGCTCCGGGACCAGGTCGACGCCGATGACCTGCGCCACACCGAGCCGGCGGGCGATCCGGGTGCACATGTCACCGATCGGTCCCAGTCCCAGCACGACCAGCGTGCCGTCCTTGGGGGTGTCGGCGTACTGCACGGCCTGGTAAGCGGTCGGCAGCACGTCGGAGAGGTAGACGAAGCGATCGTCCGCCGGGCCCTCGGGGACCTTGATCGGCAGCGTGTTCCCGAACGGCACGCGCAGGTACTCGGCCTGCCCGCCGGGTACCTGCCCGTAGAGCTTCGTGTAGCCGAACAGCGAGGCTCCCATGCCCGTCTCCCGGTTCTGGGTGGTCTCGCACTGCGACTGCAGTCCCTGACCGCAGGTCCAGCAGGTGCCGCAGCTGACGTTGAACGGGACGACCACCCGGTCGCCTGCCGAGAGTTCGGTCACCGCGGAGCCGGTCTCCACGACGACCCCCATCGGTTCGTGGCCGAGCACGTCACCGGGGTCCAGGAACGGGCTGAGCACCTCGTACAGGTGCAGGTCCGAGCCGCACAGCCCGCTGCTCGTGATCTGCACGATCACGTCGTCGGGCTGCTCCAGGACCGGGTCCGGGACGGTGTCCACCCGGACGTCGCGGTGGCCGTGCCAGGTCAGTGCGCGCATGAATCCTCCTCGTGGTCGTCAGGGCCCGGCTACCCGGACCAACCGGACAAAAACCGTTGGTGCGCAACGGGTTCACCGGGTCGTTGCGTGAAAGAGCCTGCCCTCGACGACGCCCTCGGCGATCAGCTCGCCGATCCGCCGGGACTGCTCCTGCGCGGCGGTGAACCGCGGGTCGTCGCCGTGATCGCGATCGAGGACGCCCTCGACCCGCTCGATCCGCCGCCGCCACGACGCGGGGGCCGCGGGCAGCTCGGTCAGCGCCACCTCCGTGACGCGCGCGAACCCGGACGCCGCCAGCAGCTCGTGCACCGACGTCCGGCTCGGGAAGTGGTTCCCCTCCGGCGCCCCGGCCGGCCGCGGCCGGTCCGCGAGGAACACCAGCAGGCCCAACGACCCGCCCCGCTGCAGGACCCGGTGCGCCTCGGCGAGGACCGCGGCCTTGTCCCGCACCGTGCACAACACGCCGAGGGACCAGCAGACCCGCACCGACCCGGTGGCCAGCGGCACCGCGTCGCCACCGCCGACGACGGCCGGCAGGCCGAACATCGACGCCGCCGCCCGGCACGCCCCCGGCATCGGGTCGATCACCACCGGCGCGGCGCCGGTGGTCCGGCGCGCATAGGCCGCGGGTCCGCCGTTGCCACCTCCGACGTCGGCGAGCAGCTCGTCCCGCTGCAGGCCGCACCGCCCGGTCAACCAGTCCAGACCGGCCGGACTCGCACTGCCTCGGCAGGCGGCGGGCTCGGCATGGTCCTCGCCGAGCTCGGCGACCGCCCGGCCGGTCCAGCCGGCTACGGTGTCGAACTCGAGCTCCATGGGCTCCGGCACGGGATCGGCCATGCTCCCCGGCTACCCGCTACCGGGCGGTCTACCCGCCCGCGCTCGACCGGATCCGGCGGGCGATCTCGGCCTTGATCCCGGTGGCGGCGGTGTCGTCGCCGGACCTCCCGCGGCCGGACAGGTTCACCCCGGCGACACCGTCCACGCCGAGCAGCGCGAGGGCCTCGTCGACCGCGGCGGCGATCCCCGCCTCGACCGGGTCCGGTGCGCCCAGCACCCGTTCCACCGTGCCGGGATCGAGCTCCAGACCGGGGAAGGCCTGCAGGGTCCGTGCGCCCGGTTCGTCGGTGAACACGGCGACCCCGGCGAGCACCGGCAGGGTGGCACCGTGTCCGCGGGCCCGCTCGACGAACCGGGCGACCCGGGCCGGCGACCCGGCGTGGTTGAGCACGGCGGCGCCCGCACCGGCCCGCTGCTTCTCGGCGAGCCGGGCGGGGCGCAGCTCCACCGGCGGCGCCGCCGGCGCCTCCGGCACGACCGCGGCGAGCCCGGCCCGCGCGGCCAGCCCGGCCAGCCGGGTGCCGTCCAGGTCGAACACCTGGGTGACGTCCGGGCGCACGCCGGGCGCGCGGGCGTCACCGGTCACGCAGAGCGCCGCGTCGGCCCCGGCGGCGGCCAGCCCGGCGACATCCTGCTCCAGGACGACCCGGTTGCGGTCCCGGCACGTCAGGGTCACCCAGGCCCGGCCGCCGGCCTCCCGGACGAGCGCGGCGAGCTGGGACGGCGGGAAGTCCGGGGCGTCGTGGTACTGCCCGATCAGCACCGCGTCGCAGGCCCCGGCGAGGATCCGTGCGTGCCGGGCCAGCGCCCGGGCGTCGTACGGCGGAGAGGTCAGGTCGGCGAGCACCACCGGCCCGCCCCCGGTCAGCGCCTCCGGGAGAACGGATCGCACGGGCGGGCCGTCCCAGCGCACCAGCGGGCCGCCGACGAACGGGCAGGGGCCGGTCCCGAGCTCGCAGCCCAGGTCCGGCCGGACACCGCCGCACGGGCCGAACCGCATCCGCTTCGGACAGTCACCGCCCACCCGGGTCACTCCTTCCAGCACGTCTCGATCGTGACAGTGACGGCCCCGGGATGCGGCGGGTGACAGCGGACGCATACCGTGCCGCGCCGTGACCGATTCGTCCCGGCCCACCGTCCTCGGCCTCGTGGCCGATCCCGGCCTGCCCACCGAACTCGCCCATCGGCTCGCCCGCGAGCTGCCCGGCGTGCTGGGCCGGGGCGCCGACGGCGGCTGGGAGGTCCGGGTCTGCGACGAACGGATCGCGCTGGACCGGCACGGCGCCCTGCCGATGGTCGAGATCGGCGAGCGGGCCCGGCAACGCCACGGCCTCGACGCCGTCGTCCTGATCACCGACCTGCCGCGGCGGGCCGGCACCGACCCCGTGGTCGCCGACGGCGCGACCGGTTCCCGGACCGGGCTGGTGTCGTTGCCCGCGCTGGGCGCGTTCGACCAGTACCGGCGCTGCCGGGACACGGTGGTCCAGCTGGTCACCCGGCACCTGTTCCCGGCGCCGGGGCTCGAGCGGGTCGGTCAGGACCCCGGCCCGGGCAGCGCCGGCTCGCTGACCAGGCTCGACCCCGGCGGGGGGGACGACGACCAGGCCGGCAGCGCGGGCGTCGAGGACGCGGTGGACGTCCGGCTCGCGCTCACCGGTCTGCGCGGCCGGGTCCGGCTGCTCGCCGGGCTGGTCCGGGCCAACCGGCCGTGGCGGTTGGTGCCGAGCCTGTCGCCGGCGATCGCGGCGGCGGCGGCCGGCGCCGCGTTCGGCATCTTCTACTCCAACATCTGGGAACTCGCGACCTCGCTCAGCGTCGGCAGGCAGGCCACGATCAGCCTGGTCGCGCTGACCGCGATGACCGCCTGGCTGATCCTGGACAACAGGCTGTGGGAGTCACGGCGCAGCCGCTCGCTGCGCGAGGAGATGGTGCTGTCGAACCTGTCGACGGTGCTGACGGTCGCCTTCGGTGTGCTCACGATGTACGTGCTGCTGTTCGGGATCACGCTGACCGCCGCGGTGCTCGTCATCCCGCCGGACTACCTCGGCACGAACATCATGCGCGAGGCCGGGATCGGCGACTACCTGATGATCGCGGTGCTGTCGGCGTCGATGGGCACCATCGCCGGGGCGCTGGGCTCGGGTTTCGCCGACGACGGTGCCGTCCGCCGGGCCGCGTACAGCCGCCGCGAGCAGGAGCGCCGGGCCCGGCTCGACCGCCGGGACGAGTCGGAGCCCGGCCGCTGAGGCACCGCTCAGCGATGCCGCACCGCATCGGTCAGGAGCAGGTCGGAGTACTCGTCGGGGAGCTGCGCGGCGACGTGGCCGTACTCCTCGTCGGTGACCGCGACCGAGATCGCGGCCATCGTCGCGCGGGCGTGCCGGCGGGCCTGCGGCTGCGACACCCCTTCGTCGTCGGCGACGCGGCGGTAGAACTCGTCGAGCCCGAACCGCTCGCCGCCGCCCTCGGCGGGCAGCGCGGTGCCGAGATCACCGGGCAGCTGCGCGGCCAGGTTCCCCGGCCCGCCACCGGCCAGCCGGTGCCCCAGCACGCGCAGCGTCGAGCGGACGGCACGGTCGGTGGCGGCCTGGTCGGGAAGCTCGCCGCTGTCGCGGACGGTGCTGATGAACGTGTCGTACTGCATGGCTCTCGGCTACCCGGGTCGCCGGACCCCGACACCTCCCGTGCGCCCGTCCGTCTCTCCCCCGCGGCGCGCACCCGCCCGGCCCGGGATCATGCACCTGACGCATCAGGCAGCGTTCCGATCTGCATTTCACACATCGAGCCCGAGCGTCCAGAGTGGGATCCCGGCGACCGAACCCGTACGAAGGAGTGCCGTGTCCGACACCGCGAGCCTGGCCGACCTGGTGCGGGACTGGGATCCGCCGACCGTCCGGACCAGCCGGCGGGTCGACCCGTGGGCCGCCGCCGCGTTCGCCGACCTGGTCGACGCCGATCCACCGGCCCTGGGTGACGGCGCCCCGCTCCCCCCGCTGTGGCACTGGTTCGTGCTGCTCGAGCACCCCCGGACCGCGGAGCTCGGCGAGGACGGGCACCCCGCGGACGGCCCGCTGCTACCGCCGATCCCGGGCCGGCGCCGGATGTTCGCCGGGGGCCGGTTCACCCAGCGGGCTCCGATCCCGTTCGGGGCGGTGCTGCACGGCAGCTCGGCGGTCGTCTCGGTGACACCGAAGTCCGGGCGCACCGGCGAGATGCTGTTCGTCACGGTCCGCCAGGAGCTGCGGGTCGGCGACGACCCGGACGTCGTCGCGGTCGAGGAGCAGGACATCGTCTACCGCTCGGAGCCCGACGGTGCGCCGCGCCGGACCGTCCCACGCCCGGTGACCGGCGAGCCGGACCTCACCGGCGCCTGGCGGCGGCGCCTCCCCACCGGCACCGTGCTGCTCTCACGGTTCAGCGCACTGACCTACAACGGTCACCGCATCCACCACGACCACCCCTACACCACGACCGTCGAGGGCTACCCCGATCTCGTCGTGCACGGGCCGCTGATGGCCCTGCTCGCACTCGAACTGCCCCGGGTGCACGCCCCCGGTGACACCGTCGCCGAGTTCGGTTACCGGCTGACCCGGCCCGCCTTCCTGCCCTCGACCCTGATCGCCGCCGGCGGTCGCGACGAGCCGCAGACCGCCACCCTCGCCGTCGCCGCCGAGGGCGTCGCCCCGTCGCTCACCGCGACCGTCCGGTTCCGCTGAACCGACCCACGACCGACCAGGATCAGGAGGGCCGCGCCATGGGTGCGCTGGGCACCGAGGAACAGGCCGTCGTCGACACGGTCCGCGAGTTCGTCGACCGCGAGGTGAAGCCGCACGTCCAGGAGCTGGAACACGCCGACACCTATCCCGAGAAGTGGATCGAGCAGATGAAGCGGCTCGGGGTCTACGGGCTGGCGGTCCCGGAACCGTGGGGCGAGGCACCGGTCTCGATGCCCTGCTACGCGCTCGTCACCGCCGAGCTCGCGCGCGGCTGGATGAGCCTGGCCGGCGCGATGGGCGGGCACACCGTCGTCGCGAAGCTGCTGGTGGCCTTCGGCACCCGCGAGCAGCAGGACCGCTACCTGCCCCGGATGGCCACCGGCGAGCTGCGCGCGACGATGGCGCTCACCGAACCCGGCGGCGGTTCCGACCTGCAGAACATGACGACCCGGGCGCGGCGCACCGGCGACGGCTACGTCGTCGACGGCGCCAAGACCTGGATCTCCAACGCCCGGCGCTCCGGGCTGATCGCGCTGCTGTGCAAGACCGACCCGACGGCCGAACCGGCGCACCGGGGCATCTCGGTGCTGCTGGTCGAGCACGGGCCGGGGCTCACCGTCTCCCGGGATCTGCCGAAGCTCGGCTACAAGGGCGTCGAGACCTGCGAGCTGGTGTTCGAGAACATGGCCGTCCCGGCCGACGCCCTGCTCGGCGGCGTCGAGGGCCGGGGTTTCGCGCAGATGATGAAGGGCCTGGAGACCGGCCGGATCCAGGTCGCCGCCCGCGCGCTGGGCGTCGCCGACGCCGCGCTGGAGGACTCGCTGCGCTACGCCCGGGACCGTGAGTCGTTCGGCAGGCCGATCTGGCAGCACCAGTCGGTCGGCAACCTGCTCGCCGACATGGCCACGAAGATCACCGCGGCCCGTCAGCTGATCCTGCACGCCGCGCGGGAGTACGAGTCGGGCCGGCGCTGCGACATGGAGGCCGGGATGGCCAAGCTGTTCGCCTCCGAGACCGCGATGGAGGTCGCGCTGTCGGCCGTCCGGATCCACGGCGGTTACGGCTACTCGACGGAGTTCGACGTCGAGCGGTACTTCCGCGACGCCCCGCTCATGATCGTCGGCGAGGGCACCAACGAGATCCAGCGCAACGTGATCGCCGCCCAGCTGGTCAAGCGCGGTGGGCTGGACCGCGGATGACGGCCGGGCACATCCTGCGCGGACCCGCGCTGCTGTTCTGCCCCGGCGACCGGCCCGACCGGTTCGCGAAGGCGGTCGCCGCCGCCGACACGGTGATCCTGGACCTGGAGGACGCCGTCGGCCCCGACCGCAAGTCCGCCGCTCGCGACGCCGTCGTCGACGCCCTGCCCGGCCTGGACCCGGCCGCGGTGCTGGTGCGCATCAACGCCCCCGGCACCCCCTGGTACGACGACGACGTCCGCGCGCTCGCCGCCCACCCCGAGGTCGCCGTGATGGTGCCGATGGCGGCCCGGGCGGCCGACGTCGAGGCGCTGGCCCCGCATCCGGTGGTCGCGCTGTGCGAGACCGCCCGCGGTGTGCTCGCGGCGCCGGAGATCGCCGCCGCAGCGGGGTGCGCCGGCCTGATGTGGGGCAGCGAGGACCTCGTCGCCGATCTGGGCGGCCGGGCCGGCCGGTCGCCCGGCGGCGGGTACCGGCCGGCCGTCGAGCAGGCCAGGACCCGGATCCTGTACGCCGCCCGCGCGGCGGGCGTCCCCCCGATCGACACGGTGCTCGTCGACATCGACGACCTGGAGACGCTCCGTTCGGACTCCGCGGACGCCGTCGCGGCCGGGTTCGCGGCGAAAGCCTGCATCCATCCGGCGCAGGTGGCGGTCGTCCGGGAGGCGTTCCGGCCCACCGCCGCCGAGGTGGCCCACGCCCGCGCGATGCTCGACGCGGCCGAGGAGCATGCTGGCGGCGTGTTCCGGCTGGGCGGGCGGATGGTCGACGCCCCGCTGCTCGCACACGCCCGCGAGGTGCTCCGCCAGGCGGCGCCCTGACCCCGGATCGATGCACCCCCGGCATCGCAGTGGGTGACATGATGCACCGGGTGACGACCGTGGACGAGCTGGAGTGGTTCGTGACGCTCGCCGAGACCGAGCACATGACGCAGGCCGCGCAACGGTTGTCGCTGGCCCAGCCGACGCTGTCGCGGGCGTTGGGCCGGCTGGAGCGGCGGGTCGGCGCACCGCTGTTCGACCGGGTCAACCGCAGACTGCGGCTCAATCCCTACGGCGCGATCATGCTGGAGCACGCGCGGCGCAGCCTCGCCGAGCTCGCGGCGGCGGAGGAACGGATCACCGCACTGCGCGATCCGGGGCGGGGCACGATCCGGATCGCGTTCCTGCACTCGATCGCCGCCGGCCTGGTGCCCGAGGTGCTGCGGGCGTACCGCGCCGACGCGCCGGCGGTCTCCTTCGAGCTCACCCAGGCCGTCGGGCACGAGATAGTCGGGCACGTCCGCGCCGGGCGCGTCGACATCGGGCTGACCGCCCCCCGCCCGGACGACGACGGGATCGCCTGGACCGCCCTGCACCGCGAGCGGCTGTGCCTGGCCGTCCCGCCCGGACACCGGCTCGCCGGACGCGACCGGGTCGCCCTGGCCGAGGCCCGTGACGAGCCGTTCGTGACGCTCCGCGAGCCGATCGGCTTCCGCGGGCTGACCGACGAGCTGTGCGCCCGTGCCGGGTTCACCCCCAGGATCGCGTTCGAGGGCACCGAGATCGGCACCCTGGAGGGGTTCGTCGCCGCGGGCCTCGGGGTCGCGATCGTGCCGGAGCCGCGCCCGCACCGGGCCGAGCCCGGCGTCGGCCACCTCCGGCTCACCGACGACGCCGCGCACCGGATGATCGGCCTGGCCTGGCAGCGGGACCGGCCCCGCCCGCCGGTGGTGGCCCGGTTCGCGGAGTTCGTCGTGGCCCGGTTCGGCGACGACGCCCGGCCCGGCCCCCGGGCTACCCTCGACCCCGTGATCATCCGCGCAGACCGACCCGAGGGGCCCGACCGGACGTGACGACCACCCAGCAGCATTCTCCGGAGAGCACCCGCCCGCTGACCGGTCTGCACGTCGTGGAGTGCGCCAGCTTCGTCGCCGGTCCCACCGGCGGGATGACCCTCGCCCAGCTCGGCGCCTCGGTGATCCGGATCGATCCGCTCGGCGGCGGGCCGGACCACGGGCGCTGGCCCGCGGCCGGGCACGGCACCGGTGACTCGTACTACTGGGCCTCGTTGAACAAGGGCAAGCGGTCGATCGCGGTGGACCTGCGCTCCGACGAGGGCCGCGAGATCGTGGTCGCGCTGGCCACCGGCCCCGGTGAGGATCGCGGCGTGCTCGTCGACAACGTGGTAGGGCGCCGCTGGATGGCCAACGAGGTGCTCACCGCCCGCCGCCCGGACCTGGTCCACGTCCGGGTCCAGGGCTATCCCGACGGGCGGCCCGCCGTGGACTACACGGTCAACGCCGAGGTCGGCATCCCGCAGATCACCGGAAGCGAGGAGGGCGCCGCACCGGTCAACCACGTGCTGCCCGCCTGGGACCTGGTCACCGGGCTGACCGTGTCCACCACCGTCCTGGCCGCGCTGCACCAGCGGAGCCGGACCGGGCGCGGGGTCTACTCCGAGATCGCCCTGTCCGACGTCGCGCTCGCCGGCGTCGCGAACCTCGGCTGGTTGTCCGAGGCCGCCGAGGCCGGGCGTGAGCGGCCCCGGCACGGCAACCACGTCTACGGCAGCTTCGGTGTCGACTTCGGTTGCTCGGACGGTCAGCGGGTGATGGTCGTGGCGCTCACCCCCGGCCAGTGGAGCGCCCTGGTCTCGGTGACCGGCACCGGGGCCGTCTTCGCGGCGTTGGAGACGGCGCTGGACGCCGACCTCACCGACGAGACCGAGCGCTACCGGCTGCGTGAGACCATCGCCGCGGTGCTCCGGCCGTGGTTCGGTGCCCGCGACTCGGCGACCGTCGAGGCCGAGCTGAACCGGGCCCGCGTGCTGTGGGGGCGCTACCAGGGGATGACCCAGGTGGTCGGTGAGCACCGCGCGGGGGCGCATCCGCTGCTGGCCGACATCGTCATGCCGGGCGGGACGGCCGCGATCACCGCCCGCTCCCCGATCCGCTGGGACGGCGAGCACGGTGACGCCGGAGCCGCACCCGTGCTCGGCCGGGAGACCGAGGAGATCCTCGCCGGTGAGCTCGGCCTGTCCACCGCCGAGATCGGTGCGTTGCACGACCGCGGTGTGATCGGCTGATCGGCGCGCGCCGGTGCCCTCGGTGCTGTCCGGGGCCGTGGCCACCGCCCCGGCGGGGCGGTGGCCACGGTCCCGGAGCCCTCATTCCTGCTCGGCCTGCTCCTGGGTCGCCTCGCGCCAGCGCTTCACCAGCGCCTGGCTGAACCGGTTGTTGGACGGCACCTCGATCCCGTTCTCCTCGGCCCACTGGCGCAG